>CANHCT010000014.1 GCA_947459175.1 Hymenobacteraceae bacterium
CTTGTATTTCCTTCGGCCCGTATTTCCGAAAGGGTGCCATTCGGTACCGGCCGGTTTCAGCAAAGCTGGAAAAAGGAGAAAAAAAAGGAACTCATCACCTACCATCCGGATGTGTTCGAAGGGCTGCGGCTTCTTCTCCAAGGTTTGGAGAAATCGTTGGAAGATCCTGTGTATGATGCCCATTTACATGACTTTATGCATTGGCATCCTGAGGCCGGCCCCTATGCAAAACAGGAAAATATACCGGCCATGCTGGAGCAAATCCGCAAAGCATCGCCCGGAATTCCGGCCCGGAGAAAGGCCCTGTACCGCTGGATGGATGGCTTGCGGGTATTGAAATTTGTTCATTATTTCCGCACATTCTTTCCTGATATGGGGGTAGGAGAGGCCCTGTGCCGATTGTTGCCCGAAGCCCGTTTGAGGCCTGCTCCGGAGGACCGGGTGCAAATGGTCAGAGGATTTCTTGCTGATAAACTCAGGCGCAACCGGAGCTTCTAACCGCTTGAATATGGGGGCTTCAGAACTTACAATCCAAGGCCGATGGTAAAGCCGATTTTGGGCATGATACCTTTATATTCCCGCTGGAAGATATTCGGATTTTCTTCATCATAGCCTATAACAGGAGTGCTGCGGTCCACATTGTTGAATTTAATGGCGCCCCCTACAAACACATCTACATAGAGCACTTCATAAAAGGTAAACTGATAGCCAAAACAAACAAAAGGACTCACCCAAATACTGGTCTTTTTCCTCTCGATAGAAAAATCTTTCATCGCAATGGGATCATAATATTGGAAGGCAAAATCAATATATTCATTTAGCCCGGCCTGTGCACCATAGCCGAGGTAAATGCCCGAGGCCATATTCCGGCCCCACACCATAGAGTCGCATTCAAATGATTTGGGGTAATACCGGCCTGATAATTCCATAGCAAAACCCTTGTCCGACAGTCGTTTGTTGTCGCGGTAAATCCCTGTCAGGGCCAGCCGAACACTTTTCTTGTAACTTTTGGAAAAGAATTCGCCGGAAACCGAGATGGAATTGTCAAAGAAATGAAAAGGTGAGAGTCCGAAGACCATATTCTTCCTCACATCTTTAAATTCCTTTTTTTTCAGATTTGCATTGAAAAAAGGGTTGTTCTGACCGAAAACCAGGGTGGCAGAAAAGAACAGAGCGAATGCGATAAAGGAGCTTTTCATTTGCAAATAATTGATTTCTCAAATGTAATGGGATGTTTTTGTATTTTTCAAAACCAGAGCCTGATTTATCTTAAGCAGCACCTTGAATTTGATCATGTTGTTGTGACGGGGCAGGTATTGTTCAGACTTCCCCTCCCGGCCATCATCGGGGGATTAGCCTTTCGTACACGAAATAATCCTTGATTTTATTGCCCCTGGGGTTGAGCCAAAAGAGAAAGCGGTCGAAATAACTGCTTTCTATGGTTTTGATGTGGCGGAGCAGTCCAAACTGTGATTCAAATTCTTTTTTCCTGATTTCCAAATCCACATTTTCCCGAAAAACCACATACCGGAACCGGCAACCGGTCAGGTTCTTTTCATCCGCTTTGAATTGATTTGCCCGGTATTGGGGTGTGAGGACGACATGCCTTGCCCAGTTTCGGGTGTAAAATTTAGGCAGCAAAACCTCATCGCCCGTGTTGGTGGTTTCCAATACAAAACATCCATTATCAGGAAGTTGAGATAAAAAAATCATGGTATCTACCGGGCTGATGCGGGTGGATGCCGGTGAGATAAACAAAAGCAAAACCACGTTGAGGACCAGAGAAACGGAAGCCAGTCTTTTCATGTAAACGGGCCATTTTTGGAAGGAACCAAACCGGGAATACAGATAAATAATGCCGCCAATGGCCACAAAAGGCAGGAGCGGGAAAATAAAGCGTTCTTGTTTGTTGGGGAAAGCCGAGTGAAAAGCCAGAAACAAAAATCCCGGCCAAAAAAGCAGGGCTTGTTTTCGCCAAAGTCCAAACCATCCGGCAAACCACACGATGCCCAAAGGAGGTACAAGTGCAGCCGGCACGATGAGCAGGAAATTGTACCAGGGCCCGTTGATGTATTGATAGGCATTGGCCTGATTGTACAGCACATAGCCCTGAAGTTGAATAAAAGGCCGCCCCCAGATGGCCATATCAATGCCACCCTGCACAGCAGCAACGGACACCAAAACGCCCATCCCAAATGAGAAAGCTGCTTTCAGATTTTTGCGTTTTCCGAGAAGCAAAACCAAGCCCATGCCGAGCAGAAAAAAGGCCGTTTGAAACCGGACCGAGAAGGCAATGCCACCCATAAGACCCGCCAGCAAATGGGGCAATGCACGGGTGTTTTGATTTTTTTCCAGGCGAATCAACAGCCAGGTGGTGTACAGAAGGGGAACCATACAGGCCATTTCTACCAGATTCCGGACGCTGAGAAAAGGCATAAACCACAGCAGGGACAGAGTCCAGCCGGTGAGTATGGCGCAGGATTTTCCTTGCAGGGTTTCGGCAATGCGGTAGCCGAAATAGATGACCCAAAGCGAGTAAAAGGCATGCAAAATCCTGACCAGCAACATTTTGGTTTCAGGGGTATACAGGCCGGCTTTTTCAAATAATGAAAACACCAGGAAATGAAAACCGGGATAAAGGAAGCTGAAGCCGGGTGGAAGGGCCTCCGGGTTTGCGGGGTCGGGGAGCCAACCATTCAGATTGATTCCATCGGTCCAGGCCTGGGCCATTTCGATGACGAGGAAATGATCGTCGATCATGCCATAGCCGCGGGAGAAGAAGGCTGAAATGAGCCGGAAAAAAAGCCCGCCAAGCAAAATGGTTTTCAGGGGATTTTTTTGGTAAAAGTCCTGAAGCAAGGCTTTCATGTCTTGGTTTGCTGTTTCAATGGCCCGCAATGATATGGAATTCATGCCGATAAGAGCGAAAGAAAAAGTGCGGATAAAAAGTAGAAAAGGATACAGGCGCACATTCAAGCCTGCGCATCACAGGCCTGCTATCCGGAGCATGAATGCCCGATGCCTGATTTTGTTGCCATTAAAGTTTTTAGGTGAAAAATATTAGTTTTTCAAAAGGGATTCAGCCTCCGATACCACATCCTGCCCGTCGCCCATACGGAATGCATAGGTAAAACCGGGCCGAAGGGAAAAAGCTCCGATTTCCCCGGCTTTGTTGACAGCAAGAAAGCCGATTTGAAGGTCTTTGATGTTGTCTTTCCGGAGTTTCAGCATGCGCTCAACCCCGATTTTGCAGGCTTCCTGCGGTGATTTTCCGTAGCGCATGGCCTCCACTATGGTGTGCGAACCGCAGATGCGAATCACCTCCTCGCCCACACCGGTGGAAGTTGCAGCTCCTACCTCGTTGTCCACAAAAAGTCCGGCCCCGATAATGGGCGAATCTCCGACGCGCCCGTGCATCTTGAAGGCCATTCCGCTGGTGGTGCATGCCCCGCTCAGATTCCCGTTTTGATCGATGGCAAGCATACCGATGGTGTCGTGGTTGTCCATGCCACCTTTGCTGCGCTTATCTTCCGGCTTCTTCATGTGCCGCAGGGTTTCCATGGGATCGTATTGGCTTTTTTTCAACCAGTTGCGCCAAATTTTTTCACTCTCCGGAGTGAGCAGGTTTTCTTTTTTAAAACCATTTTTCAGCGCAAACTGTAGAGCACCCTCCCCGACCAGAACCACATGCGGGGTTTTCTCCATCACCAATCGGGCTACTGAAATCGGGTGCATGATATGCCGGAGAAACATCACCGAACCGCAATTGCCTTTTTCATCCATGATACAGGCATCCAGTGTGACATGGCCGTCCCGGTCGGGCAAGCCCCCGTAGCCTACACTGCTGTCTTCTGGGTCGGCTTCGGGGATGCGTACTCCTGCCTCTACCGCATCCAGTGCACGCCCGCCTTTTGATAAAATCTCCCAGGCCGCCGCATTGGCCTTTACATTGGGTGCCCAGGTGGAAATCACCAAAGGAAATCCGGCGGTATTGGTTTTCGGTTGTATTGTTTCAGCTGTTGTGCTTTTTCTAAGCAGCATCAGGCCCCCTGTTGCCAACATGCCTTTTTGGATGGCCTGTCTTCGCTTCATTTCTTTTGTAAAGGCTTATTTTTTAAATACTTCTATCTCGTCACAGAAAATAAAAGAATCTCCCCCTGCTCCGGCATGCCATGGCGGCAACTTCCCGAATTGCCCGGCCCGAAGTCGCATCCACCTTGCTTTTACAGGGGCAAAACGAAGTTCCGGCCGCAGAACCTGATTGTTCAAATCCTTCGGGTCTAATTGCAGGGGCATAATTACAGGTGCCGACCATTGCCGGCCATCAGAAGAAAACTCCACCGAAAATTGCCTCGGCATCAGAATCCAGGAGCGGGTATCCTGTAAAAAACCCGGCCTTATCCGGCCGATGGTTTCCTCCCTGCCGAAAGCAAATACCACTTCCACATCTTCACCCTGATATCCATGCCAGTCTCCTTTGCGCCAGTCGGCTGAGCCTTCAATTCCGTCAATCAGGCTTTTTGGTCCCTCTGCTGAATACTGTCGATTGGGTGTGCTGTTCAGCTTAACCTCCCATCCGGGATGCGGAAGTCGGTGAAAACTACCGCTGGTTTTTCCGCTTTCCTTTCCGTCAGACACCGCCCAGGTTGTGATGCGTACATTTTCTTTGATGAAAAATGGCCCTGAATATTGGAAAATCCGGCCGGAGTCATGGTTGAGGGTGTATCGGAGGGGCATTGCTTTGGGATGATAAAGGACTATGCGGGCGCTATCGGAAAAAAAGCGGCTTTCGGATTCAATAAACGGGGCAGGCAGAAAACCGGCTTCAGGCAGACTGTCGGCAAGGGGCGTAGTTTTGCCCCTCATCAATTCCGGTTTTTCACTCAGTTCTGCTTCCAGCAGGCAGCCTTTTTCCAATTCGGAATATGATATCAGGTTTTGATCAAAAGGCTTTCCGTTGCGCCGCAGGGATTTCAGGTAAATGGCTTTGTATGAGGGCTTTTTTGCCCTGATTTCGATTTTGCTTCCGTTTTCCGGGCGGATGCTTGCCTGCTCAAAAAGCGGTGAGCCAATCGCATAATCCGTTCCTCCCGGGCTTACCGGATACAGGCCCAGTGCCGACCATACATACCAGGCCGACATCTGACCGCAGTCTTCATTGCCGGGAAGTCCGTCGAAGGTGTTTTGGTACAGGCTGTCCAGAATCCGGTGTACAAGAGCCTGTGTTTTCCAGGGCTTTCCGATGTAGTTATACAGATAAGCCATGTGGTGGCTGGGCTCATTGCCGTGTGCATACTGCCCGATCATGCCGGTAATGTCTGCCTGTTGCCGGCCCGTTGTAGAGGCAGCTGTCCCGAAGAGACCATCGAGTTTTTTTTCGAAGGCATCCGGTCCGCCCATTTGTGTAATCAGGCCGGGAATGTCCTGCGGTACGAAAAAGGAATATTGATAACTGTTGGCTTCGGTATAGTGGTTGTTTACTTCCCGGGGGTCAAAGGGTGAAAGCCAGTTGCCGTTTCGCCGGGGCCGCATAAAGCCGCTTTTTGGGTCATACACATTGCGCCAGGAAGCGGCCAGCTTGTCGTAATGCCGGGCCTCATCCTCTTTTCCCAGATAGCGGGCCACCTGAGCCAGGCACCAGGCATCGTAGGCATACTCCAGCGTTTTGGACACCGATTCCGATTCATCGTCTATCTGAATGTGACCATTGGCATTGAAAGCCGGCAATCCGAGGTGATTCCGGTTGGCACTTTTTTTCATGGCCTCAAAAGCTTTTTCTGCATCAAAACCGGTAATGCCTTTGGCAAGAGCATCGGCAATCACCGAAACTGAGTGGTAGCCAATCATGCAGTCGGTTTCGTTGGCCCCCAGTTCCCAGACAGGCAGGTGGCCGCCTTGTTCGTATTGGGCCAGAAAGGTTTTGATGTAATCGAGGCTCCGTTTCCGGTCAATGAGCGCATAAAGCGGATGTGCCGCTCGAAAGGTATCCCAAAGGCTGAAAACGGTGTATTGTGTGTAGCCTTCAGCTTTGTGAACGGCTTTGTCACGGCCGCGGTACTGACCGTCTGCATCGCTGTACACATTGGGCACCAGCATGGTATGGTACAGAGCGGTATAAAAATTGCTTAGGTTTTTCTGCGAACCACCCTTCACTTGTATCCGGCCCAATTCTTCGTTCCAGCGTTGACGGGCTTCCCGTACCAAAAATTCAAAAGACTTGTCTGTGGTTTCCGTCAATCGGTTGTTTCGGGCACCTTCCGTCCCTACAGAAGAAATACCGGTACGAATTTCCAGGGCCTGACCTTTCAAATCAGGGAACAAAATCGCCACCCGGATGGAATCGCTGTTGATGACCTCGCCGGGCAGGATTGCCATACTGCGGTTTTGCAACTGAATCCCGGCAAAGGGCTTCGAAAATTCCATAGAAAAAAAAACATATTGGTCCCGGGCCCAGGCTTCGCTGCGCCGGAAGCCCTCAATGGTCCGGTTGTTTACGATCCGGATAGAGGAGGCCAGAACTTTGTCGCGGTGCATCAGGTCGAGCAGCACAAATGGCGAAGTGCTTTTCGGAAAATGATACTTCTGAATGCCGCAGCGTGTACTTGCTGTCATTTCGCAGCGGATTTTATGATCCTTAAGCAGTACGCTGTAGTATCCTGGTGATGCTTTTTCTGTTTTGTGGTCAAAAGGAGAACCGTAATCGCGGGGGCTGAATTGCGGTTTTCCGCTTCCTGGTATCAGCAGCACATCTCCATAGTCGCTGCATCCTGTGCCGCTCAGGTGGGTGTGCGAAAATCCGAAAATCAGAGAATCCGGATACCAGTATCCTGCGCATCCTTCCCAGCTCGGATCGTTGCGGGTATCCGGACTCATTTGCACCATACCATAGGGGAGGGAAGCACCGGGAAAGGTGTGGCCCACTCCACCTGTACCCACCATGGGATTTACAAATGCAGCAAAATCCTGCGCTGTCAAACGGCTGGCAGTGAAAAGAAAAATAATACATAGCCTTTTCATTGGGGGCAAAGTAGGAAAGGCCTGACAATATCCCAAGCATCTCTTTTTTTTACCAAAATTGAATTTCCTTCCGGACAGACATTTGGTTGGGTCCTTTAATTTCAAATGAGTGAAATCAGTTCCCCAAAATTGTCAGTTGAAAAAAGTGGTCTTAACCCCCCAATTGACCGGATTAATATTCAAAAAAACCTTGAATAAAAAAAACAGGAACAAGCCCCCCTACAGCCTTTCAATCTTTGCCCCCAGGGCATTCAGGCGTTTGTCTATATTCTGGTAGCCCCTGTCGATTTGTTCTACATTGTCTATCAGGCTGGTACCCTCGGCGCTCATAGCTGCAAGCAGGAGCGATACTCCCGCACGGATGTCCGGGCTGGTCATGCGGATGCCCTTGAGCGGTATTTGTCTGTCGAGGCCGATGACGGTGGCCCTGTGCGGATCGCACAAAATAATCTGAGCCCCCATATCGATGAGTTTGTCCACGAAAAAGAGGCGGCTTTCAAACATTTTCTGGTGGATGAGAACCGTTCCTTTGGCCTGAGTGGCCGTTACCAGCACGATACTCAGCAGGTCAGGGGTGAAGCCGGGCCAGGGAGCATCGGCTACGGTGAGGGTTGAGCCATCGATAAAGGATGAAATCTCGTAGCGCTCATTTCCAAATACCCGGATGTTGTCGTCCTTAATTTCCATTTGGATGCCGAGTTTCTGGAACACCTGCGGAATGACCCCCAGCATATCCACCCGGCAATTGGTGATGGTAATATCGGAGTTGGTGATGGCTGCCATCCCGATGAAAGACCCGATTTCAATCATATCGGGGAGCATGCGGTGGGTGGTGCCGCCAAGTGCTTTCACGCCTGTGATCCTCAGGAGATTGGAACCGATGCCTTCAATTTTTGCTCCCATGCGGATGAGCATGGCCGAAAGCTGCTGCAGGTAGGGTTCGCAGGCGGCGTTGTACAGGGTAGTGGTGCCTTCGGCCAAAACAGCAGCCATGAGGATATTGGCTGTCCCGGTGACTGAGGCCTCGTCCAACAGGTGGAAGCAGCCCTGCAACTTTTTACCCGTTACCTGATAGAACTGCGTTGCGGCATCATACTCAAAATGGGCGCCCAGTTTTTCCAATCCCTCAAAATGGGTATCGAGACGCCTTCTGCCTATTTTATCGCCACCGGGTTTGGGTATACGGGCTTTGCCGAAACGGGCCAAAAGCGGCCCTACAATCATCACGGAGCCCCGCAATGCGGCTGCTTTTTCCTGAAATTCAGTGGTTTGTAAATAATCCAGATTCACTGAATCTGCCTGGAAGGTCACGGAGCCGGGTCCGTTTTTGGTCACTTTTACCCCCATAGAATTGAGCAATTCGATGAGCTTGTTCACATCCCGTATGTCGGGAATGTTGGTGATGGTGACGGGTTCGCCGGTCAGCAGAACAGCACAAATAATCTGAAGGGCTTCATTTTTTGCGCCCTGAGGTTCGATGGAGCCCGATAACCTGTGGCCTCCTTTAATTCTGAAAGTCGTCATCGGTTAGGAATTATCTTCTCTTTTTATGGTGCTTGTGTCCGCCCCGGTTGCGGTTGTGCTGTCCGCCGTAGCGCTGTGTTTGCCCTCCGCCCGGGTTGTTTTGCATGATTTCTTTAGGGTTGATGCTCAGGAGGTTGTATGCGGCTACCTTTTCAGGATCCAATACAAGGGTTCCTTTGGAAAGGGTCTTCAGATTTTCGATTACCACGACATCTTCCGGCATTTCTTTGCTGTGGGTAAAGACAAAAACCTTCATCATTCTGCCCAAAAAAAGCATGGCCTGCTCTTTTTCTTCTTCGTTTTGAATGGCTTTTGCCTGTTCAATCAGAATCTCAATGTTTTTGCCGTAATGCTTGAAGCGGGCTGAACCTGTGCGATAGGGTACCGGCCGGGGCTTCCGAATGAGGGTATCGCTTTCGGGCTTGGGAAAAGGTGAATCTACATCGAGCTGCATGTGGGTCATCACATACAGGTGATCCCAGAGTTTCTGGTAGTAGTCGTTGGGCTCACCTACCACCGGGTTCAGCTGCTTCATCAGTTCCACCAGGGTGATGGCCATTTTGGTTCTTCGCTCCCGGTCTTCGATGGTCAGCAGGTGGCGGGCCATGTTCTGGATATTCCGGCCATACTCCCGGAATGTGACGCTCTCCAACTGATTGGTGTACACAAAAGGTTTGGCTTCTTTTGGTACCCTTGGTTCGGCAGGCTGCCGTGAAAATCTCCTCTCCATCAGGTAATTAATGCGTATTTGTTGTGATGTGAAACGGATGCAGTATCATCATTTTTACCCGTTCATGGATGCAAGGAATTCGGCATTGCTTCTTGAAAATTTCATGCGCTCTTTCAAAAACTCCATGGCTTCTATGGAATTCATATCGCTCATGTGCTTTCTCAGAATCCATACCCGCTGGAGTTCTTCCTTGTCCATCAGCAAATCTTCGCGGCGGGTTCCGGAGGCGGGAACATCGATGGCAGGATAAACGCGTTTATTGGCCAGCCTTCTGTCGAGCTGCAATTCCATGTTTCCGGTACCTTTGAATTCTTCAAAAATCACCTCGTCCATTTTGGAGCCTGTATCAATCAGGGCAGTAGCTATAATGGTGAGGCTGCCGCCGTTTTCCACATTCCGGGCTGCTCCGAAGAAGCGCTTGGGTTTGTGCAGGGCATTGGCATCCACCCCGCCGGACAGGATTTTTCCTGAGGAAGGTACTACTGTATTGTATGCCCTGGCAAGTCGTGTGATGGAGTCCAGCAATATCACCACATCGTGTCCGCATTCTACCAGTCTTTTTGCTTTTTCGAGAGCGATGGTGGCTACCTTTACATGGCGTTCGGCCTGCTCATCGAAAGTAGAGGCAATCACTTCAGCCTTCACGCTCCGCTGCATATCGGTTACCTCCTCGGGCCTTTCGTCAATGAGCAGAATGATGAGAAAAACTTCGGGATGATTGTGAGAAATGGCATTCGCTATCTCTTTCAGCAATACGGTTTTACCTGTTTTTGGCTGAGCTACGATCATACCCCGCTGTCCTTTGCCAATGGGGGCAAACAAATCCAATATCCGGGTAGAAAGCTGGTCCTGGGTGGTGCTGAGGTTCAGTCTTTCATCGGGAAACAGGGGCGTAAGGTATTCGAATGCTACCCGGTCGCGGATTTCATCGGTGGTTTTGCCGTTGATGTTTTCCACCTTCAGCAGGGCAAAGTACTTTTCTCCTTCCTTGGGGGCCCGGATCTGGCCGGTCACGGTATCCCCGGTTTTGAGGCCGAAAAGTTTGATCTGCGAGGGTGATACATAGATATCATCCGGGCTGGATAGATAGTTGTATTCGGGTGAGCGAAGAAAACCATACCCTTCGTTGGTGATTTCCAGCACGCCCATGCTGCTCACGATGCCGTCGAATTCCCGGAAATTGATTTCCTGTCTTCTGGGGCGGTATTGAGGCGGAATGGCTTCATATCCTTCGGGACCCCGGTCGAATGCACCCTGCGGAGGTCCGGGAGCTGCGTTTCTTTCAAATCTCGGATGCCGTTCATGCCGACCGCCTCTTTCCGGTCTCTGTGGATTTTCGGTTTGAATTTCTGCCACCGGGGGCAGGGGAGGAGCTTCCTGTTCGCTGTGGCTTACTTCCTGAACAAAGGGCGCCGGTTCTTCCTCAGGTTCCGGGCTGAAAGAGTTCATGATCTGATCGATGTCCATCCTGAAATCTTTGAGAATGTCCTCTGCCTGAGCCGGCGACTTTCTTTCCACAGGATAGGAACGGGCATCGCTGTCCTGTTCATCATCAGCCAAACCCGGGATTTCGGTCTGACCGGACTCGGCAGATTTTTTAAGCCGGGGCCGCCTTTTGAGTCTGGAGGCAGAATCGCTTGCCGGACCCTCTTTCAGAGCGGCATTTGCTTTTTTCTGGCTGTCGAGGATGCTCTGAATCAGTTCTTCTTTATTCAGTTTTTTGAAATTGGAAACGCCGGATGATTCGGCAATTTCTTTCAGCTCAGTGATGAGGTAGCTTTTTAAATCTTCTGCAGTATGCATAAATGCAATAAAATCAAGGAGAAACCTTAATGAATATGGGGACGGTAATAATCAGATCAACAACAAAGGATAAGTGGAATCCGCACGGAGCGCAGGATATGGAAATCTTGAGGGCGCTCCTCTTAAAGAGTTGCAAGTATACCAAAAAACAGAATCATTCTCCAAAAAAGGCCTTTCAAAAAAAATAAATAATATTCCGGTCCGGCCTTTTTCCATACCAAAAGAATACCCCATAAGAATATGTCTGTTACCCGTTTCAACAGAAAGGGTAAGGAGGGATGATGCCGGTCAAAAAACAATGTACCGGATTTTGGGCAGCATCGAAATCGTTGGAACCGAATTCTTTTTCAGCTCCGGTTTCTCACAAATACCCTGAAAAAGAGCGGATTGGTCCTTTCCTTCAGAAAAGATAATTACTTTTTGATTCCTTTTTCCACCACACTCCGGACGATGCAAAAAACCTGCAACATGAGAGTATAGTCTAAGGTAGTAATTTTTTTTCGACTCATCCTATTATATTACTGAAATTCAATATTATAAGGGGTGGTTTCCGATGGGAAGTTCCCTTTGGTCTGTTGACAGGTTCAAATTTCTTTCCGGCTTTCCGGCGGGCGGAAAAAAGAAAATTACTTTTGCAAAATCACCGACAGGCCCAGATGTCCTGTATACGGAATTACCTTAACCTATCTGCCTTTGCCTTATGCTAATTCATGAGCTTTCCAGGAAAACGGGAGTATCTCCCCATACCATTCGCTTTTATGAAAAATATGGTCTGATCAGGGGCAAAAGAAAAGAGGAGATTAAATCCAACAATTATTTTCATTACGATGACGAGGCTGTTTATAAACTGGAGCTAATCAGAGATGCCAAGTCAATCGGGTTCACACTGTCAGAAATCAAGCATCTGATTGAGGCATGGTACGATAAGAAATTTTCTGTGGCGCAGAAACTTGATATTCTGGATCAAAAACTGGTCGCCATTGATGAAAAAATAAAACAGTTAAAGGACATGAAAAAACTCCATACGGAGTTTAAAAAGGAAATTGCGGAGCATGATTGCTAGTATGCAAACCGGTCCTTTAATCTATTGATCGGTTTTTCAATTATAAACCAGGACAGGCTGGTAATCAGGAGGGTTACAGTGGAATAGAGGATCCAAAGTACCCAATATGGAGGATAGGCTATGCCGGACTTGAATATCAAATGAATCACCAAATCCGGAACAAAAAGGTGGTACAGGTACAGGCCGTAACTCACTTTTCCCAAATACAATACCAAGGGGCTCCTGAAGAAAATTGCCGCAATTCCTTTGGTACCGGATATGGCCTGGTATATCAAAAAAGCGCAACCTGCATAATAAAAGGGCACCACCTGTCCGATAAAACTAAGTCCATGAAAATGAATTACTTGCCATTTGGGCAAAATGCTGATCACCCAAAGAGATATCCAAAGAATCCATCCAAACCGGACCTTTCTTCCCTCCCGCAGCCAAAGGGCAAGTGCAGATCCGATTCCGAAGCCATCGAACTGACAAAGCGGGAATTTTGAATATTGGGAATCCGGATGCCGGAGATAAAGCCCGGCTTTGAATGCCATAGAAATGCCGATAAATCCAATAATCAGCCACCAGAGACGACTCGAAGGCCAAATCAACAGCAGAGCCGGCCATATCAGGTAATATTGCTCTTCAATGGCCAGAGACCACAAATGTTCCACATAGCCGGAATGCCAATTGTCGGTAAAAAACAACAAAAAATTGTAGGCATAACCATACAGCCAAGGCCATATTTCACGGCAAGACCCAATCCCCAAAGCCACCAAAACACTGATATACAGGTAGTAAATCGGAAAAATTCTCAGGGTTCTGCGAATGTAAAATGTCTTTAGAATTTTAATTCTTTCTTTGGCTGTTCCACTCAGAAAGGCTTCTTTTTGGTTAAGCAGAATGTTGGTAATCAGGTATCCTGAGAGCACAAAAAACAGGGCCACGCCCATTGCCCCCCCTAGATGAAGATAATAGAAGCTGCCTTTGTACCAGTGATGAACAATTACCATCAGAACCGCCAGCGTCCTTACTCCGTCAAGATCGGGATAATAGGTGCTTTTCTGTGTGCTCATTTATTGAAATAATCGCTCAACATTTCTTCGGCAAAATGCTCCACAGGAGCAAAGTCGTCGGTAAGCACCATGCCCTGTCCGGCTTCAATATTTGATGCCGGAACTTCCTGCGCCAGCATTTGCCGGATTTCTTCCGAAACAGCAGGGGCCTGATATCCTTTCGGGGTCTTCTGACACACCAGCATCAGGTTCTGAACCTGCCCGTCGGGGGTGGCCTGATTGGGCTTGAACACCCTGACGGACGGAAAAACGAGGCCGCAGGTCTTTACCATGGCGCGGAGCAGGTCGCGGTGCGGACCGGCCACGGGACTTAAAATGTTGATAATTAATATTCCTTCTTTTGTCAGGGCCTCATGCATTTTGCGCATGGCTTCCACCGAAACCAGATGAAAGGGTATAGAAAACAGAGACCGATAGGCATCGCCCATGATTACATCATATTTTTTTGTGGTCTGATTCAGATAGATACGGCCATCGGCATGGATTGGGATGGTGCGTTCGTCGGGCCTGAACCGAAAATCTTTTTCGGCTATGCGGGTGAGGGCCGGGTCGATTTCTACCACATCCATTTTCAACCCGGGGTTTGCTTTCTGAAAATATTTGGGTACCGAATAGGCCCCGCCTCCGATAAGCAGGGTGTTTTGCGGATTCGGATGGAAATAAAACATCAGTTTGTAAAATCTTGAGTAGACAAATGCCAGTGAATCAGAATCCTTGTACATTCCTGAACTGAACTCATTCCCTACTTTCATGATTTTCAGCGGCCGGCCTTCCGGGTCGGGATATTCCACCACCTGCACCGAGCAGTATTCGGTATCCACAATATTTTCTTTTTCGCTTTTGCCGAAAGACTGAATAAACGGTGCCACCATAAAGAGCAAAAGGGCCATCAGAACATCGCTATTCTTGCGGTTCATCAGCGAAAGCAAAAGGGTGAGGACCGAAAGAATAAAGAGAATATTCCGGCTGCCAATCCAAGCCATGAGGTAAAATCCCACCAGGAAGGTGCCCACAATACTACCCAGCGAAGACAAAGCATACAGCCTCCCGATGGTGGCTCCGGCATGGTCCACATCTTTCATACGGATGCGAACGGCCTGCGGAGAAACCATGCCCAGTAAGTATGCTGGCACTCCAAATAAAATGCAGGCCGAAATGGCGGCACTCCACTTTACAGAAACAAGCCAATAGGTAATATAGGCCATGATATAGGTATTGATAATGGCCACTACGCCGATACTCAGTCCGGCATAAAACAAAATGTGGGCAAGCCGCTTCTGGCTGGGGTCACGGTCAGCCTGGATGCCTCCATAATAGTAACCCAGACTTAGACTCGCCAGAATGACCCCGATCAGGCTGGTCCAGATAAAAGTGGAAGTGCCTACATACGGAGCCAGAATCCGGGAACCGGTCAGTTCCAGCATCATCACCACTGCTCCGCTCAGAAAAACTGTTCCTTCCAGTATGTATTTTTTCATGCAGAAAATAATGGCTGCAAATAACCTTTTAAATCGTGGTAAAATAAAACCCAGGCGTGCATGGCGTTCAATCGGGCTTTGATTCCAGGCAAACCACAAATTCACCCTTGGGTTCTTTTTCCTTGAAATGAAGCAGAACATCTGATACAGTGCCTCTTATGGTTTCTTCAAACATCTTTGAAATTTCCCTGGAAACAGAAATGCGCCTTTCGCCTTGTCCCAATTCCGTCAATTCTTCCAAAAGCCGGATAATCCGATAAGGAGATTCATACAAAACGATGGTGGCATCTGATTCCAGCATTTTTTTCAGTCGGGTTTGTCTTCCTTTCTTTTGAGGAAGAAAACCTTCGAAAAGAAAACGGTCGGTGGAAAAGCCTGAAACCACAAGGGCTGGCACACAAGCCGTAGCACCCGGCAAACATTGGATTTCTATTCCTTCGGCCAATGACTCCCGCACCAGCAAAAAGCCAGGATCTGAAATTCCCGGTGTTCCGGCATCACTGATCATGGCTATGTTTTGACCTTCTTTCAGCGATTTTACCAAACTTTTTATTTTCTGGTGCTCGTTGTGCATATGAAAACTGGACAGCGGCCTTTTTATATCGAAGTGCTTGAGCAACAGGCCTGATTTGCGGGTATCTTCAGCCAGAATCAGGTCGGCAGATTTCAAAATCTGCAGGGCCCGGAAGGTGATGTCTTCCAGATTTCCGATGGGAGTAGGAACAAGATACAGCATTTTTCAGTTATTCATTTTTCGGAATCACAAAGGTTTCACCAATTGCCGGATTCAAAAAAGTTTTTTGGCGGATAAAACTTAATATTCCATATTTGCGAATCAATTTCAAATAATAATTATTCCTATTTGGAAAATTTTAAAGAAATACTCAAAGAAAAAAACCTGAAGGTTTCCAGCGCCAGAATCCGGATTATGGAAAAACTCGCTCAGCCTCAGGTCCATTATTCCGCCGAAGAACTTTTTCAAAGCCTGACAACCGACCTGCCGGGTTTGTCGCTCGCTACCGTGTATAAAAATCTGGAAGACATGCGTCTTGCCGGTTTGCTTCGATTGGTGCAGTCGGCCAATCAGATAAAAAAATACGAGTGGGAGCGGGGCGACCATTTTCATTTGGTCAGCGACAACAAGATTACCGACCTCAGCGACGAGCAGTTGTTTGAAAAAGTCCGGGATCTGATTGCCGGTGCCCTCAAGGATAAATTTCAGGTAGAAGGGTTGGATGTTCAAATTTTTGGGCGGCCGCTTTCTGCCTCCAACTGAACCGGGCGATTGGCCGGGGCCGCATTTTTAGCAGAACTTAATTTTAATCTACATAAAAAAATGACAAGTATCGTGAGAAGAAAAGCACCCTCCTTTTCTGCGGGTGCAGTAATCAATGGCGAAGAAATAGTGGAAAACTATTCTCTCGACCAGTTTTTGGGCAAAAAGTATGTGGTATTTTTCTTTTACCCCAAGGATTTTACCTATGTGTGCCCAACTGAAATTTTGGCCTTTCAGGAAAAACTGGCTGAATTTGAAAGCCGGGACGCTGTGGTGGTGGGCTGTTCTACCGACACCCCGGAAACGCATTTGGCCTGGCTGATGACACCCAAGAAAAACGGTGGAATTGAGGGTGTTACCTATCCGATAGTTGCCGATACGGCCAAAACAATTGCCACCAATTTTGGCGTGCTGGCAGGTGATTATGGCTATAATGAGGAAGGTGATCTTGAATTTTCAGGTGTGCCCATCGCTATGCGGGGTACTTTTTTGATTGACAAAGAAGGGATTGTACGCCACGCTGTTGTCAATGACTTTCCTCTTGGAAGAAACATCGACGACACCCTGCGCCTGCTAAAGGCCCTTCAGTACACGGAGAAATACGGTGAAGTTTGCCCCGCCAACTGGGATGAAGGCAAGGACGCCATGAAAGAATCGAGAGAGTCGGTGGCCAATTATCTGGCTAACCACTAACAAGAAAAAACTGCTTAAAACAAAAGACCGGTTTCCCCGTGCGGGAGCCGGTTTTTTTTATGGCCTGGTGTAATGGTTTTGTTTTCAGTGATTTATAAATCCTGCAATTCTTTTTTTTGAAGATGGCTGAAATTTTTTTCTTGCCGCACCGGACTAAATCTGATTTTGCGGCCCCGTTTTTCCTGGAAAGTGGGCATGATCATGCATCAAACCATTTCTGAAATACTTCAAAAAGCCGGTGCTGCCGTCCGCGACCATGTTTATTCCCGCCTTCAGGCGCAGGATATTACCAATTTGAGTACCGTTTACCGGGAAGCCAGAGAGGATACCATATTCCAGATAGACCGGAATGTGGAAGAAATTCTCCTTCCCCTTCTGGAGCCTGAAGCAGCCAAAGCAGGCGGCATTCAACTTCTGGCTGAGGGCATAGGAGATCCGGAAGCCGGCCTCCTTTTGGGGGTGGAGAAAAACCAAAAACCTGCCTGGGCTGTCATCATTGACCCCATAGACGGCACACGGGGCATCATGTACAACAAGCGACCGGGGTTTTTTCTGGCCGGTGCTGCCCCTTGGAAGCCGGAGCTGATGCTATCCGACATATCGGTGGCCGTAATGACCGAATTGCCGACAGGAAAAATGCTTTTCAGCGATTCTCTTTTTGCCGTCAAAGGAAAAGGAGCGCAGGGTTTGCGGTACAATCTGGTAACAGGCAAGTCCGAAAATTTGCTTTTCAGGCCTTCGCAGGCCAACCACCTCCGTGGCGGATTTGCACAAATAACCCGGTTTTTTTCGCCCGGCAGGGAAATAACAGCCAGGATAGACGATGCTTTGGCCGAAGCGCTCTATCCGGATACACTGAGCGGAAGAAACATGATTCTGGAGGATCAGTATATCTCTACCGGTGGTCAGTTGTATGAAATGCTCATGGGCCACGACCGCTTTGTGGCCGATATCCGGGACCTTTTGTATGCCAAACTTGCGGCCGAAGGAAAGCCAAAAAGCCATACCTGCCACCCTTATGACATTTGTACTGTGCTGATTGCCAGAGAAGCCGGATTGGAAATTACTGACAGCCGGGGCCGGCCCTTTGATGCCCGTTTCAATCTGCTGGATGAAGTGGGCTGGATTGCCTACGCCAACAAGGAAATCCGGCATACGGTGGAGCCGGTATTGTTGGGGCTGATGAAAAAAGAAGGCCTCCTCTGAGCCGGGCCTGGTCTGCCCGAAAAAGACCTGCCGCAATAAAGTCCGGACTCTTTACTTTTGAGCCCGAAAAAAAATGAAAATAGCCATCACAGGGGCCAATGGTTTGCTTGGCCAAAAGTTGGTTTCCCTTCTCGGAAATCAGGAAAATACAGAAGTTCTGGCCACAGGATTGGGTCCGTGCCGGATTTTGAATCTGCCGGCAAATGCCCGATACGAGGTCTGCGACATCAGCCAACCCGATGATTGCCAAAGGGTTTTCGGGGATTTCGGTCCCGATTTTGTTATCCATTCGGCTGCGCTTACCAATGTGGATGAGTGCGAACTGGACCCCGAAAAATGCCAAAAACTGAATGTGGATGCCACCCGGAATGTGCTCAGGGCCTGTGAATCCAGCGGCGCCCACCTCATTCATCTTTCTACCGATTTTATTTTTGATGGTACCAAGGGTCCCCTCACGGAAGAGGATGTGCCCAATCCCATCAGCATTTACGGCCAAAGCAAACTGGATGCAGAGGCCATTGTGAAAAGTGCTTCCTGCCCGTGGGCCATCGTGCGTACAATCCTGGTGTATGGCATTGCCCCGGGGCTGAGCCGTTCCAATATCATCCTTTGGGTAAAATCGAGTCTGGAGCAAGGTAAAAATATACAGGTGGTGGACGATCAGTTTCGCACGCCCACGCTGGCAGAAGATCTGGCCATGGGCTGCTTTCTGATAGCCAAACACAGGGCCACCGGAATCTACAACATTTCGGGCCGGGAACTGATGACGCCTTTTGAAATGGCCATGGCCACATGTGATTATTTTGGTTTGGATAAAGGATTGATTACCAAGGCATCGGCCAAAACATTTTCACAACCGGCCAAGCGGCCCCCCAGAACAGGATTTGATATTTCCAAGGCCGAAAGAGACCTGGGCTACAAGCCGCATTCCTTTGCTGAAGGCATCCGGATTTTGGCCGGGCAGATTAAAAGCTGAGCTTTTCGGCTTTATTTGTGACCTAATTCAAAAGAAAAATTGATTCGGATTTTCAAATTTGGCGGGGCATCGGTGAAGGATGCCAACGGGGTGCGAAACGCAGCCGAAATCATGCTGCGTCAGGGTTCTCCCAATAATCTGGTGGTGGTCATTTCTGCAATGGGAAAAACCACCAATGCCTTGGAACTCCTGTTTCAAAAAGCGCAGGAAGGACTTGATTACCAGCAGGAATTTGAAAATCTGAAGTCCTTTCATGAGCACATTGCCTCCGATTTGTTTGGTCCCGGTGAAGAAGAATCATCATCGGCACTGAACCGCTATTTTACCCGGCTCGAGTTTCAGTTGCTTCACTCCAAGGCCATCGATTTCGACATGGGATACGATCAGGTGGTGCCTTTTGGGGAATACCTTTCTACCTTGATTGTGTATCTCTACATGAAAAAGAAGGGGGTTCAGGTATTTCTTCAGAATGCACGCTTTCTCATTCAAACGGATATGACCTGGCGGGAGGGCATAGTGAATATGGAAGAAACCGGTCGCCACATTCGAAAGGAACTGGAGCCCCTGCTCAAAACGGGAATAGTGATTACCCAGGGCTTTATCGGAGGGACAAAATCAGGCAATCTCACCACCCTGGGTCGTGAGGGTTCTGACTACACTGCGGCTCTGATGGGGCATTTTCTGAATGCAGCCTCCGTTACCATTTGGAAGGATGTTCCCGGGGTTTTGAATGCCGACCCCAAATGGATTCAGGGTGCTGTTTTGCTGCCCGGCCTGAGCTATCACGATGCCGCAGAACTGACCTATTTCGGTGCTACAGTTATCCATCCCAAAACCATACGGCCTCTCGCTCAGAAGGACATTCCGCTGATGGTCAGGAGTTTTCTGGACCCGGAGAAGGAGGGAACCATGGTTGGGCCAGAACAGGTAAAATGGAACGACCCCGCCTTTATCCGAAAAAACAACCAAACCCTCGTGTCCTTTACCTCCCGTGATTATTCTTTTATGGATGAAGAGAACATCTCGGAGGTTCTCCATGTTTTCAAACAGGAAAACCTGAAAATTCATATGCTGCAGGTTTCAGCTTTGAGCATTTCAGTAGTTACAGAGCTGAGAAACAGCGTATTGGCACGGATTGTCTCGCACATGAAAACGCACTATGCCGTGCTGTACAACGAGAATCTCACCCTGTACACCATCAAAAATTACACCCAGTGGGCCATCGACATGGTGGTGAATGGGCATCCCGTTATCCTCGACCAAAGGTCACGCAATACCTGCCAGATATTGCTCAAGGACTCCGCCGATTCCGCAACGGCTTGATTTTCAAAAAGAATAATTTCGGGAATGGAATTTCTCCTGTAAGACACCTCTTTGGGTACAGGCAGAAACCACATGAAGTTGATAATTCTATTTCAGGCTCGCACTGAGGCTGATTTCGGCATTCAGTACTTTTGAAACCGGGCAATTGGCCTTGGCCTCGGCAGCAAATTCCTGAAATTTATCCTGGTCCAATCCCGGAACCTGCGCTTCGCAGTCCAGGTGAATGGCCGGAATGGCACCGTTTTCCAGGGTCACGGTCGCACGGGTATCCAGACTTGTGGCTACAAATCCGGCGGCCTGCAGAACAAAACTCAGTTTCATTGTGAAGCAACCCGCATGCGCCGCGGCAATCAGTTCCTCCGGATTGGTGCCGATGCCTTCTTCAAACCGGCTTGAGAAAGAATATTGAGTTTGCTGCAGAACCTGGGATTCGGTGCTCAGATGACCTTTTCCTTCCTTTCCTGAGCCGGCCCAGTGGGCGCTTGCGGTTCTTTTCATGAATTTTATTTTTTAAAATGATTGCAATTGAGATTGTATTTCTTCCATCAGCCACATCGGGGTGGAGGTGGCGCCGCAAACCCCGACCGACTGTCCGGCTTTGAACCAGCTTGCATCCAGGTCGGCTTTGCAGGAAACAAAGTAACTGTTCGGATTGGATTCTTTGCAAACCTGATACAGCACTTTGCCGTTGCTGCTTTTCAGGCCGCTCACGAATACAATGGCATCAAATTGCCCTGCAAATCGCCGCAGTTCGGCATCCCGGTTGGATACCTGCCGGCAAATGGTATCGTTTAAATCCACTTCTATTCCCTTTTCAGTCAGGGTTTTATGGATTTTATAAAAACTCTCCGTGCTCTTTGTTGTCTGGCTGTAAAGAGAGATTTTTCTTGGAATTCTATCCAAATCCAGTTCGTCCAGTGACTGAAAAACGGTGGCCTTACCGTTGGTTTGACCCAGCAGCCCCAGCACTTCGGCGTGGCCCTGCTTGCCGTAGATGAATACATTGGGCTCCTTGTCGAAGGTATTTCTTATTCGGTTCTGCAGTTTCAATACCACCGGACACGAAGCATCAATCAGTTCCAGATTATTTTCCAAAGCCAGTTTGTAGGTGGATGGTGGTTCTCCGTGTGCCCTGATCAAAACGCGGGTATTGCGGAGTTGTGTCAGTTCATCGTGATCAATGATTTTCAAACCTTTTTTTTCCAGTCTGGCCACCTCTTCATCGTTGTGTACAATGTCGCCCAAACAATACAGCCTGCCTTCTCTGTCTAAAATTTCTTCTGCCATTTCTATGGCATACACCACACCAAAACAAAAGCCGGATTGCTGGTCAATCTCAACCCGAAGATGGAGCCGGGTAGCGGAAGTCCGCCGGTTTATTTTGCTGTTTTTTGAAGCCGGAGGAATAGGGTAGGCGGTCATAGTTGGTATAATTTAGGAAATTCAGATTTGCTGAAACCGGGCAGAAGGTCGTATTAGATTGATAACCAACAACTTTATTTTCTGCAGGTTTGAGATTCGAATTCTTTTCTCCAGAAGTTCTTCCGGTTCGGAATCAGAGATTTTCCGAAGGAGATTTTTGTAATAATTCAGGGCCAGCTGAACCCCTTTGCGGCTGTTGGCCGGAAGGCGGGAAATTCCGGTTTGGGCCGCTTCAAATTCTTCGGCAATTTCAGCCTCAATCTGTTTTTTCTCTGCTTTCGAAAACCGGCGGATGTCGATTTCCGGAAAATAAACCCTTTGGCGGTCTTCCAGATCGCTTTTCAAATCCCGGAGAAAGTTCACCTTTTGGAAAGCTGAACCCAATTTTCGGGCAGGACCGGTGAGTTCGCGGAACAAAGTTTCATCCCCCTGACAGAATACCTTCAGACACATCAGCCCGACCACTTCCGCCGAACCATAGATATAGGTTTCGTACAAGGTCCGGTCGTATTTCTGGTCGGTAAGGTCCAGCTCCATCGAATACAAAAACGCTGTAATGTATTCTCTGTCAATATTGTATGTGTTTACTGTATCCTGAAATGCATGCAAAACAGGATTGAAGCTGATTTTTTCGTCTATGGCCCTGAAAGTTTCTTCCTTCAGTTTTTGCAGCTGTTCTGCGGGATTTTTGTCCTGATAGGTATCTACAATTTCGTCAGCAAGCCGCACAAATCCGTAAATGGTGTAGATATCCGGCCTTATTTCTTTGGCCAGCATCAGGATGCCAAGGGAGAAAGAAGTACTGTATCTCCTGGTAATCAGGGCGCTGCACTCAATACAGGTTTGGGTATACAGATCTTTCATCAGGAAAACGCTTGAATAATTTCTTTGGCTGCTACTTCACCCGATATCAGACTTGGAGGTACTCCGGGTCCGGGAACAGTCAATTGGCCGGTAAAGTACAAATTTTTTACTTTCCGGCTTCGCAGGGCAGGTTTTAAAATGGCGGTTTGCAAAAGTGTATTGGCCAGGCCATAAGCGTTCCCTTTGTGGGCATGGTAGTCGGCTACAAAATTTCGCGGACCATAGGGTATGCGGAAAAGCAGATTTTCGACGATGGCATTGCCAGTGTAGCGCTCGGTCTTTTCGGCGATATAATCGAAGTAGCGTTGGCTGATTTCTTCGTTTTCGTACAAGCCCGGTGCCGTGGGAATCAGAAAAAAGAGGTTTTCTTTTCCCTCCGGAGCCACAGAAGGGTCGGTTACCGACGGGGCAGAAAGATAAAACAGCGGTTTAGCAGGCCAGCCCGGAGCATCGTAAATCTCTCTGGCATGATCCGCAAAATCCTCATCAAAAAACAGATTGTGGTGCTTGAGGTTTTTCGTTTTTGTATCCAGCCCGCAGTAATACAGGAGAGAGGAGGGGGCCATCACCCTGCTTTCCCAATATTGACTGGAATAGCTGCGCCATTCCGGAGCCAGCAGTTTTTGGTCGGTGTGGGCGTAGTCGGCATTGGCAATGACGATATCGGCCCGATGGGTTTGGTCCCGGGTCTGCACCGCCTCTGCCCTTCCTGATTTTCCAACTTCTATCGATGTAACTTCTTGGTTAAAAGAAAATTCCACCCCAAGACTGCCGGCCAGCCTGTACATGCCCTGCACAATTTGGTTCATGCCATGCATGGGGTACCATGTGCCCAGTTTCAGGTCGGCATAATTCATCAGGCTGTAGAGGGCCGGTGTTTTTTCGGGGGTGGCCCCTAAAAAAAGTACGGGGAATTCCAGAATCTTCAGAATACGGGGATGCCGGAAAAATTTGCCCGCATGTCGCTTGAAGTTGGACAGCAAATCCATTTGAAGCAAACCCTTCAATGTGCTGAGGGTGGTGAATTCCAGGATCGATTTACTGGGTTTGAATACCAGATTTCCAATGCCTTCCCGGTATTTTACTTCGGCCTCAGCCAAAAATTTTTCCAATTTGGAAGCTGCACCGGGTTCCCATTTTTCGAAAGCTGCACCCAATTGGACCCAATCTGCAGGTACATCAAAATATTCTCCGCCTTCAAAATAAACCCGGTAGGAGGGGTCCAGCCTAACAAGCTGGTAATGATCGGCAACCGACTGCCCGAACTGCTGAAAAAAACGCTCGAAAACATCGGGCATCCAGTACCAGCTGGGTCCCATATCAAACCGAAAGCCATCCCGCTCAAAAACACGGGCCCGACCGCCGGGTTGGTCGTTTTTTTCCAGTACCGAAACAGAAAAGCCTGCTTTCGCTAAAAAGCAGGCTGCTGACATGGATGCGAATCCGCTTCCTATAATGATGACTTTTTTCACTTTCAGGTTAATAGCTGAATGTCAAAAATCACCTGTACATTTTCAGAACACTCTTCAGTTCTTTCCTTGCGAGGTGAATCCGGTTTTTTACCGTACCAATGGGGATGGCCAGCTTGTCGGCAATCTCATGGTATTTGTAGCCGTGAAAGTACATCATAAATGGTTCTCTGAAAGAAACATCCAATTGCGTAAGCGCTTTGTTGATGTCCTCCATGGCAAATTTCTGCTCCCCGGAATTCTTGGTGGTGAACTGTAACGAATTGAGATAGTGGAGGTTTTCAGTGGTATCAATGAAGGTTTTCCTCTTCACCAATTTTTGATAATTGGTGATAAAAGTATTTTTCATGATGGTGTACATCCAGGCTTTCAGGTTGGTTCCCTCAGAAAATTTATCTCTGTGGATGAAAGCCTTGAGTACAGTATCCTGAAGCAGGTCTGCTGCTTCGTCGGTGTCGCGGGTCAGCCGAAGGGCAAATGGTTTCAGCGCTTTGGTAGACTGCGTGATGGCGTAACTAAATTCCAGAGCGGTCATGTTTTGTTTTTTTGTTTAAGACAAAGGTATGTTTGGTTAAACAAGACCACCAAATTTTTGTGGAACTTTTTTTGCCAAATGCTTAAACAAAACTTCTGTTTTATTCATAATCATTTGATTTTCAGAATGATTCTTATTTTAAGTTTTTGAAATTTTTGACCTATGTTTGTTTTCTGATCGGATTACCGTCCGCATGACTGGCTTATGAAAATTGATTGTTTAATTGCTTTATTTTCAATAGATTATTTGTTTCTCAAGGAAGTAAAACTCCGTGAGTCCATTTCCTCAGACCAGGATTACAACGAATCGCAGGAAGCCCTGGCCAAAGCCTGGGCAAAAGAGCCTGCTCCGGCCTCCGGATCTGAAATGGCCTGCTTTCAAAATACCCTTTCGTCTGTAAAAGATTGTTTTCCAGCTGGTTTCCGCCGTTTTATATTGGTGGGCAACAGTCCGGAAGAGCAAGTTCGGAATATTTTTGAATTGGGATTTGAAAAAGGATACCGTAGGGTTATTTTTGTTGAACATATACTTGAAAATATCTCCACAGAAAAAATCAACCATATCATAGCTGCATGGGAGGGTACAGATATGGTCCTGGTTCCCGGCGATGAGGGACGGGTTTCCATTTGGGGAATGAATGAAAAGGCTTTTTGGAAATGGGATGAGTTTCGGTTTTATGTTCCCGAAATAGTGGTGGAGATGATAGCAGAAGCCATGGAAAAGAATATTTCTTACAAGATTGTAACAGTGTAAGGCTGCTTTCGGTATTGTGTTTTAATGGTCAAAGCCTGTAGTTTTGCCCGGTAATCAAAAAAATACAGCCCTTTCCCCCGATGCGCATTGAGGAAAATATTTCACTTCAACCCTTCAATACTTTTGGAATCGGGGAAACTGCAGCATATTTCTGCGAGGCCTCAACCATGGAACAGGTTCGTCTGGCCCTGGCCTTTGCCAAAGAAAAGGGTTTGGAAAAACTCATCCTCGGTTCCGGCTCCAACATCTTGTTCACCCGCCCATTCGATGGCCTCATTTTGCACATCAACAACAAAGGCATAGAAGTGCTGAGTGAAGATGAAGAACAGGTGGTGGTTCGGGTGGCTGCCGGTGAAAACTGGCACCAATTGGTGATGACCTCGCTGAAGAACGGTTGGTACGGCATGGAAAATTTGTCCCTCATTCCGGGTTCGGTGGGAGCGGCTCCCATCCAGAATATCGGGGCTTACGGGGTGGAAGTCAGGCAATTTGTGCGGGCCATCACCTATTTAGATTCAGAAACCTGTCAGCCGGAGCACATTTTGGCAGAGCAATGCAACTTTGGTTACCGCGACAGTATTTTTAAGCATGAACTGAAGGGCAGGGCCATCATTTGGGCGGTTGAGTTTACTTTGCATAAAAATCCGGCCCCCAAAACTGAGTACGGCGATATCCGCAAAGTGCTGGAAGACAAGGGAATCGGGCACCCCGGTCCACATGACATTGCCGAAGCGGTGATTGCCATTCGCAGGTCCAAATTACCCGACCCCGCCGAAATCGGAAATGCAGGAAGCTTTTTCAAGAACCCGGTGGTGGTACGAAACATTTTCGAGCAAATCAAAATCCAATTTCCGGAGGTGCCTTCCTATCCTGCTGGTTCTGATACCGTAAAAATACCTGCCGGATGGCTGATTGAAAAGGCTGGCTGGAAGGGCAGAAGATTCGGCAGTCACGGGGTCCATGAACGGCAAGCCCTGGTAATTGTAAACTACGGCGGTGCATCCGGAAACGACATACTCCGCCTTTCACAGGATATTCAGGCAGACATTTTACAAAAATTCGGTATTCAACTTCAGGCAGAGGTCAATATGGTATGAAAGCCGCGTTTGCTTGCTTATTTTTCTTCATTTCTCTGTTTCTGGGAGCTCAAAATCCTGATTTACAGCCCTTTTCCAGGTTTATAGCCGGCATAAACGGTGGTACCATCTGGGGCCACAATCCACCTGTTTACCATTTGGCCCATTCTCATCCCCTTCACTATTGGCTTGAGTATCAGGTCCGGAAGCCCCAAAAAGAATGGTCCCGGGCATGGAGTCATCCCTTGTGGGGATTTGGAATAAAATACCTGGATTTCCGAAGCCCCGTGCTCGGAAAATCCATTGTAGCATTGACCTATCTGGAGCCACGCCTGTTTTCGGTTTTCACCTACCGCATCGGTACCGGCTTTTCGGTACAAACCCATCCTTTCAATTCTGACAACAACAGCACCAACCTGATGCTGGGCTCGCATTTAGCTTTTGTGATGCATCTGCAATTCAATTGTTATCTGCCTGCCGGTAAAAACAGCGGTTTCCGAATGGGATGGGGACTTACCCATTTGAGCAATGGAGCCTTTTCTCAACCCAATTCCGGGGTAAACTCTTTTTTCCTGAGCGCCGGCTGGTTTTTTAGAAAACCGGTAAAAGCCATGCCTGCTCCGGATTCCACAGGAGGCGGAGATTGGAAAAAAGGTTTTGATTTTCTGGTCTCTACTTCTGCTGGATTGGTGGAGAAGTTTCCTGTTGGCGGTCCAAAATATCCTGTTTATCAAATACATGGCCGTTTGCAGTATCGCATCGGACGCAAATCTTCTCTGGCTGCAGGCCTGGACTGGAAAAATAACACCTCCGTAGAAGCGTATCTTGATGAAAATCCTGCACTCGGCAGACATGCCAGGGTTCTGGGGTTTGCCATTGGCCACGAACTCCATATCTCTTCTGTAAGTCTGGTAACCGAAGCAGGCTGGTATGTTTGGAAACATCATGATGTTTTTCCGGGTATTTATCAGCGTTATGGTCTTCGGAAGTATTGGTCAGATCATTGTTTTTCAGGTATTTACCTTTCTACCCACAGGGCCAAAGCCGAGTGCCTGGAGTGGACATTGGGATATAAATTCAGTTCAGGCCGATGAAGTATCTCTTTATTAGTGCTCTTTTTTTGTTAATTTCATGCAGACACGATTTGCTGGACTGCGTCAATTCTGCCGGACCCATCCGCACTGAAGAAAGATCCTTGCCCGCATTCAGCCGCTTGTTTGTGTCGTCTGATATCGATGTGGAATGGCATTATACTTCCGGTCAGCCGCGGGTGGAAATTACTTGCGGGAGAAACCTGCTGCGCAAAGTGAAGACGGGCCTTGTCGGCAAAGATACCCTGAGCATTGCCAATGAAAATACCTGCAATTGGATGCGCAGCTACAGCAATCCCATGAAAGCTGTGCTGTACTCCGGGCAGCCGGACTGGATCAGGCTGGAAGGCTACGGTGAATTTGTATGCCGTGATACCCTTCGTTTTTCCCCGCTCGTTATTCAGCATTACGGTGCCGGCAAGGCCATAATTCTGGCGGCTACCGATGAAATTTATCTTGATTTTTTAAGTCCCAACGACCTGATTTTGAATGGCAGAGCCAGGAAAGGGCACTATTTTATTCAGCGTTACGGCAAGGTTCGCTCCGAAAACATGGAACTGGAATATCTGGATTTGGGTATGTTGGGTGAAAATGAGGCCTATGTCCATGTAAATAGCGGAATTACAGGTCGGCATGAAAGCAACCGCAATGTCTATCTCAAAGGTAAGCCGGGCATTGATGTGCGTTTTACCGGACAGGGCCGCATCTTGCCTTTGAAGGAATGAAATTCCTACAGCCAGGGACCGGAAATGGCTTTGGCGTAAATTTCCCAGCTGAAGCGGGCGGCCATTTTTTCCATATTCTTCTCAGGTATGGGTTTTTCCAAAAAAAGACGCATTACCCGGGCCATATCTTCGGTATCTGCATCGGCGGCCAGATAGCCGTTTTCACCGTCGGTAATGGTTTCAGGAAAATGCCCCACCCGGCTGGCCAGAATGGGTTTTTTAAAATTATAGGCCATGGATTCGACGCCGCTTGGAGTGGCATATTCATAAAAAAGCAGGATGCAATCGCTGACCTGAAAGTAGCGGTACACTTCTTCATTCGGCACAAAGTCGTTTACCACTTTTACCTTGTCTTTCAATTCCTCCCCAATCATTCCCAGGGGATTGTATTCGGTTTCGTCTTCTTTGCTGCCCGCCAGAATTTTTTTAGCGGTATTGAAAACCAACTTTTTAAACCGGTTGATCCATTTGCTTTCGTCCAGGGTTTTCCAAAACGACTCGCCTACAATCAGAAGTGATACATCATCCCTTTCCCCGGCCAGTTTTCTGAATGCATCAATGCAATAATGGAGGCCCTTGTATTTGCGGATAAATCCAAAAAAAAGAAAAACATGCTTTTTCAGGCCGAGCCGCTGCTTCTCAGCATCGGTATCAAACTGAGGCTCAGGTTTAAACATATCATAAACCGGATGAAACAATTTGATTACCGGCTTCACTTTACCCGGATTTTGAGCCGGATTTCGCTGACCGCTTTCGCTGATTTCATAAACAAAACCGGGCATCAACTCCTGAAGTTCGGTTGCCGTTTTGCCGGCATGCACAACAAATCCGGAGGCGTGCTTCAGGGCAAAACGGGTGAAAAAGCGGTCGATAAAGGTTTGCTCCTTCTGAATAACAAAATGCAGATCGAACAAAACTTCTATCGAAGACTGCTTCCGGATTCTTTTTACAATGAATCCCAGGGGCAACCCCTGCAGGGCAATTGACCATTGGATGACCATGCATTCAGGGTTGATTTCCAGTACTTTATCGCTGGTTTCTTTCCAGGTGGAGGGTTTGTTGTAGTCGGTGATGTAGTGCACTTTTACCTGGGTGCCTGCGAGTTTATCTTCTTTGGATTTGCGGTCGGCAAAATCGCGGGGAATCAGTGCAGGGTATTGCTGCGTCCATGAAATGAGGTGCACCTCCCAGATGCCGAGGGCATCCATGGCCCGGGCAAGCGATATGTTGTAATTGGCCAGGCCGCCTTTGAAATACGGACCCGGTCCAAAGAGCACAATTTTCTTTTTCATAAAAAAAAATCCCCTGAATTGCCAGGGGATTTGTTGATGGGGGTGGGCCTGCATGGGATCGAACCATGGACCCCCTGATTATGAGTCAGGTGCTCTAACCGTCTGAGCTACAAGCCCCCGATTTGGAAGTAATTTCCAAATGCTGTGCAAAGGTAAGGGTTCCCGTTTTTTCTGCAAGAATAAATATCGGAGCTTGTCCGTGCTTCCGGTTTTCTCCCGCAGCGGCCTGCTTCAGATTTGGTTGCGGATGAGGTGGGCTGCGGCCTCCTTTATGTCGGGATGAAGAAAGGTAAACCCAAGCCGGCTGATTTCGGAGACATCGCTGTAATTGCCCTCGGTTAGCAGCCGGGCCCGTTCGCCCAAGGCAAGTTCAAGGAAAAAAGCAGGTACCGGAGGAAAGAATATTTTTCTGCCCATGGCTTTTGCTATGGCCAGGGTGGCCTGCCGGTTGTCGGCTGTACCGGGCGCAGAAAGATTGAAAACCCCGGACCATTCCCTTGCGGCGAGAAATCCCCTTGCCGCATCTTCAATATGAATCCAGTTGAAGCCCTGCTTGCCGGAGCCGAGTGCTGCACCCACACCCCAGCGGATGGGTTGCATAATTTTGGGCATGGCTCCGCCCCGGGTAGACAACACTACGCCCAGCCGCAGGATGCAAAGTTTATGATAATGGGCCGGAGGGATTTCGGAATAGGCATTTTCCCAAAGGGCGGCCACTTGGGCAGGAAAGCCCTTGCCCGGTGGCTCACTTTCTTTGTAAGGTTGGTTCCCCGGTCCATAAATCCCTGAACCTGAGACTCCAATAAAGGAATCCAGTTTTTTTTGCGTTTTCTCCAATCCCTTTACAAGTGTGGCAACGGCCTGAAGACGGCTTTCGGTGATGTCTCTTTTTCCCTGCCGGTTCCATGGGGTTTCACCAATGCTTTTACCAGCCAGATTGATGACGATATCGGCCCATTCCAGGGCAGTGGTATCCATGGTTCCGGAAGCAGGATTCCAGCCGAAAAGCCGGATATCCTTTGGTGCAGGGTAGTTCCGGTCTCTCGACAACCAGCCTGCCTCAAACCCGCTTTTGAGGGCAAGTTCCGAAATGGCCCTGCCCAAAAGGCCCGAGCCTCCGGATATCAGTATTCGTTTTTTTGGTTGAATTTCAGTCATTTATACAAAGATTTCAATCCGTGCTCCTACGCAGTTTATTCGGTTTTGGTTTGAAATACAGGGTAAAGATAATTACCGTTACGGCAATTCAGGGCAGGGAAAAATGAACTTTCGGGTTTAAGCATTTACTTTTGCCTGCAGATGCCTGTGTTTTCTTTTCATCTTGCCCCGAGTGTCAAGCGGTTTTTATGGCTCGGGTTTATTTTTTGCTCTGCCCTGGTAATTGCCAAGAGAAACTGGCAGAAGACTCGTTTCCCGCTTCAGATGGATGCGAGTGGATACTACATCTATCTGCCTGCCGTTTTTATCTACCACGACTTGGGCAGTCTGGGCTTTGTGGACAAAATGCCGGAGCAGTTTGACCGGAAATATTTCCTTTATCCGTCTGCAAGTGGTGGATACCTTACCAAATATCCCCCCGGTACGGCCATCATGGAGGCACCTTTTTTCGTTTTTGCCCACGGCATAAGTCTCCTTTTCCATTTGCCGGCAACGGGTTACGAGCCCATTTACCGTTTGGCTGTATGCATGGCCAATATTTTTTATTCTTTCCTCGGACTTTGGATTTTGGCCATCATTCTCAGCCGATTTTTCAATCCCCGAACCACCACCATCGCCCTCTTTCTTTTGCTGTTTGGTACCAACTTTTTCTTTTTTACCAGCCTGCAGTCCGGACTTTCCCACACTTTTCTGTTTTCTGTATTTGCCTGGATATTGCTGAACTCCTTCCGTTGGTACGAATCGGGAAAATCTGTTCATTTTGCTATGGCTTGTTTCGGTGTGGGATTGGCCACGCTGATCCGGCCGACTGAAGCCCTCTCCGGGATGGTGCTACTTGGATTTTTTCTTCATAAATATTGGAATGAAAGCGATAGGAAGTCATTTATAGTCAGTCAATTAAAATCGGTCGTGTTGGGAATGGTCTTTTTCTTTCTGGCCTTGATTCCCCTGTTTGCATACTGGAAAATTGCCACCGGCCATTGGATTGCCTACACCTACCAGGATGAGGGCTTTTATTTCGACAGACCGCAAACCATCTGGTACGGCCTTTTTGGATTTCGGAAGGGTTGGTTTGTGTACACACCACTCATGTTTGTTGTCTTTTACGGCTTTTGGAAAATGAGGCAGGATGCCCGTTTTTCTATGCTGAAGACGGCACTTCTCCTGTATTTGCCGGTGAACATATTCCTGGTGCTGAGCTGGTATTGCTGGTGGTATGGAGGCGGATTCGGCATGCGGCCATTTATTCCTTGCCTTACCTTTTTGGCTATTCCCCTGGCTTTTATTATTGAAGCAACACAAGTCAATCTAATGAAATTCAGGATATTAACGGGTGTTTGCGGAGTTTTGGTTTTCCTCAATATTTTTCAATCCTACCAATACCAGCAGCAAATCATCCATATGGATGCCATGACATGGAAGGCTTACAAATTTGTATTCGGGAAGTGGAAATTGAGTCCGGAGGAAAAGGCAGAGTTGCAGGGCATGCTGGAACATCCCGGTTTTGATGAAAGAGGGAAAAAGCTGGATGAATATTTTAAATAAGGCCAGCCTTTTGGCAGCATAGTTTTCGATTTCCGGCCTGTCTGCTTCTTCGTCCGTGCCTCTTCTTTTATTTTGATGGTTGAAAACGGATTGTCTATTTTTGAATATCCTTGCAGTCTGATTTACAGAATATATTCACCCATCTGATGATCAGATTTCTGCAGGCTTCTCCTTTCCGAAATGACCATACTCCATTCCAAAGCCTTCCTTTGCTCTGCTTCCTTTGTTTTTTATTTGAATTTAAAATACATCATGCCTAAAAGAATTTTTACCATTCCATTTGCTGCCCTGCTGCTTCTGACCCGTTTGGTTGCAGATGCACAGGATATGCAGATCCGGACATCTGAAAAAGAAACCGGCCGCCGCCTTTTGGAATGGCAGTCCACCGGAACAGGGCAAAACATAGATGTGAAGCATTACCGCTGCCGCTGGCGCATCGATCCCAATGTCCGCTACATCAGCGGGAGTGTCAGCACCACTTTTACCACCCTCGATACGGCCAGTTTTCTGGTTTTTGATTTTTACAACGGCCTCACGGTGGACTCTGTGGTTTTCCGTTCCCAGAAAAAGCAGTTTTCCTTTACCGCTGCCAAGATTTTTCGGATCCGGCTTGGGACCCTTGTTTCTCAGGGTACTACCGATTCCGTTTCTGTCTATTACAAGGGCATTCCGGCAAATTCCGGATTCGGCGCCTTCAACCGGCAACTTCATGCCGGGGTTCCCATCATCTGGACCATGAGCTGCCCCTATGGTGCGGCAGACTGGTGGCCCTGCAAGCAGGATTTGATTGACAAACCTGATTCTATTGACCTTATTATCAGCACTCCTGCTGCTTATCGGGCTGCCGGAAACGGCAAGCTCGTGGCTGAATATCCATCCGGTACCGACAAAGTTTTCCACTGGAAGCACAAATACCCCATCGCCGTTTACCTGATTGCCACGGCAGTAACCAATTATGCAGCATTTACCCACAAGGTTCAATTGCCCTCTCAGACACCGGGCGATTCCCTGCCGGTAGTGAATTTTGTATATCCCGAAACCCAAAATTCGGCCCAAACCGACACCCGGCGGGTTCTGCCGATTCTGCAATTTTATGACTCGCTGGTGGCTCCTTATCCGTTTGCCAGAGAAAAATATGGCCATGCCCAGTTTGGCTGGGGAGGGGGAATGGAGCATCAAACCATGAGTTTTATGACCGATTTTTCTTTCAGCCTGCAGGCGCATGAGCTGGCGCACCAATGGTTTGGTGACCACATTACCTGCCGCAGCTGGCGTGATATCTGGCTGAATGAAGGTTGGGCCACCTACCTGACCGCTGTGAGCCAAAGGCGATTTGGAACTGCCAATTTCACAACCTGGCTCAATACTACCATCAATCAAATCACAGCCAATGGGAGCGGTTCGGTTTGGGTAAGCGATACCACCAACATCAACCGTATTTTTGATTACCGCCTAACCTACCAAAAAGGGGCCTTGCTTCTCCATATGCTTCGCTGGGAACTGGGTGATTCATTATTTTGGACGGGTGTACGCAACTATCAGGCAGACCCGGTGCTGAAATTTGGCTTCGCTACTACCCGGCAATTCATTTCCCATCTCGAAGCGGTAAGCGGCAAAGACCTTCAACCTTTTCTCAATCAGTGGTTTACCGGGCAGGGTCATCCCACTGTACAGGTGAAGCTTGTCCGCAACGGACTCGATATGCAGCTCACCCTCACCCAATCAACTTCACATCCTTCGGTACCCTTTTTCAATCTCAAAATACCCATTCGCTTCGCAGGTGCGGGAATGGATACCATTCTCATTTTCAGGCCTGAAACAGCCGTTGCGCAGTATTCTTTCAGCCTTCCGCAAAGCCCGTCCTCCGTGACTTTTGATCCCCAAAAATGGTTGCTTGCCCGGAGTTCGGTACAATTGATTACCCAAACACTGGAAATGAAAGCCGGTGTGCAGGGAATCCGGGTTTATCCCAATCCTTTTTCAGGATCTCTTCACCTGAGTAATGAGCAAAATACCTCCTGTTCTTTTGAGATTTACAATTCAGCCGGACGCTTGCTTCAAAATGGACACGTACTGCCCGAAATTCACAAAACTTTGGATATGAATGATTTGGATCCCGGATTTTATTTCCTCAAGATAAAAGAAGGACGGCAAATCCATTCTTTCAAACTGGTGAAATATTGAGCCCTTACTGAAGCTGATATTTCGGTTAGTAGGTCAGGCCCATGCTGTACAGCATGAAGCCCCATTGTTCCGCAATTTCTTCCAGTGCCTTGCTCAGCGGTTTCCCGGCTCCGTGTCCTGCTTTTTTCCCGATAGAAATGAGCGCAGGATTGGACCCGGTTTGAACAGCCTGCAGCCGGGCAGCAAATTTAAACGAGTGTGCCGGCACTACCCGGTCGTCGTGGTCGGCCGTTTTCACCATAGTAGCCGGATACTGAACGCCTTCCTTCAGGTTGTGCAGGGGCGAATATTTGTAAAGAAACGGAAATTGTTCTGCCGAATCGCTTGCGCCATACTCTACCACCCATCCCCAGCCAATGGTGAATTTGTGAAATCTGAGCATATCCAGAACACCCACTTCGGGGAAAGCCACCTTAAACAAATCGGGTCTTTGTGTCATGCAGGCCCCCACGAGCAAACCGCCGTTCGACCGCCCCTGCAAGGCCAGATAATCTTTGCCGGTATATTTTTCGGCAATCAGGTATTCGGCTGCTGCTATGCAATCGTCAAATACATTTTGCTTTTTTTCGAGCATCCCGGCTTTGTGCCAGGTTTCGCCATATTCTCCTCCGCCCCTCAGGTTGGCCACAGCATATACCACACCCGCCTCAAGAAGGGGTAGATTCAATGCAGAAAAAGAAGGGGTAACGGATATATTAAATCCCCCGTAGCCGTACAGCAAAGTGGGGTTTTTGCCATTCATTTCCAGACCCTTGCGATAAACCAAAAACATCGGAATGCGGGTACCGTCCTTGCCGGGGTAGAACACCTGTTTCACTTCGTACTTCCCGGGTTGAAAGTCAATTTGCGGCTTTTTGTACACCTCAGAATTTCCGCTTGCCACATCCAGTTTGAAAATGGTTTGAGGATAATTGAAGGAAGTAAAGGAATAGAAAGTGGTTTTATCACCAGGCTCCCCGTAAAATCCTCCTGCTGTTCCGATACCAGGCAGTTGGATTTGTCTTTCTTCTTTTCCGCTCATATCATGCTGATATACAGCGGTAGAAACATTTTTTAGATAAAGGGAATACAGTTTGCCTCCGCAGGCAGATACGCTTTGCAGCAATTCCTTTTTTTCCGGAATGATGACTTTGAATTTATCTTCTTCCGGTGCCGAAAGGTCTGTTTCTACCAGTTGATAGTTTGGTGCGTTGCGGTCCGTGAGGATGTAGGCTTTGCTTCCGCTTACTTCCACCAGATCATAATTGAATTCAAATCCTTTGAAGACAAGCCGGAAGTCTGAATTTGGCTTGCTTAAGTCTTTGACTTTCAGTTCACTGCCGGAGGTGCCGTCTGAGGAGGAAATGAACAGATACCGGCCGTCGCGGCTGCATATGGCGCTGAAATACCGCATCGGATGTTTCGCATCGGAGTACACCAGCACATCCTGACTTTGGGGTGTTCCCAATTTGTGGAAATACACTTTGTGAAATTCGTTTTTGTTGGAAAAGGCTTTGCCTTCCACAGGTTTGTCGTAGGCAGAATAATAAAAACCCTCTTTGCCCCAGGCTGCCCCGCTGAATTTTACCCACTCAATCCTGTCGCTGATCTTCTTGCCGCTTTCCACCTCATACACTTCCAGTTCCTGCCAGTCGCTCCCCGACCGGGAGACCGAAACGCACATATATTTTTTATCTATCGATGCACCGGACAAGTCGGCGGTCACGGTGCCGTCGGCAGAGAGGGTGTTCGGGTCAATAAAAACTTCGGGCGCACCGTTCAGCCCCTTTTGCCGGTAAATGACCGATTGATTTTGCAGGCCGCTGTTTTTTCTGAAAAAGTACCATTCGCCCACCTTGACCGGCATGCTGAAACGCTCGTGGTTGTATAATTTTTCCAGTCGGTCTTTGATTTTTCCAATAAAGGGAATCTTTTTCAAATAGCTGTTGGTCAGCTCATTCTGACGGTCAACCCAATCCATTACAGATTTTGCTGTGTCGTCTTCGAGCCAGCGGTAGGGGTCTTCCACTATCGTGCCGTGATAGTTGTCTTTTTGGTTCCCTTTTGCGGTTTCAGGGTAAGGGATTTGCGCCATAGCAGAAAATGCGGAGATGAAAAGCAGGATTAAATACCAAAATGAAGGTTTCATAGAAGCAAGGATTTGAAATACAAATCAATCTTTTTTTCGGAGAAATTCAGAATCGGCACCAGGAAAAAAGGAGAGACCTTTTATGCACTTAGGCGGCATGAAAAAAGAAAGCCACTCCGGAATTCGGGAAATAAAAAAAGGCCATGGTTACAAGCGACCTATAAAAATAAGATAAAACAAAGGGGAA
>CANHCT010000015.1 GCA_947459175.1 Hymenobacteraceae bacterium
GCGGTCAGGGCTGTTGTTAAGCGGAGCCGCCAAAACGCTTCGGGAAGGCCACCGGGGCGAAGGTGAAGACGGCATCCTCACGGCCTACGAGGCGATGAACCTGAATCTGGACAACACGGAGTTGGTGGTACTCTCGGCCTGTGAAACGGGCTTGGGGGAAATCAAAAACGGGGAGGGCGTGTACGGCTTGCAACGGGCCTTTCAGGTGGCGGGAGCCCGCAACCTGATCATGAGTTTGTGGAAAGTAGATGATGCAGTCACCAAAGACCTGATGGTGGCTTTTTTCCGGAACTGGCTGGGGGCTGAGGCGGCGGTCGGTACTTCCGGTCAGACCGCCGGTCGTATGGCCAAAGGCCCCGACGACCTACGAACCGCCTTCCGCAAAGCCCAGCTGGAAATCCGCAAAAAACACCCCGAGCCCTATTACTGGGGTGCATTTGTGATGCTGGGAAGGTAGAAGAAAAGACAATGGCCCAGGTGAAATCCTGCTGCTACACTTTTAAAAAAGATTGAGGCAAGTGGAGAAAATCCCTTGTTCGGACGGTCAAGGGATTGCCAGGAAAGGTAAAATGCCTCAGACCTTCCGGTTTCCTTTTAAATTGTTTTTTCTGCAAAAACCCCGTATTGGACGAATCATGGGCCTGAGCTCGAAAAAAAATTTCCCCGGAATATTTTTTGCCCTTACCTTTGTCGCACAAAGCATCAGGAATCTTTCAATAGATGCCAACCGAGTCGCGAGACCACGGTGGTAAAATGATGCGGGCAGAACGCCAAAAATAAAGTGCTCAAGCTCCGCTTATTTTTCTGATGTAATGGCTTAAAGTTTCACCTTTAATCATTACGAACATGCGTTTATGCATTGCTCCGGACCCGCGGGAATTCCGATTTCAGAATCCCTTTACCCGGAAAACTATTCTTCGCCGGCAGGCAGTAAGAAACAAATCTCCCTGAGATTTTTGATTCAGCCATCCGGCTGCGGGTTTAGATATCCCGGCCGGAAAACAAACGGAATGCACATTCCGGAAATCAATTTTCAGAAATTTTAAACTTTAACAATTATGTCAGAATTGGAAAATGAAAATATGGGCTGGGTTTGTGATGAAAATGGAAAATATACCTTCAACTGGTCTGAAGTTCCATTTCAAAAAAAAGTAAGCATTCGCTGGCGGGGATTGGAAATCCATTTGAAGCTTGAATCATATAAAAAATCAGGGTATTCCGACTATGGTGGTGATTTTGTTACCTATCCTACTGCGGGATTCATCCTTAATCACTTCAATAGGATTCACTGGTGGGGATATGGCCATCCTAAAATCAAATACGGAGCTGTGGAAACAGGTCCCCACTGCAGCCCACCAAAAATCCTCTCGGGAAATTATCAGCTAAAAATTCGTACACATCTGAATTTTGGAAGGGGACCATATATGATTTCTCTGGAAGAAGTAAAAAAGAATCCTGAAAAGGGCGATGGAGCAGCATCAACGGGAATAGAGTTCTTTGAAACGCCAGAAAGCATCAATTTGGAAATTCCAGAAACCCCATATAGAAACGATACACCTTCGATTATTGTTAATACCACCGAAATCGAACTCTACAATTTCCGGGACGCCAATACCGCAGCCGATGTGGTGGCACAGTTCCATAAAGATCGGCTGGTATTGAACACCTGGCGCCTGGGTTCAGGTGAAGATGAGTATTACTACATCGTTCCCGGTGATGAGCTCCGCAAGTTATATGCTGAATTTAATCTGCAGGAGCATCAGAAAGCTGAGCTGCTCGTAGGTCTGCACAATGCCTTTGCCGGTAAAGACTGTATCGAAAAGTTCACAAAATATCTGGATTACAAAAAAATCACATATTCCCATCAGTTTTGCCTGTGAGAGACCAAGAGGGCTGCGGATATCCGGCAGCCCTCTTTTCAAAAATCAATTGGTGCTGAAATTTTTTGAGTATCCGTGCTTAGGAATCATAAAGGCGGCCATTTTCAGAGTTTTGGCCATTTTACACGGGCTCTTACATAAAATCCTGTTTGGATAACTCCGTACGGGTTTTGAGGACCGGAATCAGGTTTTGACAACCGGCAAAATGCAGGAAACCGGCATTGGAATAGGCGGTCACGATTGCTTTTTCCAGATAGTTTTCCTGCCATACTTTAATATTGCTTACCTTCAAATAGTTCATCAAACGGAGAAGGTAGTTTTCCGTTTTCGAAAGGGTTGCAATCCGTTGGGCTTCAGGGTAAAAAGCAGTGAGGTAGTTACTTACCAGGAAATTGTATCGGTCGTCGACCTCGTGGAAAAGGCCTGATTTCATTATTTCGTAGGAAAGGGGTCGCATTTCATAATTCCAGGCAGAAGATCCCTTGTCTTCATATTGGTAATATGCCCGTTCGAAAATTTCGTTGTGCAAATCAGGTTCCATAAGAAAAACACCGCATTGGATTACTTCGTTCAGGTCTGTTTCAATTCCGAAATTCCGGTAAAACTCATTTCCCGTGAGATTGTGAATGTACTGAATACCTTGCTTTTCCCAGTAATTAAACATTTCTGAGAGTATAAATCGATAAAAAGGTTTATTAAAAAAAGTAAAAGCTTCGCTGCCACCTATTTTTCCCTGAGGGACTATGTCGAACAGGTTTTCAGCATTGGCATTGTTCACCACTATATCAGAATCCATCCACAACAACCGATTCAGATTTTTCGTTTCCGGGAGATTTCCAATCAGACATTTTTGCCAGGAGGAAGAACGGGCATTTGCCCTTTCGGAGGAGTCTGGTACTTGGGTAATCAATACCAGTTCAAGATTGAATCTATCGCAATATTTTTCAACAGAGGCCTTGGAATACACCTTCCACTTGTTAAGGTAATCATCGCCAATTGCCATTATCACGATGCCGTTCTTTTTCATTTTCCCAAGACAGATTTAACAATGGATTTTAGTTTGTTTTTTAAGGTCGGAGAACCCGGAGCCGAAGCTAATTGCGGTGCGGGTACTGTATCATACACCCAGGGATATGCCATTTCAATCACTTTCCGGTCATACTCCATATCAGGAATCATCCGGGGGTTCTCCCTGAAATTCTTCGGAAAAGGGAATGACTGAAGCCGGTCGAAAGGGGTATCTCCCGTCATGTGTACTGCATCTTCCCGCCCTGTTCCGATATTGGTGATAAGGTTCCGGCTTGGCACAATGGATAAAGCATTATTCAGAAAATGGGCAAAAGTCCATTGGTAGTCCCAGGAACTATTCAGCCCGGCAAGCAGGTGGTCCCACTCCAGTGTCCGGATTTTAAAGTACTCTTTATGGTTGATAAGATTTCCGATCAGTCGCCTTACATCCGGCTCTTTCCATTGGGGCATGGTCACATCATAATGTTTCCAAGCCCTTCTCCATGAGGCCCACCCCCAGAAACTGCCGTAAAAGGCAAAGTGATAATCCTGAATATCCTCTTTCCAGTTATTTATCTGGTTGCATCCGGTAATGGTAAAAATCCGGTTATCGTTCCTGTATTTTTCGAGCATTTGCTGGCAATACATAAAAAAATCCGGATGCGGATAGGTGTCGTCTTCTAAAACAATACCCTCTTCTTCGTTGTCGAACAGCCAGTGCATGGCGGTGGATTCGCCCATTTTAATCCCCAGATTCTGTTCTTCAAACCGAGTAAACAGTTGCCCCTTAAAATCCAGATTCTTGGCCATGGCCCTGACTTCCAATGTTTTTACCTGGTCATTTTCATTTCCGGGCCGTGCACCGTCGTTAAAAAAATAGATCCGGGGGGGACTCATTTCTAAGACCCGGTCCAAAATTTTCCGGGTCAGGTCGGGCCGGTTGAAGGAAATGATGAGAACGGGCAGGTTGAATTTCTGATTTTCCATAAGCCCGTTAATTTCGCTCAATATGCCACCTTCCCAGATAATTGGTCATGTAGTGTTTGGAAAATCCGGGACTACCGGTTCCGAAAAAGTCGCCGTTCTCCACCCGCACAAATGCAGCACCTGCCAAAAGCCAATCTGCCTCTTCGTTATTTACCACGATTCGTACCCCCAATCGGTAGGTTCCGATAGTAAATGGAAAACCCGGAATCACACAACGGACTGAAAAAATTTCATGGGGTTCGGCATCGAAATAGACTTTTTGATATGAGCTGTAAAGCGTTCCCATATTTCGTTCTTCGGGGTCATAGAAATTTAGTCCCAGATCGATGTTGCGGGCTTTTTCATTGCCGCATTTCAAAGTGAAACAAAACTCAATATCCTCGCCCGTCAGGATAGTATCAATTTGATTTCCAGCCATATCACGAAGAAAAAAGTCGACCAATTGAACCGCTCCGGAGCCCGTCCGATCGGTGCGCAGAGCCAACTCAGTACTTTCTACAAATCCCCGGTTAGAAGATATGTAGGCATCGCTGATTTCCTGTACGGTTCCTGCTAGCCTGAGCTGTCCGGATTCCAGAAATAGTCCGTAATTACAAAGAGCCTTTACTGATGCGATGTTGTGGCTTACAAAAAGTACCGTACGACCTTCGTTGCCGGTTACTTGTTTCATTTTGTCCACACATTTTTTCTGAAATTCCACATCACCAACCGCCAGAACCTCATCGATAATCATGATCTCTGTTTCAAGGTGAGCCGCTACCGCAAAGGCAAGTCGTACATACATCCCGGAACTGTATCGCTTAACGGGAGTGTCAAGAAAACGTGAAACCCCCGAAAACTCTACAATTTCATCGAATTTCGAACGAATATCAGTCTTGGTCATTCCCATTATGGCCCCGTTGAGAAATACATTTTCCCTGCCGGTAAGTTCGGGGTGAAAACCGGTTCCCACCTCCAGGAGAGAGGAAATTTTTCCAAGAATTTTGATAGACCCCGTTGTGGGGGCTGTGGTTCGGGAAAGCAACTTCAGCAAGGTCGATTTGCCGGCCCCGTTTTTGCCCACAACACCTACTGCACTTCCCCGTTCAATTTCAAAATTTATATTCCGTAGAGCCCAATGAGTATTCTCCTTATGCTTAACCGATTTTTGTCCTGAAAACCAATTTATTATATCTTCCTTTAAAGATTGGGTTCCCAGTGTTCCCAAACGGTAGGATTTGCCCAGATTCTCAACTTTTATCGCTATTTGACTCATCGTTGCTATATCGTGTCAATGGAGGTTCTTTCAGCCTTGTTGAAAACAACAAGACCAAGAAGAAATACAAAAATTCCAGCTATAAAACTGATTACCAGCCTTGTCACCAGAAACTGGCCTACCCCCAGAAAAGAATACCGGAAGGCTTCAAAAACGGGGGAAAGCGGATTGATCAGACTTACCCATTTGAACTTTTCGGGGACTATGGATGCCGGATAAATAATCGGAGTTGCATACATCAGCAATTGGCTGCCAAAAGCCAGCAAATGCGAAAGGTCTTTATACCGGGTGGTAAATGCAGAAATAATCAAGCCGACTCCAAGTGAATACAGGCTCACAATCAGAAGAATAACCGGACTTAAAAGCAGATGCCAACCCGGTGTAATGGTTGTGCCTGATATTTTATAGAACAATAAAATGACAATAAAAAGGCCCAGCTGAATTCCAAAATTAACCAAACTGGCAAGTAGTCCCGATACAGGGAGAATCAACCGGGGAAAGTATACTTTTCCGAAAATGTGAGAATTGGCATTGAAGGTGCCAGAACTTTTCATAAAGGCAGAATTAAAAAAATTCCACAACACAATGCCGGGCATGTAAAACAGAAGTTGCGGAAGGCCGTCAGTAGGAATGCGGGCTACCACACCGAAAATGATAGAATAAACAAAAGTGGTAAGCAGGGGCTGCAGTACAAACCATAGGGGACCCAATATGGTTTGCTTGTAGGTGGGTACCAGTTCTCTTTTCACAAAAAGGAGAATCAGATCACGATATTTCCAGAACTCCCCGAGCTTAAGGTCAAGCAATGATGCCTTAGGCAGAATTTCAATTGACCAGTTGTCTTTTTTTTCCAAATTGTTTTGGCTGTCAGCGTTTGGTTTTTTCCGAAAAAAAATTCCGGATTTTAGTCTGCAATAATAGAGGTAAAATTACTTTCCCGTAACAGAAATCGACGGACCTGGGTTTGCCAAACCGTATTTCCCCTTTCAGGAAATACGGGTAAAATTTGATTTTGAGCCCAAATTTTGTCTGGTTTGTCTTTCGAAATTTTTTCCATCCGATGATTAAACTGGCACCATCCATACTTTCTGCCGACTTCGGAAAGCTCCGCGAAACCGTGGAAATCCTTAATGAAAGTCCTGCCGATGTTTTGCATGTGGATGTGATGGATGGGCGTTTTGTACCCAACATTTCCTTTGGATTTCCTGTGCTGGAGGTTCTGGCCAGGCACAGCAAAAAGCCTCTCGATGTCCATCTGATGATAGAAGAGCCGGAAAAATTTGCTGAGCGGTTCATAAAATCGGGCGCTTCCTGGCTTTCATTCCATTTGGAAGCATGCGCCCACACACACCGGCTTTTAGAGGCCGTTCAAGGTTGGGGTGCCCGGCCGGGCCTGGCCATCAATCCTCAGACCGGATTAGATGGTATGGAATATCTGGTTGATTGTTTGGGATTTGTCAATGTGATGACCGTAAATCCGGGATTTGGGGGACAGAAATTTATTCAAGCCATGTTCCATAAAATCAAGGCTCTGGATGAATTACGCAAGAAAACCGGTTCTCATTTTGAAATAGAGATCGACGGTGGTGTGAACATGGGAAATGCAGTGGCCCTGAAAGAAGCCGGTGCTGATATCCTGGTGGCAGGCAATGCCCTCTTTTCTGAACCTCAGCTCTCTGAAGGTGTATTGAAATTCAAGCATTTGCTGGTGTAAAGTGAACAAGAGACCGACCGATTTTATTTCCCGGTTTTTTATTCGTTTTCCCTGGATTTCCTGGTTTTTTCTGGATAATTTTCTTTTCAGGAATAACATTTTCAAAAAGTTAATTCTTTTCCGCCCGGAATTTTTCAGGGCTTATTTCTGTTGGAAACCCGCTTGGTTTCCCCGAAAAGCCATATTAATTATAAAGACCGATGCCATAGGCGATTACATGCTCTTTCGCCATACGCTTAAGGCCATCTGCAGCAGCAAAAAATACAGGGGATACCAAATCTATTTTTTGGGCAACGAGATTTGGGCCGATCTGAGCAACGACCTGGATGGAGAATTTGTAAACGGATATTTTTGGTTGAACAGGCAGGCCTGCAAAAATCCGGCAGACCCCTTTTACAGGCAGCAACTTGTTTTCCAAATCAACCAAATGGTTTTTGAAAAGCTGATTTATTTTTCCTTTTCCCGTGAAAACCTGGTAGGCGATTGGCTTGCCGGACACATCACAGCCAAAGAAAAAATCAGCACTGAGGGCGATCTGCTCTGTCAGACAGCAGAGGAAAGACAATGTGGAAATGTTTGCTACTCATCTCTTTTTCCTCTCCCAAATCAGGTATATTTTGAATTGGAGAAAAACAGGCTGTTTGTGGAATGGCTTCTTGATGAGAAAATAGCCGGAGATTTTATTTCAGTTCCGAAAACGGGCTCTTTGACAAACAAAATCGTCTTTTTCCCTGGTGCCAGTGCTGCGTTTCGTCAGTGGCCGGTAGATTCCTTTGTTTCCCTTGGCCGGATTATCCTCGAAAAAACGGATTTCAGTATTCTGATTGCAGGCGGAAGCGAAGACAGAAATAAAGCCGGGCAAATTCTCGAATCACTTGGAGATGAACGGGTTGCCTCCATTTGCGGAACGGCCTCCTTATCAGAATTTTTTCATTTGCTTGGTGATGCGAGTCTTTTGATTTCCAACGAAACCAGCGGGGTTCATATGGCGGTGGCGCTGGGTATCCCCACCCTTTGTATCAGCAACGGAAACCATTACGGACGCTTCAATCCCTACGAGCAGCATGGGTTTGCGTTTGTCAAAACGATGTATCCGAATCAGGTTCAGCAAAAAACCGAAGCCGAAAGGCTGAAATTATGGAAAGATGGCTCCGTTTTGCCCATTTCCGAAATCGGGGTTTCGGAGGTTTGGGTTGAGGTTGAAAGATTGCTGCCGAAGGACTAAGGTCTCTTTTCGCCATAGTGCATAAAAAAAAGGCTGCCTTTTCAGACAGCCTTTTTTATCCCGTGCGGGATTTTATTTTACAATCAGCTTCTTTGTGGCCACTCCCGAAGCATGGCGAACGGTGTAGAAGTAGATTTGAGGATCAAGACCTTTGATGTTCAGCTGGATTTCCTGGCGGCCTTTTTTGCCTTCAAAAGATTGAACCAGTACTTCTCTGCCGGTAATGTCACGGACAGAAATGCTTCCTTTTCCGGCAACCGGAAGGTTGATTCCGATGCGGGTGGTTTCATTGGCAGGATTGGGAATGTTTTGTTCCATATCCAGCTGCTGAGCCCTTACATAAGGATTAACACCCACCGCCAGCGGATCGCCAATCAAACCGAGGGCCACATCCAATGAATCTTTTCCGCGGTTTTCGCCCCATACACCTGCGGTAATTTCCAGACAACGGCCGGAGGCTGGTGTTCCGGGTGCATACACTTCCATGTAAGGTGCATTCCATACAAAACGGGTGGGCTGGTCGTGGATGGCACCTACATAGATCCGGATGTTTTCATTGTACCAGCTGTAGGGAACGGGCATGGTTCTTTTGAAGCGCAGCACATGGTTGGCCACAACCCCGCTGACCAGTTCTTCTCCCACGGTGTCGATTTCCAGACCCGGCTGGGGAGTGGCACTTGAAATGACAAAGCTGTCCAGCAGGGTACCCAGAGAACCACCGGGTCCGTCGCCCAAATAAACCTTGATGTTGGTATTGGTAAGGGAATCTTGTGCATTGGGAATGTTCAGACCTGCCCAGGCTTCCGCATCGGGCCACATCAGGTCGGCAGAAATTTTGGAAACTACCATTGGAAGATAGGGCGCATCAAACACCATCCCCGCATTGGGTCCCTGACGGGCATCTACAACTCCCGGTTTGGCTTTCGTAAATTTCAAATCAACAGAGCCTTGTGTAGAGTCGAGCACAATGAGCTTGGATAAAACCTCGTTGTTTCCGGCAAACTGGTCTCCGGTTAGCGTTGATCGCAGGAGAACTTTATAGCTTGCGGCAGTATCTCCCGGATTCAGTTGAACCGGATAATCCAATATTCTTTCTTCCTGAGTCTGAAGAGAGTCAATAACGACCGACTGATTGTAAATGGCATTGTCCTGATTGTCGTATACAATAATGCGGGTAGTAACAGGATTGGAAATTTTTACTGTTCCGGCATTCCGCACAAATGCCCGCATGGTTTTGGGAATATTGGTGAATGCCGCACCTCCCTTGTTGTCGAAGGTAAAAAGCGCTTTGGACTGCACATCATTGAAAACATAGGTTGAATTTGTAGGATAATCTACTCTTACGGCTGAGTTGGCAGGAGGAAGAGGAATCGCATTGGCATTTTTCCTTCTCCATCTCAGTCCAAGCCCGCCGGTCACATTTTCCATACCGCAGACAAGAGGAAGATTGCCGGCCTGAGTAAACCAAGGGCCGGTGGAAGTTTTGTAGTTCATTTGAATGGCTTTGGTAGCAGGGTCCAGAACAATCTGAAAAGTGTTGATTCCAGACGCCTGATCAACACCCGCAGCAGGAGCATTGTTCCAGAAGCGAACACTGTCGTATGTAATTACAAATTTATTGTTCACCGTTTGATAATATACCTTTGCACCTTTCAGCGGTTGACCGGTTGCACTGCTCACAAAGGTTAAATCTGCCAGAAACGGCGCAATGAAATTTCCTTTGTTGTCGGTTTGCAGAGGTATGTTAGGCATTCCTCCTCCGCCCTGAGCTATCAGGGAACTACCCCCAAACATAATGTAGCCGTTGCTTCCCACATAGCAATCGGTGTAATCGTTCCACCAGAAGCGGAAGTTTATTCCCAAAGGAATAGGGCCCACAACATTGTCGTCACCGAGCCCGGTAACGCGTGTACCGGTTTGGGAGATTTCAATCCAGTCATAAACCGCAGGATTGGATGCTGCTGCGCCTGAGGCCCAGTTGGTGGATCCGCTGTATTTGTAGCCAAACCCCCCGTTTGGGGCAGCCTGTCCGTTGGGCTGGGTTTCAACACCCGAATTGGCAACCTGTGCCAATGCAGAAGTGCCTAAAGCCAGAATGAAAATGGAAATCTGGTATAAAACTTTTTTCATGGTTGTATTATTAAATCTTGCGGCCGCAATATAAGCAGAGAATCTTTATCGGAGGATTTTGAACAAAAAATCCTTTTTATTTCAATGGGCTGTGATAAATAAAATCAAGAAAAATCAGGCTTCGGCATTTTCGCCGATGCTGTTTTCTTCGGGTTGAAATTCTTTTAAATCAGGCAATTGATTGATGTGATTCAGCCCAAAGTAGTCCATAAACTTTCTGCTGGTGCGGTAGAGTCCGGGCCGGCCGGGTGTGTCGGCTTTTCCCCCCAGTTCTATCAGCTCTTTTTCCAACAGTTTCTGGATGGCATAATCGCAATTTACACCCCTTATTTTTTCTATTTCAGGTTTGGAAACCGGTTGTTTGTACGCAATGATGGCCAGGGTTTCCATGGCAGAAGCCGAAAGGCGTTTTTTCACCTTTTGCTTTAGAATGGCCCCTACAGAAGATTGAAATGCCGGTTTGGTCAAAAACTGAAATCCACCGCCCGTAGATACCATTTCAAAAGCAAATTCCGGCGAACGGTATTTCTCTGAAATTAAGTTCAGCGAGTTTTCAATCAATTCGGGTGAAACCGGGGTTTGATAGTATTCTTCCAGCCCCGCCTGAATTTCGGCTGTCGAAATAGGTTCAGAGGCGCAAAATACTATGGCCTCGATGTGCAGGTCGGCTTGTTCCAGGGTGATTGAAGTTTATTGGATTATTTGGCCAGTTTGGCTTCTATGCTGTGCTGGGTGTGGGGAACGGCCCTCAGTCTTTCTTTCGGAATCAATTTACCGGTTTCGATACAAACGCCGTAGGTTCCGTTCTTAATCCGGATTTGTGCCAACTCCAGCTGCCCGGTAAATTTTTGAAGCCTCGAAGCCATTTGATTGAGGTGCTCTTTTTCGGCCGTTTCGGCCCCGTCTTCCAGCGAAAGGTAGCCGCTTCCGGTCAGGTCGGTGCCCTGATCGTTTTTTCTGCTCAATGATTCTCTGATGTAGGCGAGCTCCTTTTTTGCATTGGCCAGCTTTTCTGATATCAGGGATTCAAATTCTGTCAGTTCTTCTTCGCTGTAACGGAGCTGAGGTTCAATTGCAGGCATGATGGTATTGGTTTTTAAAAAGTGGCGCAAAATTAAAAAAATGATTTCTAAAAAAACCACCTCATTGCAGTAAGATTAAAGGCCTCAGTTTTTGGTTATTGGCATCCGGATTATTCCTGCCAATTTTGAGGCGCAAAAAATTTTAACAGAATCTATTCGTTAATTCTCTTCATCCGATGATTATTAAGCCCCCGGGCCGAACGCATACCGTAAAATGGATCAGGCTGGGTTTGAATGCTGCCATGGCTCTAGCTTACGCAGGATTAGGATTGTTTTTATTTTTCAGTCCTGCGGCTTCAACCATTCTATCTGCGGAGTACCGTACCCCAGTTGCCCTAGCCCTGATTCTGTATGGAGTTTTCCGGGGCTTCAGGGCTTGGTTTCAATATAAAAACAACCGGATATTGTAAACATGAAAAGCAATCGTTTTCTCTCTTTTTTCCTTCCGGCAGCCTGGTTGGTTTTGGTTTCCTGCCAAACAGATTCCAAAAAGAAATCACCTACCGATACCCCTGTCAGCGGCACCATTCAAATTGCTGTTGACGAGGCGTTTACTCCAATTATGCTTCCGGAGATTACGGCATTTCAAGGCCATTATCCCAAAGCCAGAATCGTTGCCCGGTATGTTTCTCAGGAAAAAGCATTCGATTTGCTGCTCAAGGATTCCGTTCGGATGGTGGTGGCCAGCCGCAGTTTCAACCAGGCCGAAAAAGATTATTTCAAATCCATTACCATCAGCCCCAAAAGTCTGAAAATTGCCACCGATGCCATCGGGGTTGTGCTCCACAAAAGCAATTCCGATACCCTGTTCACCCTGAACCGGCTCCGGGATATTTTGACTCGCCCGGGCCTCAACTGGAAATCCCTCAGCGGCAAGGGAAAAGAAACCATGCCCGAATTGGTATTGGACAAAGAAGGCAGCAGCAATTTTTCCTCGCTGTTGCAGCAATTGAACATGAAGGAATCAGACATCAAGATTAAAAAAGTATTTACCGGCGGCGACCGGGAGGTCATCAATTATGTGAACCAGCACCCGGAAGCCATTGGGTTTATGGGGGTAGGTTGGATAAGCGACCCGGACGATCCCACCCAAACCCGTTTTCGAAACGGCATCCGTGTGGCCCACCTCATGTCGGACTCTGTAGCGGCTCTCATGGCCAAAGACCCGGCACTTTTTGATGAATCGTATTTTCAACCCCTTCAGGCCTATCTGGCCCAGGGTTTTTATCCCCTTGTCCGCGATGTGTATGTCTCGAGCCGGGAAGCCCGAAGCGGTTTGGCCACCGGCTTCACCGCCTGGCTGGCATCCGACAAAGGTCAACGGATCATACTGAAAGCCGGCCTGCTTCCGGCCACGATGCCCGTGAGGATTGTAAAAATTAAAAAAGACAACGACCTCACCGATTAAAAGCCGGTCTTCCAAATTCATTCTTCTGCATTAGTTTTGCACCTCTTTTCCACATTTTTAAGATGATATTCCGACTGATTTCCAAGCTGAGCATTCCGGGTTTTTTTGCTATCCTTTTTTTGCAACCAGCTCAAAGCCAAACCATTGCCGATGGCCTTCGGTTTCTGGACAATGAACAATTCATCAACGCCGGGAAAATTTTTAAGACCCTGGCCGCAAAACAACCGTCTGCTGCCCACCACTATTATCTTGGTTTATATTTCCTCAACCTCGAAAGAAGGGATTCGGTAAACGGACTCTATGCCGATTCGGCCAAAATGTCCTTCGAAAAAGGGGTAATGACTGACCCGAAATTCAACCTTAACTATGTTGGACTCGGTACTTATGAAATCTCCAGAGGCCAGTTTGGAACAGGTAAAATGCTCATAGACAAAGGCGTTCAGTCTTCGAAAGGAAAGGATGCCGAATTGCTGTACCGGGCAGCCGAAGCCTATGTGTATTATGCCAACCACGATGCCCTCGAAGCCAATCGCCTGTTGGATATGGCCATCCGGATTAACTCAAAAAATGCAGATTATTTCAATCTCAAGGGTGATGCTTTTATGCTGAAAAACGACGGTTCGATGGCTGCCAACAATTACGATCAGGCCAAAAGAATTGCCCCCAATTCGGCCAAGGCCTACATCAATTACGGCAACATCCTCATCCGGGCCAAGAGCTACCAGAAGGCCCTGGAGTCTTATCTGGAAGGAATGGCCAAAGATTCGCTCTATGCCCCCGGATACCGGCAACTGGGTGAGCTGTATTTCAAAGCCGGAAAATATGAGAACGCAGTAAATGCCTATCGCAAGTATGTGAGTATGACCGATTCAAGGCCGGAAAATCAATATCGCTACGGTGCTTTTCTGTTTTTATCCAAAGCCTATGACGAGGCCATTGCCGTGCTCAACAACCTGCCGGCCAACTTCAACAATGCATTCCGCTACCGCCTGCTGGCCTATTGCCAGGCAGAAAAAATGATGGCAGCGGAGGGCATCGCCAATATGGAATTGTTTATGGGCCGGATGGACAGCACCAAATACCTGGCTTCTGATTATTACTACTACGGCAAACTCCTGCTCGAAAGCGGAAAGGACACCCTGAAAGGACTGAATTTTCTTGCCAAGGCCGCTGATAAGGATTCGTCCCGATTGGTTTCCTTATCTGATTATGGTAAAAAGTGTTTCGAGGCCAAGCGTTATCAGCGGGCAGCAGAAGCCTATGCCATTGTTTTGGGGAAAGGCAAAAAAGCCAACCAAGATTATTTCAATCTCGGCAATGCCTACTTCTTCGGCAAGGAATATGTGAAAGCCGATACCGTTTACAGCCAACTGCTTCGGCTTCAGCCCAAGTCCATTCTGGCCAATCTTTTCAAGGCACGATGCATCAACTTCCAAAAACTCGATCCCGATCAGAGCAAAGGGTTGGCGAAGCCCTATTATGAAACCTTTACGCTGCTCTTAACGCCTGAAAATCAGGATAAATACAAGAAACAAGCGATTGAAGCGTATAGCTATCTGGGTGGATATTATGCTTTGATGAAAGATGTTCCTCAGGCACATGCCGCCTGGAAAAAAGTGCTGGACCTGGAACCCGACAACAAAAAAGCCAAAGACGGGTTGTTGATTAAATAAGATTTGGCCTCATTATTAAGTCATTAAAAAGAAAATCTGAAAAATATGTCATTCGAACTTCCCCCGCTCCCTTATGCAAACAATGCATTGGAGCCGCATTTTGATGCCCTCACCATGGAAATCCATCACGACCGGCACCATGGCGCTTATGTTACCAATCTGAACAATGCCATTGCAGCCGACGCTGCCCTTGCCGGCAAATCGCTGGAAGAGCTTATGGCCAATGCCGGTAAATATGCCCCTGCTGTCAGAAACAATGGTGGCGGACACTTCAACCATTCTATGTTCTGGAAATTGCTGAAGCCCAACGGAGGCGGCAATCCTACCGGACCCCTTGCAGAAGCAATCGATTCGGCTTTTGGTTCTTTCGATAAGTTCAAGGAAGAATTTGCCAAAGCAGGCATGGGACGCTTCGGTTCCGGCTGGGCATGGTTGTTGGTATCGGGAGGAAAACTGGTGATTTCTTCTACCCCCAATCAGGACAATCCCCTCATGGATGTGGCCGAAGTAAAGGGCAGTCCGGTGCTGGCCATCGATGTTTGGGAGCATGCCTACTACCTGAAATACCAAAACAAGAGAGCCGACTATATCAATGCTTTCTGGAATCTGGTAAACTGGGACGAAGCCAACCGGCTTTTTGCTGCTGCCAAATAAAATATACTGATTTACAGGAGAAAAGGCGGTCCGACCGCCTTTTTTTATTCCCCTGGTTTCAGGGCACATTTATAAGTATCGAGGGCCCTTTTCCGGGCAAATTCATGGTTCACCACCTGGTTTTGCAGATAGCCTGGCTGGTTCCATTCCGGTACCCATTTTTTAATGTAGCGCCAGTCTTTATCAAATTTTTCTGTTTGCAGGGTCGGATTAAAAACACGGAAATAGGGTGCGGCATCACAGCCCGAACCCGAGGCCCACTGCCAGCCGCCGTTGTTGGCCGATAAATCAAAATCCAGGAGTTTTTTGGCGAAATAGGCTTCTCCCAAACGCCAGTCAATCAGCAGGTGTTTCACCAGAAAAGAAGCCGTAATCATCCTCACCCTATTGTGCATAAATCCGGTGGCATTCAGTTCCCGCATGCCCGCATCCACGATGGGATAGCCGGTTTTGCCTTCACACCACTTCTGAAAATTTTCGGGATCATTTCGCCAGGCAATCTTGTCATAGGCAGGCTTAAACGATTTCCCCTCGCCCACTCTGGGAAAATGCCAGAGTATGTTCATGTAAAACTCCCGCCAGATCAGTTCGTTCAGCCAGGATTCGCTGTGTTGGATTCCCAAAGTCACCAAAGCACGGATGCTCACGGTGCCAAACCGAAGGTGAACACTGAGCCGGGAGGTTGCCGGCAGGGCGGGAAAATTTCGCTTTTCTCCATAGTTTTTCAGCAGCTCGGCCGTGACAGCCGCATCTGGAAAAGCTCCTTCGGCTTTTTCGAAGCCCATTTCCTTTAATGGGATGATATCGGGGGCCTGCCAGCGGAGGAAATTGCCAAAGAGCGGTTTTGTTTGGTAAGGCCTGGTCATTTCAATCGAAAACCGGCTTTTCCATTTTTTGCTGTACGGGGTAAAAACAGTGTAGGGCATTCCCGAATCAGACAAAATTTCATCTTTTTCAAAAATCACCTGGTCTTTAAACGATTGAAAACCAATGCCTTTTTCCGCAAGCCATGATTCAATTTCCTGATCCCTTTTTATGGCATAGGGTTCATAATCGTGGTTGGTGTACACCTTTTTTACCTCGAATTGAGCGCTCAGAGCAGAAAAAGCATCGGACGGTTTCCCGTAAAAAAAGAACAAACCCGAGCCGAGGGTCCTCAGGTGTTGGTGCATTTTTTCCAGATAGTGATGGATAAACGAAACGCGCCGGTCTTTTTTATCTTCCAGCAAGTCAAGGATTTGTCTGTCGAAAATGAAAAGAGGTAAAACCGGTAAAGGCCCCGAGAGTGCATGAAAAAGGCCTGCATTGTCCTCCAGCCTAAGGTCTCTTCTGAACCAGAAAAGGGCAATTTCTTGTTTGGATGGCATAAAAGTCAAACCCGGTTCATTTCCTTTTTGTTTTGCCTTTCTATTTCCTCATTTTTGCTGAATGCCCCAAAAACCGGATGTCATTCTTCAGGAGTTGAAAAAAGGCGTTTTCCGCCCTATTTATTTTTTGCAGGGCGAAGAGCCGTTTTTTATTGATCAGATTACCGATTACATTGAAAATCATGCCCTTGAGCCGGCAGAAAGAAGTTTCAATCAGTTGGTGATGTATGGAAAAGATACCAGCATTGGCAATGTCATCGTGCAGGCAAGGCGGTTTCCGATGATGTCCCAAAGGCAGCTGGTGCTGGTAAAAGAGGCCCAGGAAATTACCGCACTGAACAACAAGGAAGGTCAGGAACTGCTCATCAAGTACATTAACAATCCGGTGGAAACCACCATTCTGGTGTTTGCCTATAAATACAAAAAACTGGATGGCCGCAAGGAATTGCCCAAAGTGCTGGACAAAAAGGCCACTCTGGTAGAATCTGAAAAAATACCCGATTACAAGCTCAGGGACTGGATTATGGGCTACATCACCTCACAGAAATATTTTGCCAATGCCTCGGCGGCCGAGTTGCTGGCCGATCACCTGGGCAACGACCTGAGCCGGATAGCCAAAGAACTTGAGAAGCTCAAAATCACCCTGCCCGAAGGTTCCGAAATCACCAAAAACATCATCCACGAAAAAATCGGCATCAGCAAGGAGTTCAACGCCATTGAATTTCAGCAGGCCCTTGCCACCCGCAATACGGCCAAAGCCCTGCAGATTGCCAATTATTTTGTGGCCAACCCCAAAGCTTCCCATCTGATTCCCAATCTCTCTCTGCTTTTCAATTTCTTTATGAAGGTGTTGATTATGCACTCGAATCCGAGGGCGGGAAATGATGAACTGCTGCGTTTGATGGGCTTGCGGAGTGAGTTTTTTCTTAAAGATTACCGGGCTGCAAAGAACCTGTTTTCCTACACACAGGTATTGCATGTGCTGCATCAGATTCGTCTGGCCGACGGGTATGCCAAAGGATTGGATGTCGGTGACCGGGACGAGGAGGCGATTTACAAAGACCTGATTCTGCAGATAGTACGCTGCTGAAGAGCTTCGCTTCAGGCAATGGCCAGGGTGGCCACGCTCAGGCCGGCAACGGGCTCCTGTATGAGCAGCCGGGCGCAGGCCTCCATGGTAGAGCCGGTGGTGATGACATCATCCACGAGTAAAATTTGCTTACCATGCAGCAGGTTTTTGTGCTCCGGGTCCAGCGCAAATACTTCGCCTACATTCAGGATTCGTTCCAGTTTTCCCTTTTTGGTCTGCGTTTCGGTGGCCCTGGCCCGAATCAGAATCTGGTCGTTGGCTTCAGATTCCAGCCCTTCTGCCATTCCCCTGGCAATGGCCATAGCTTGGTTGTAACCCCTTTTTTTCAGTTTTGAAGAATGCAGCGGTATAGGAAGAATGTAGTCAAACCGAGTTGTTAATCCATTGAATTTCAGTTCTTCTGCAAACAATCTGCCCAAAATTTCACCCACATCAGGTTGATTTTGGTATTTCAGGGCATGCAGTAGCCTCTGGGTGATACCGCCCTTCTGAAACTTCAGAAATGCCAGACAATGGAGGAGGGGAAGGAGCCCAAGAAACTTTTTTTCCAATGGAGCATGGTTGCCAACCGGCCGGCTCACAATGGCCGGAAGTGAAGTGCGGCAGCTGTAGCAGATGGGTTTTTCGTTTTGCCCCACATCACCGAAACACCCGGCACAACTGTCGGGGAAAAGCAGGTTGACCACATCTTGCAGCAGGTCCATGGCTCAAATGGGTTTTTCTCTTTCAAAAGGATGGTTGCGGTCGAAAAATATGCGGTAGGTGGCATGTCGTTTCACCTCCTTTGCACCCAGGGTTTCCATCAGATGAATCATTTTGGGATTGAAATCGCCGATCCAATTCATTTCCAGTTTCCGGTACCGGGTTTTTACTATGGTAGGCCGGCAGGCAACAATCAAGGCGCCTTCCAGTCCTTTTCCCTGAAAATCAGGCACTACCCCAAAAATAACGCCGAACATTTTATCGGTTCCCACCACATACCGGTACCAGGCAAACTTGATTTTTCCCCAAAGGTCCAGTTTACCGTTCACATGCTTAAAAAACTGGTTCAGCTCGGGCAGCATGAGGAAAAAGCTAACCGGCCTTTCTCCGTGAAACCCGAACCAGAGCAATCTTTTATCCATAACCGGGGCGAGTTTTTTAAACAGAGCGCTTACATGGGCTTTCTGCATTTCCGGCACACCTGCGTGTTTCGACCAGGCCTGATTGTAAATTTCAGTAAAGGCATTCACATATTTTTCTGCCTTGCTGGTCTGAAAATGCTCAAACCGAAACGATTTGTCCTGGCTGATGCGGTCGTATTTTTCCTGCAGCCTTGGGGAAAGCGGATTCAGTACCTCCCGAAAGAAAGTGAGCTGATAGAAATATACCTGGAAACCATAGTTTTCGAAAAGGGGGATAAAATACGGATGCGTGTAGGGCATGCCATAATTTGGTTCCTTATCAAAACCATCCGTCAGCAGGCCCCAATGTTTATCCCGGTCGCCGAAGTTCACGGGCCCGTCCATGCCTTCTAGACCCTCCGCATTTAGCCAGTTTTCGGCGGCAGAAAAAAGCAAATGAGCCGCCTGCTGATTGTTGATACATTCAAAAAAACCAAAGGCCCCGACTTTTGGTTTGCCGGGTTTGAAGAGCCGCCGGTCATAGAAAGCGGCAATGCGCCCGATGGTCTTTCCCTGGCTGTCTTTCAGAATCCATCTCCGGCAGTCGCCGTGCCGGAATTTCTTGTTTGTTTCACGGTTAAAAACTTCTTCTACATCTGAGTCCAAGGGACGAATCCAACGGGGTGAATTTTTGTAGAGCCTGGCAGGCAATTCAATAAACTCCCTTACAAAGTCCGGCTGCCCGCTTTCTTCTGTCAATTGAAATTCGTCCATGGCAGTTCAGTTTTCAGCTAAAGTATTCATTTTGAAATGCTGAACAGCATGAGAATTTTTATTCCATGCATTTCTGCATTACCAAAGGCATTTGTTGAAAAGGCTTGGTATTACCCGAAAAATCAATACTTGCAGCCATCATTCCCGTACTGCACCACCCAGTTTATCCCTGAAGTAATTATCAAAAAAATCAGGCAATTGCTCCACTCCGATGCGCTTGGCCAGTATCTTTTTGTTTTCATCCAGAATGTACATCACCGGTGTGGAATAGATGTCATACACATTTTTGAAATCGGTTACCACCTGGCTGTCCCAGACATTGGTCCATTTCAGGCCTTTTTCTCTGACAAACTTTTTCCAGTCGTCGGGCTTGCGGTCAATGGAAACCGCATAAACGCCGATGCCCTTTTGCTTATTTTTTTCCCAATACTCATGCAGTTTGGGGGTTTCCTTCTGGCAGTGTCCGCAGTTGGGGTCCCAGAAATAGAGGACGGTGCATTTGGATTTGAATCCGTACAAGGGGCTCAGCTTTCCCGATGAATCGGTCAGGTACATGTTGGGGGCGGTTTTTCCAATGAGAATGGGCTCCAGAATTTTGGCCCTGTCCCTGATTTTGGTGACTGTTGAAGAGTCTACCCAAAATGCTTTTCCGTTGAGGTAGTAGTTTTTGGCCATGTGCACAAAAACGGCATCCATGCCCATGATCTGGCTTTTTTCATAGTGATTGGTAACCCACCACACCACATACTTGAAGATTTCCTTGCTTTTGGCCCTGTTGAGGATGTAGTCTGCCGCCGTATTGATGGAATCGGGAATCTGCAGGGTCATTTTGGTAACATATTGCTCAATCTTATTGTGGAATACCGGTGTGCGGATCATACGGTCGTCCGTAAGGTCCAGATTATCAAAGAAATGGGCCTTATAGAAACGAAACTGGAACAGGGAATCTTTGCGGCCGTTTGACAAAACCGGGGCGTCGGGAACATCGGGGTCCAATGCAGTTTTGAACAGCTTGACTGCAAAGCTCTTTGGGTTTTCAGCAAACAACTTGTCCCGGAATGATTTTACCTCTTTGTCCAGTTGTTCCAGTTTTGTTTTCAATGCAGCAACGGAGTCGGGGTTTTTGGTTTTGTTCAGGGCCTGCCGGAGAGGGCCTGCTTCCTTGCTTTTGGAAGCCATCAGTTTTTGGTAGTCGTAAAAGATTTGGTTTTCCTTTCCTTCCTTGATTTTCATGGTGGAAATGGCATCGCTGCTGTCGAATTCCATAGACTGGAACTGCTCACCAATCAAAAATTCCACATAGCGGTTTTTGGGCAATACCAGAAGATATACGCCTTCGGGCAGGTCTTTATTCCCTTTAAATCGAAGATTTCCCTTGCTGTCAAATTTTGCAGTATCTTTTGGAATGTATTGATTGTCACCATAATAGTGGGCAATGATGGCGCTGGAGTCTTTGTATCCGTTGATTTTGAATCGGATATCGTGCCCTTTGGATTCGGGATTTGCCTGTTTTTGGGCCATAGAAACCGGACCCCGGCAGTACAGACCGGTCAGCAAACCCAGGAGGAAAAAACTTTTCAGAAAAAAATTCGACTTCATTTCAGCAGTTGTTCAACAATTTCAGGGTTGCAAATATGCCAAAAATGCGGGTTGCAACATATTCCAATTCCATAGATGGCCATCAATCGACAGGTATTAACCCTTAATTTTTGCGGCAATGCTTGCCAGCCACCACCCCAGCCGGCGGGAGATAAATTGATCCAGGGGCCCCAGGGTTTTTTTTACCAAAGCGGAATACATGGCAAGAAAAGCATGGTATTTGAATCGTTTTTGCCTTTCAAAAAGCTCCTGAGTGCTTAAAAAGCCGGACAATGGCTCAAAGTTCAGCGACTTTTGATTGATTATTTTTTCGCAGGCTTTTATAAAACCTGCCGGCAACCGGGATTGCATAAATAATAATATTTCTCCACGGTGGGCAAGGAGTTTCTTCGTTTCAGTAGGTTGAATACCTCCATCCCAATACACCTCATTTTCCCAAATATGAATTCCTACCGGAACATGAATGTAGCCCAGTTTTTCTCTGGCCATGGCCATAAACATCATGCTGGGATACAGGTTGAGAATTTGTTCATCGTACAGCGAAAGGTCTATTTTATCCTTTCTGATACAGGTGGTGGTTAAAATATGGGCATTCCAGAATATAGAGGCCTGACTTTCATAATCCTCTTTTTCGGCCACGAATGTCTGTTTAAACGGGCTGTACAGATAGGATGCATGGTTCAGGATTTGATGAACAATCAAACCACATTTGAAGCCAAAAGGCTCATACTTATTGATGAAACCGAGAACCTCCTCAAGACCACCCGGAATAAAATAATCATCATCGGTGATAAAAAAAAGATACTCGCCCCGGGCCTGCTCTACCAAAAACCGGACATTCTTTACAGCGCCAATATTCTCCGCATGCCGGAAATACCGGATTCTAGGGTCCTGAAATTGGGCCACCACTTCATCGGTATGGTCGGGAGAGCCATTGTTTGCGATAATGATCTCCAGGTCCTTTGAGGCACATGCTACTACAGAGGAAATGCACTTTTTCAGCAAGTCGGCCCTTTTGTAGGTAGGAATCAGAACAGAAATAATCAATGAACTCAAGGCAAAAAAGAAAAGGCCGGTTGGCTGAAAGTTTTCAGGCCCAAAGGTAAAGCAGAAAAATGCTCAATTCAGCCTGCCCAGTTTTCCCGGTCCAGGCTGCGGTATTGAATGGCCTCGGCAAGATGCTCTGTTTTAATGTCTTCGCTTCCGGCAAGGTCGGCAATGGTTCTGCTTACTTTCAATATGCGGTCGTAGGCTCTTGCTGAAAGTCCAAGGCGCTCCATGGCAATTTTGAGCAGGTTTTTTCCTGCCTCGCTGATGATACAGATTTCGTTTACCATAGGACTGGGCATCATCGCATTGCTGAAAATGTTTTCCTGATTTTCAAAACGACTGGTTTGAATTTCACGGGCTTTAACCACCCTTTCCCTTATGCTTTCAGAAGTCTCGGTTCTTTGCTGATTGGCAATCTTTTCAAAGGAAACAGGGGTAACTTCCACATGCAAATCAATCCGGTCGAGCAAGGGGCCCGAAATTTTGTTCAGGTAACGCTGCACCGCTCCAGGAGGACAGACACATTCCTTATCCGGGTGGTTGTAATATCCGCATGGACAGGGGTTCATGCTGGCTATCAGCATAAAATTGGCTGGAAAATCTACTGCAAACCTTGCCCGGGAAATAGAAATTTTCCGCTCCTCCAACGGCTGACGCAAAACCTCCAGCACCGATCTTTTAAATTCAGGCAGCTCGTCCAGAAACAAAACCCCGTTGTGGGCAAGGGAAATTTCCCCGGGTTGCGGTATGTTTCCTCCCCCCACGAGGGCCACATCGCTTACCGTATGGTGCGGGGAGCGAAATGGCCGGGTGGTAATCAAACCTTCGGTTTTGCTGAGTTTTCCGGCTACCGAATGGATCTTGGTGGTTTCCAGGGCTTCGCGGAGGTCAAGCGGCGGAAGGATGCCCGGAAGGCGTTTGGCCAGCATGGTTTTGCCGGCGCCCGGTGGACCAATCATAATGACATTGTGACCTCCTGCAGCGGCAATTTCAAGTGCGCGTTTAATATTTTCCTGACCCTGCACATGGCTGAAATCAGCATCGTAGCTGTTCAGGTTGTTGAAAAACAATTCCTTGGTATCCTTAATTAAAGGCTCGATCCAGATTCTGCCTTCCAGAAAATCAACGGCTTCCTGTAAACTCTCTACCCCGATTACATCCAGATTGGAAACGATGGCTGCTTCATTGGCATTCTCTTTGGGCAGGATAAAGCCCTTGAATTTTCCTCTGGCTTCTATGGCAATGGGCAAAACACCTTTGATGGGGCGCAGACTGCCATCCAGAGAAAGTTCACCCATAATGACATATTGCTCCAGAGCAGGTGCCAGAATTTGTCCCGAAGCCCCCAAAACCCCCAGAGCAATGGGCAGGTCATAAGCGGAGCCTTCTTTTTTTATGTCCGCCGGAGCAAGATTCACCACCACCTTTTGCCGGGGCATCTGAAATCGTGCCACCTTGATGGCAGATTCTACGCGGTGTACGCTCTCCTTGACGGCTGCATCGGGCAGCCCTACGATGTACATTTCAGTTCCCTGCCCGACGCTCACCTCTATGGTGATGGGATAGGCTTTAACTCCCTGAACGGCAGAGCCGTATACTTTTGATAACATGCTTGGCGTGATTGCAGATTCCGGTTTAGCCGGTGTATTTTTTTCTGGATTCCGTACGAAATGAGACCAGTTTTTACCCGCTTGAGCACAAAGGTAAACCAATGCCCGTATTTATTGCACTGGTATTCCCCGGGAAAAAAAACGGCAGAAGACGGACCGCCCGAAAATTGCCTTTCCCGAACCCTGTAATGGGTTTAAAATCGAAAATTTTTGGTCGGTTTTGAAATAAGGGTTTTATTGTGTTGATTTTGGGCATGGAATTGAAAAATAATTGCCAAAATTTGCAGGATGAAGGACAACAAAGGCTTCTATAATTTTTCCATTACTTCTTTCGGAAAAGCAATCCGGATTTTCCTTGTTTTTATGACATTGTCCGGACTGGCAGCGGATGGTTTTGCCGGTACGGAAGTAAATAAAAAAAGGAGGCCCCCAAACCGAAAAAGAGGAAAAGGAAACGACCGCGAAATACAATATGTACATGGCGATTTGTTTGTCGGTCTTGGGGTTAACTTTGCTTCAGGTGAATATTTCGATTACCAGAAGGGGTATTACAACACCACTAATCCCAATTTTTTATACAACGGAGAGTTCACGCAAAATTCGGTACAAATGAATTTTGGAGGACAAGTCCGCATCAACCCCTTAAAAACCATTGAAGGTCCGCTGTCTTTGCTGGGCGTAGTCATTGGAGGAAGTTTTTTACAAAGGTCATTTAGTCACAAATTTGTGTTGTTCAACGATGCGTTTTCCAACAAGGATTACAATGATCAAAGTACCATTACCGAGTCATTCCATTCTTCGCATTTTTTGGGGCAGTTTATGCTTCGCTATGGCTACCGCTTGTTTGGTGAAGTAGGGATATCAAGCAACATGTTCCTTGCCGGATACAGGAAGCAGGATTTGAACCGTTTTACCTCTGGTGCGGATGTTTTCGGTTCCGAATTTGAAGTCAACTCCAGCAACAACTTCAACCTCACAAGCGATGTAATGGCCTCGGGCAATCTGGGCTGGTGCTTCGGCATCGGATACCAGATTCACAAATACGCCGGGATTCGGCTGTTCAGCTACTTCGACAAGCGTTACTTCAAAGAAGAACCGGATTTGTCTCATTTTCAACCCTCTGTACAAGTATTAGTTTCTTATTGAAATGAAAAAAATAGTTCAAAGCTTCCTGCCTGTATTGGTATTTTCCATATTCCTGTTTGGCTGCAAAAAGGGTGATATCGATTTGAAATCTACCGAAATCGGCATAGACCCGGCAGTAAACATCGACATGGTAAACCAACTGCTTCAATTGGAGGGCACTTTGGTGGTTGGAGACCTGCCCGCCAAAAGGAAGGGCGGCCTTGGCCAAATATATCCCATCAGGCTCCGGGACGGAACGGCTAAAGCAGACTCTGTTTTCTATGCTTATGACGATTCCATTTTTGTAACATTCAAAATACCTTCTCTGCAAGGTTTCTATAAAATCAGATCCCTCCAGTTTAAACTCCAGGGTGCCAAAGCATATTGGAAAGTACCGGTAATCAATAACAATTCAGGCGAATATGCCTTTGTGTTTTCCATTCCCCGGCTGATCAGGCAATCGGATTTGAGGATTGATTTCAATGCAGAGGTTTTTGCCTCGCAGGCAGGCCGAAGAGACTCTGCAGTCACTGATTCTGGTACGGTATATCTCAAGGTTCCCAAACCCAAAAAATGCGGAGAGCTAATCAAAGGAAAAGCCGGAATTACCCGGTGGCAATACATTTTGGGAGATAAAGCCGGTAAGGCCAAAATATTGCTGAATACCGGAGGAATTGGAGACCGGATGGATGCCCGCTACAATGGCCGCTATGTGGTGAGTACTTGTCCTTCTTTGCTCGAACCCTGGCAGTTTCCCAAATGCGATTCCCCGGCAGAGTGTTTTCCAAGGAACGGGAGTTTGTTTACAGAATATACTTTTGACTATGACCCGGCTGTCAGCAAGACACTGGAGATATTTGTAACCGGTTATTGCTCTGACCCTCAAACATTGTGGGACCTGAAAGTTGAGTGTCCATAAAAATGAATGGATTGGAGTCTTCCCGGTTGGTTTGAGCTGATTTCGTCTGTTGCCGGCCTTGCCGGCGTCTGGCTCAACACCCGGGTTTCGGTCTGGGGTTGGCCTGTGGGGATTTTCTCCGTAGTTCTTGCTGCCATAGTTTATTTTCAAAACCACCTTTTTGCTGAGTTCGGGCTGCAGATTTTCTATGCCGCATCCGGTTTTTATGGCTGGATGTTGTGGAAAAACCCCAAAAATGGTTCATCTGCGGGCATTAAGCAAATAAGCAAAAATCTCCTGCTGCTCAGCCTTTTTGCAGGCACTGCCTTCGGGCTGGCTCTGGCCTGGTTATTGGATCATTACACCCACGCAGACTTCCCTTATCCCGATTCTTTAATTACGGGCTTCAGTCTGGTGGGGCAAATGTGGCTCGCACGAAAATATCTGGAAAACTGGATTTTATGGATTTTGGTCAATGTGGCATCTGTGTTGCTGTACATTCAAAAAGAACTGTGGTTTTTTTCCTGTCTTTACCTTGTGTTGTTGTTTCTGGCAGTAAAGGGATATCTGGATTGGAAAAAGAAATTGCTGACCCATTCTGCCAACTGAATGCCGAAAAAAGTTGTTCTCACCGGTCCCGAATCCACGGGAAAAAGCTTCCTGACCCATCAGCTTGCAGTGCATTTTCAATGTCCTCAGGTGCCCGAAATGGCCCGGGCATATCTTGGAAATCTGGACCGCCCCTACACCTTTGAGGATGTGGAAGCCATTGCCCGCCAACAACTTATGGCCGAGGAAAAAGCTATGAGCGAAAACGCACCCCTCATTTTCTGCGATACCAATCTGCTGGTCATCAAAATCTGGATGCTCCATTCCTGGGGACATTGTCCGCAGTGGATTTTGCAGAGCCTCAAATTCAACCCCGGCGATCTTACCCTTCTTTGCGACATCGATATGCCCTGGCAGCCGGACCCGCTGCGGGAACATCCCCATTTGCGGCAATATTTTGCAGACTGGTACCGCAGGGAGCTGGAACAATCGGGTACCATCTGGCAATGGGTAAAAGGCACCGGCGAGGACCGGACTGCACTGGCCATTTCTCATGTCCGGCATCATTTTCAATCTGTTTTGGAAGAATAATCCGAAAAGCCCCAAATTTGTCCCGTGACAATATCCGCAGATTCCCGGGAGCCATTTTCTCTCCGCAATACCAAAACCGCTTTTGCATCGCGTACCGACGCAGAATTGCAAAAAATGGAGTGGCTCTTTTCGCTGATGAACCAACCGGTTCTCAATAAAATGGCCATCTCGCTGATGATGAAGGCGATACAATGGCATCTGCCGGTCAAATACCTCATTAAAAAATCCATTTTCAATCATTTTTGCGGTGGTGAAACCGGGGAAGAATGTGCCCTAACCATGAAAAAACTGGCCGATTTTGGAATCGGCACCATCCTCGATTATTCGGTAGAGGGTGAAAAAACGGAGACCGCCTTCGACCATGTTCTCCATGAAACCATCGGCACCATCCGCATTGCCTCAGCAAATCCCATGGTTCCATTTGCCGTTTTCAAAACCTCCGGAATCTGTGCGTTCGATATCATGGAAAAGGCGCAGGCGGGGCAGTCGCTTTCAACAGAAGAGCAGGAATCCCTGGCAAAGGGAAGAGCCCGTTTTGCGGCCATTTGCAAGGAAGCGGGTTTGCTGGGAGTCCGGCTTTTTGTAGATGCGGAAGAGTCCTGGATTCAGACTTTGATAGACACCTGGGCTTACGAGGAGATGGAGAAGTATAATTCGGACAAGGCATTGATTTTCAATACATATCAGATGTATCGTTCGGATATGCTGGAGAATCTGAAATCAGCCCACCGGCGTGCGCAGGAAAAAGGATATGTATTGGGAGGAAAGCTGGTGAGGGGAGCTTACATGGAAAAAGAGGCCAACTATGCCGAATCAAAAGGGCTTCCCAATCCGATTCAGCCCGATAAGGAAAGTTGCGACCGGGATTTCAATCTGGCATGGCAGTATTGTCTGGACAACATCGGTAAAATCCATTTTTGCTCAGGCTCGCACAACGAAAGCAGCAACGAAGAGCTGGCCAAAGCAATGGAGTCGGGGGGTATCCAACGAAATGATACCCGTATATGGTTTGCTCAGCTTTACGGAATGAGCGATAACATTAGTTATGCTTTGGCAAAAGCGGGATTCAATGTGGCCAAGTATGTTCCTTATGGTCCGGTTTATTCTGTAATGCCCTATCTGGTGCGTCGTGCAGCCGAAAATACTTCTGTGGCAGGTCAGACAAGCCGGGAGCTTAAGCTGATTCAGGAAGAAAGAAAGAGAAGAAGAATGAAAAAATCCTGAAATTACTCCAGGTGTGCTCCCATAATTTTTATCGGTAGTTTGGACAGCACTTTAAAATCTTCTCCGGCATCCCTCATGTCATCGTCTTCAAAATCATGATACCAGGACACTCTGGCATCTTTACCATCTTCCAGAATTTTCTCAAATTTTTTTACCATTCTGAGAAAATGTGAGGTTGAACTGGTATTGAAATACTGGAGTTTGAAAACAAGCAAGGTACTGGGAGCAGGGTCTTCGGCATAAGCTTCCATAAAATCGAGAAGGGGCTTGTAGAATTCAAAAGAATTCTCGGGCAGGGATTTGCCGGAAACTTCAAAATATCCTTCGTCCGGCCGGAAAATAATCCGTGGAGTTGTGGAGGTAGGTTCTATTTCAATTCTTTCCATTTTTCAATTAGGTTTTTCCTGGATTCAGATTGCCCTCACATAGATATTTTAATTTCCATACAAAAGAAAGACTGCCGTTCGTCTACCGGAACAAAAGAGAAATCCATGGTTCGGCCGGAGTCCCGGATTACCCTCAGGATTCCCAGACCGGCGCCGCCCTTGTCGGTGATTTCTCCTTTCTCCAAAATATCGAGATACAGTTTTTGCACCTGGTCCTGCTTTAAAGAGTTAAAGTAACTCAGTTTTTTACTTAAAGCCGAAACATGCGAATTACTTATAAAATTTCCAAACTGAATAAAGTATTCATTTGTTCTTTGGCCCATCAAAAAAATACAATGATGGCCCAGAACACCATTCTCTTCCACAGCTTCTCCGTGATACAGAATGTTTTGTAAACCCTCAATGATGATGTTGATGATCGATTTTTTCTTTTTGAAAGGACCGGGCAAGTCCCTGAGCTTTGATTCTGTAAGAGTAAGAATAGAGGCAATCAGTTCATTGGTTAAAAATCCCCGGTACCCAAAAATCAAATGATGGGAACGCATCATCCGGTATTGGTCGAAAGCGGTCATTTGGATATTTTTTTAAGTTAGTTTTTTGATGACTCAGGGCAATTCTGATTTCGGAAAGTACTGCTCCGCAACCTGTCTGCCGTTTGAATTCTGATTCAATTATATAACCTTAATGCAGGATTGCGCATTGGATAAATATTTCCCGTTAAAATCCGGTGTAGGATTTCACTAGTTTTGTCAGTTTTCAGGTAAGAAGGATGGAAAATTCAGATGGATTTGGCTTTGGTATTTTTGGGTTCAACAAACAACTGGAAACGGCCATCCGCTCCAAGGGCTGGGACCAACCCACACCCATCCAAAAAAAGGTCATTCCGCTGGTTAAATCGGGAAAAGACATCATTGGCATTGCCCAAACCGGCACAGGAAAATCAGCTGCATTTCTCTTGCCCATCATCAGCAAACTGCATTTTCCGCAAGGCGAAAACACTCGTGCACTGGTGCTTGCCCCTTCAAAAGAACTGGTTATCCAACTGGGTCAGCATTTTGAGGAATTAAACCAAAATGTGAATCTCCGTTCCTGCCTTTTGGTGGGTGGGATCGGTATTTCTGCCCAACTGGATGCGCTGAAAAGAGGCAATGATATTGTGTTTGCCACACCCGGCAGATTTTGGGAAATGTACCAAACCAATCAGTGGAAGCTGAAAGACATCAGGATCCTTGTGGTGGATGAGGCAGACCGGATGATGGATATGGGATTTATGCCCCAGCTGAGGCGCATTTTGGAAGTATTGCCCCGAAAAAGGCAAAATCTTCTCTTTTCGGCCACCTTTCCTCCGGCGGTAGAAAAAATGGCGGCCGAATTTCTGGAATTTCCCGAGCGGGCAGAGGTCAGTGAACAGGCAACCGTGGCCGGCAATATTGAGCAGGTGGTGTATAAAACACCCAATTTTCAGACCAAACTCAACCTGCTTCTGCATCTGCTCAGCCGTCTGCAGGAAGACCAAACGGCTATGGTATTTGTAAAAACCAGGGTACACGCCACAGAGATAGGCAAGTTTCTCAACCGTAAACTGGAAATTAGATCCGGTTTTTTGCATGCCAACAAAGGCACCAACACCCGCCTTGCCGCCTTGCAGGCCCTGCACGAGGGGGAAATCCGGATTTTGGTATCTACCGATGTGGCTGCAAGAGGCCTCGATATTCCATCCGTGGCCCTGGTAATCCATTTTGATTTGCCGGTGAAATATGAAGAATATGTCCACCGAAGCGGACGCACCGGCAGGGCCAGCAGGACGGGAACGGCCATTGCCTTTGCGGACCCATCAGAAGAACTGCATTTGCAAAGGATTGAGGCCATGATAAAAAGCAAAATTCAGGAAGCGCCTGTTTCTGAAAATCTGATCGCTGCCCACACGCCTTTCGAAGAAAAACAAAACATCCTGCGCAAGCTCGACGAGCAGAAAAGGAAGGCCGACCCGGCGTTTCGCGGGGCATTTCACGAAAAAAAGGCGAAAAACAAACCATCAAGGCCACAGGCAAAAGCCGCCTCAGGAAAGAAAACCAACGCCCCGAAGCAGGAAAAAAAGAAAACCGGAAAGGCCTTTAAGAAACCTCGTGTATAAACCCGATGGAGGTTTTATTAAAAAACTCGGGCTGGTCTACATTGCAAACATGGCCCGAATCGGGCACCACCACCAGGCGGGACGATGGCTGCCCGGGAACCAGTTTTTTAATGAAGGGCAAAAACATATGGTCTTCGTCTCCCATCAGGTATAAGGCCGGAACCGGAATGGGCTTTTCGGAGAAGTATTTCAGCAGCGGATTTACCTCATACACAAGTCGATACCAATATACAAACTCTTTCTGACAAAGCTTGCGGGCTTCGTTTACAAACAGCAGGCGGCTTTGTTTGTGTCGTTTTTTTGGCATGATGATCCAGGCAAAAAAACTGTAGAGCCACAGGTAGGGCATCAGTGTTTTAAACCAATCGCCAAAGGCCGACAGTACCTTGGCCCTCAGGTTCATGCGCATGATGGCACCTCCCAAAACCATGGATTTTACCCGGTGGGGCACCATTTCATACAGGTTGCGAATCAGAATGGTGCCCAGAGAAATGCCGACAAAATGGGCAGCCTCTATGCGGGCATCGTCCAGTACTTCGATGATATCGCAGCAAATTTCACGAAACGTATACTGCTCATATGGCTTGTCGCCTTTGGAGCGGCCATGGCCCCGCAGGTCCACCATCAACACATTGAAATTGAGGCAGTAATCCTTGATTTGTTTAAACCAGATGGAGGAACTTCCGCCGGCTCCATGCACAAATACCACCCACTCGGCAGAGGAAGCATGCGGATAGGTTTTGTAATACAGCATAGGTGAAAACCGGTAGTATGTACCCTTTTCGGGTTTCCAAAAGTAGGTTTTTATCCTTTCAGTTGGTGTAAAATTCTTTTTATCAGCGCAGGTCCCTGGTACACCAATCCTGTGTAAATCTGAATGGCCGAGGCCCCGTCCTGTAATCTTTGAAGGGCAATTTGCTCGTCCATTATTCCACCAGATGACATCAGAATCAGCCCGGAGTCCGGTTGCCGAAGGGCTTTCAGCACGCGGCAGGAAGCGGTGGCCAGGGGTCTTCCGCTCAGCCCGCCCGAACCCAGCCGGCCAAGCAGTTCCGGGGTCGTTTTTAATCCTTCATGCGAAATGGTGGTGTTGGTGGCCACAATGCCGCTCAGCCCGAAAGTTTTGCAAACCTCAGCCACCTGAGGAATCTGTTCGGCGGCCATGTCGGGGGAAATTTTTAAAAAAACCGGTTTGGGTTTATATAATTTAAAATTCTGATTTTGAACCGGTTCTAATATTTTTTGAAGGGGTTCTTTTTCCAGCAGGCTGCGCAGGCCGGGGGTATTGGGTGAGCTCAGGTTGATGGTAAAATAATCCACATGCTCCTGCAGGGAAATGAAGCAGGACAGATAGTCTGCGGCTGCCGCTTCGTTGGGTGTATCTTTGTTTTTACCAATGTTTCCTCCTACAACAAAATCACGGTTTTTTCTTTTCGCCAACCTTCGGGCGATCACCTGCAGCCCATCGTTGTTGAAGCCCATGCGGTTCAGAATGGCTTCATCTTCGGGCAGGCGGAAAAGTCGGGGTCTGGGATTGCCCGCCTGTGGCCGGGGGGTAACCGTTCCGATTTCGGCGAAACCGAATCCAAGCTGCGGCCACAAATCTGCCAGAACCCCATTTTTATCCATACCTGCTGCCAGTCCGATTGGGTTGGGAAAGCGGATTCCTGCTATGTCGGTGCTGAAATCCTGCCGGGGCAGAGATCCGGTAATCCATTCATAGAAAGGCAGTTTCATGCCCCATTTCATCAAAAAGAAAGTGAGGTAGTGGGCCTGTTCCGCATCGAGCGAAAACAAAAAAGGCTTGAGAAACTGCTTATAAAAATCTGCCATCAGGCCTGATTTCCCGTTTTCTTTTTTCCGGCTTTTTTCAATTTAAACCGCAATTCTTCCGTTTTTCCCTTTTCGGATTGAATCAGGATAACTGCACCCTCTGACGATTTTTTGTACAGGCCGGCGGTGAGCTGCAGGGCGGTTTCCAGCAGAAATACATCCTCAACTCCCGGCAGGAGGGCATTGAGAATCCCGAGGTTTTCTTTGGAAGACTCGGTCAAAAATATCTGGTCGGGTTTCATAATATCAACAAGCTATCTGACTACAAACCAACTGAATCTGAAGTTACTTTCCCTGCTTTTTTCTTTCATGAAGGAGTAAAATTGCGGAATGGCGATGAGGCCTACCAGCAACTGGGATCCGCACATGGCCAGGGCAATGCCTTCCAGTCCCAGATTTTTACTCATCAGCCAGGCAAACAAAAGGGAAACCGGAGCAAAAATCATGGCCAGAATCGAGGAGCGTTCGTGCATGCCCATGCTGATGAGGAAGAGCGCAGGAATATGCATGAGGCACTGGGTGAGCATATTAAGGGAAAAAATGAGCAATAGCCCGTAGTGCAGTTCGAAATCGGGGCCCATCCAGAGGGCAATGAGGGCCGGACCCATGCTCAGCAGAGCGAGGGTAATCAAACCCGCCGCTCCGAAGGTAATCCAGAACAGGCGGTTGTGCAGCATCCAGAGCTGGGCCCAGTTTTTTTGGCTGAAAAGCGTGGTGATTTTGGGGGTTTTTACATCGGCAATTTTAAAAATAAGACGCATGCTGGTATCGGGTATGCGCAGGGCTACGGTATACAGGGCCACAAGGGCGGCACTTTTCAGAGAAGACACCAGCAAGCCGTCGGAGTACACAATGATATACATGGCCACTCCCAACAGAAAAAAGTGAAAACTCGGCCGAAGGAATTTTTGAAATTGTTTTTTTGAAAAATGCTGAAAATGAAGATGATAGCTCATGTTTTTTCCTGAATAGAAAAACAGCAACAGCACATACAAAAGGGTAATCAGCAGGGTGGCAGCCGAAATCTGCAGCAAGCCCCCGCCCGTGTACAACACCCAAAGCGAAGCCAAAAAACTGAGTCCTGTCCGTACCATTTCAATGCCGTTTCTCAGCGACAACTTGTGGCGGGCAAACAGGATGTTGTAGGGTACCTGTCCAATAAAATTGAGAAAGAAAATCAGGTAAACCAGAAAAAAACTCCGGCTGGCCTCCGGCAACAGGCCCGGAGAAATTTTGACTACCGGACCCAGCAGGAAAAACTGAAAGA
>CANHCT010000016.1 GCA_947459175.1 Hymenobacteraceae bacterium
ATATTTTCCCGGTAAATGCTCAGTTCATTGTCCAGAGCCAGCAAATGGAAATAGGCCGTTGCCACCTCAGAGATAGTGGTGGTGAGGACCAGGTTTTTGCCCATCTCACCGGCAAAAAACCGGCTCATGGCTGCCTTCCTTCTGTTTTTTAATTTGCCCCAAATGTCTGCCTCCCAGGCACTTTGAAAACCCGCAGAAAAATCGGGCAGTGGATTGGGAACCTTTTGGTTTTCCCTCAGATTGGGAGAAAAGCGGGTGTCATAATTTCCCACTCCGTCCATGGTGTAATCACCGAATCGTCGGATACCGCTTCCGGCATATACACTCAAATCGGGGAGGTTGTTTCCTTTGTTCAGAATTACTCCCGCACGAAACATTTGTACCCGGTTTAGGGCCAGTCTGTAGTCGAAGTTGTTGCTTAATGCTTTGTCTATCAGCCTGCTCAGGGTAGAATCGAAAAACACGGAATTCCATTTCGGCAGGGTCCTGCTGAGGGAATCGGAGCCGGCGCCCGGAAAACGGGAGGGCAAAGCCATTTCTGCCTTTTGCGGGGCAGGGGTTGTCCGGCAAGCTGTTAATGCCAGAAGAAAACTGTAAAAAAAATACCGCATTACCGGATGAAAATCAGACTTCAACACCGGCCAGTTCTTTGTTTTCAATGGGCTGAGATTTTTTGGAAACAGAGCTTAATCCTGCAAAAGCATAATAAAGACCGGGAACCAGAATGACCCCGAATAAAGTACCAAAGAGCATACCGCCTGCTGCAGAAGAGCCGATGGTCCGGTTTCCGATTTCACCGGCGCCCGATGCCAGCATGAGAGGAATCAATCCTGCAATAAATGCGAATGAAGTCATGAGAATAGGTCTGAGCCGTGCACCTGCCCCGATGAGGGCTGCCTGGAATACACTGAAACCTTCCTTTTGCTTCAATATGGCAAACTCCACTATGAGGATGGCATTTTTTCCGAGTAAACCAATGAGCATCACCATAGCCACCTGCGCATAAATATTGTTTTCCAGTCCGAAGAGGTACAGAAAAAACAGAGATCCGAAAATTCCGCATGGCAGTGAAATCAGCACCGGAAGGGGCAAAATGAAACTTTCGTATTGGGCAGCAAGCAAGAGGTAAACAAAAAGCAGGCAGATGCAAAAAATGAAGACAATCTGATTGCCCGATTCGATTTCCTCTTTGGTGATACCCGAAAATTCATGCGAAAAACCTTTGGGCAAATGCCTTGCTGCTACTTCTTCAATGGCCTGTATGGCCTGGCCCGAACTGTATCCTTTTGCCGCTTCGCCGTTGAGCATAGAAGAGGTGTACATGTTGTAGCGGGTAAGTTGCTCAGGTCCGTAAACCCGCTCTATGGTGCTGAAAATGGAATAGGGAACCATCTCACCGTCCCGGTTTTTGATTCTGAGTTTCAGCACATCTTCCGGATGGGCGCGGTATTTGGGGTCCGATTGTACCATCACTTTATACATCTGCCCGAAGCGGATAAAATTGGTGGCATAGGTAGAGCCCATCAGGATTTGCAGGTTGCTCAGGGCATCTTCTATCGAAATACCTTTTTTAGCTGCCACAGCCTGATCCACCCGAATGAGGTACTGAGGAAAGTTGGGATTGAAGCTGGTAAACACACTTTTGATTTCGGGCCTTTTCCGAAGTTCCTTCATAAAGTTTTGCGTTACCTCATCGGTCTTTCTCAGATTTCCCGAGCCGGTCTTGTCCAGAATGCGCATTTCAAATCCGCTTGCATTACCAAAGCCGGGCACGGGAGGAGGGGGGAAGAACTGAATATCCGCATCCTGAATGTGGGAGGTTTTTTCTTCCAATACGGCAATGATGTCCCGTGCTGATTCTTTCCTGTCGTTCCATGATTTCAGGTTGATGGTGCTCATACCGAAAGAAGCCCCCGAGCCATCGGTCATCATGCTGAATCCGGCCAGACTGGATACGGTTTCCACAGATTTCAGTTCCAGGGCGGCACGGTCTATTTCGTTCATTACTTCTTCGGTCCTTTCCAGGGTTGCACCGTTTGGGGTGGTCACATTGGCATAAATGGTGCCCTGGTCTTCCGTTGGGATAAATCCCGTAGGGAGAATGCGTGCCATGCCCCAGACCGAGATTGAAAAAACAATCAATATTCCGAAAGTGACCATCCTTCTGGAGATAAACAATTCCAAAAGTCGCTTGTAACGGAATGAAAGTCGGTCGTAAGCCCGGTTGAATCCGTCAAAGAAGCGATCCAATACATTTTTCTTTTTATTGGAGGAATGGGGTTTCAGCAACAAGGCGCATAAAGCCGGGGTAAGCGTAAGGGCATTGATGCCCGAAATGACAATGGAAATGGCCATGGTCACCGAAAATTGCCGGTAAAAAACTCCGACAGGTCCGGAGAGAAATGCCACAGGAATAAATACGGCCGACATGACCAGTGTAATGGCCACAATGGGACCGGAAATTTCCCTCATGGCCATGAAAGCTGCGGTTCTGGCATCACAATGATGCTCTTCCATCTTGGCATGAACAGCTTCAACCACCACTATGGCATCATCGATGACCACTCCGATGGCCAGCACCAATGCGAAAAGGGTTAGCAGGTTGATGGAAAAGCCGAAAAGTTCCATAAAGGCAAAAGTTCCTATCAAGGCGACAGGAACGGCCAGAACGGGAATGAGCGTGGAGCGCCAGTCCTGAAGGAAAAGAAAAACCACCAAAGCAACCAGAATGAATGCCTCAATCAGGGTCTTTTTTACCTCAAATACAGATGCATCCAGAAAGCGGGATACATCGTAGGAAATGGTGTAGCTCATACCCGGAGGAAAAGATTTCTCCTTCAGCAGGGCCAGCCGGGATTTCACATTGGCAATCACCTCACGGGCATTGGAGCCGGGCCTTTGTTTCATGATGATGGCAGCCGATGGTTTGCCGTTCTCCTTCGATAAAACATCATAATCCAATGATCCAAATTCAATTTCGGCAATGTCTTTCAGTCGGAGTAAATCCCCGTTGGGTGAAACCTTGACTACCAGGTTTTCATATTGTTCCTTTTGTGTAAATTTCCCGGTGTATTTCAATACATATTGAAGCGATTGGGCCTTTCTGCCTGAGCTTTCCCCTATTTTTCCGGGTGCTGCCTCAACATTTTGCTGTCTCAGGGCTGTCACAACATCCTGTGCCGAAAGTTCATATGCATCCAAAACCTGGGGTTTCAGCCATACCCGCATGGAATATTCCCGTTGTCCCATGATGTCGGCAAATCCCACTCCGTCAATTCTTTTCAGTTCGGCTAAAACATTGATATCGGCAAAGTTGTAAATGAATTTTTCATCCAGACTGGTGTCTTCGCTCACCAGATTGAGGTACATGAGCATGCTGTTTACCTCTTTCTCGGTTTGAACTCCGGCCTTCAGAACTTCCTGCGGCAATTCATCCAAAATGGTAGAAACCCGGTTTTGAACATTCACTGCAGCCAGATCCGGATTGGTTCCTACTTTGAAATAAACCGTGATGATGCTGGTTCCGTCATTTCCGGATACTGAGGTCATGTACGACATGCCGGGTACTCCGTTTATGGCCCTTTCCAAAGGCGTAACCACGGCTTTGGAGCAGACCTCGGCATTGGCTCCCACATATTTGGTGGTAACCGAAACAGCGGGCGGCGCAATATCCGGATATTGGGTTACAGGTAAACCCGTAAGGGCCAGAAGTCCTAACAGGACAATGAATACCGATATTACAAGAGATAAAACAGGCCTTCGGATGAATAAACCTACCATGGTGATGTTTATTTGGATGCCAGTTCTTTTAAAATTTCTTTCATCGCAATGAACCTCGGGTTGATAACCGAGCCATCACCCACATTCTGAATCCCTTCGTACACAATCATGTCCTTGTCTTTCAGGCCTTTGCTGATGATGAAAAGATGAGAAAGGCGGTGGCTTGCTGTTACATTACGGATTTCGAGTTTGTTGTCCTTATTCACCACATACACATACAGTTTGTCCTGAATTTCAAAGGTGGCTTTTTGGGGAATGGCCAGAACATTGATGAGTCTTTTGGTCATCCTTACCTTGCCGCTGGCGCCATGCTTCAGGATTTTATCCGGATTGGGAAACCGGGCACGAAATGCAATGTTGCCTGTTGATCCGTCAATTTCTCCTTCAATGGTTTCAATTCTGCCCGATTGCTCATGCATTTTGCCGTCGGCCAATATGAGGTCAACTTTTTTAGAGCCGGTGGAATCCTTCAGTGAGTTTTCGGCATAAGCGAGGTATTCTTTTTCCGAAACATCGAAATAGGCAAATACATGATTGTTCTCCGAAATCGAGGTGAGCAGGCTTCCTTCATCGATCAGCGATCCGATTTTAAATGGAATCCGGTTGATGAATCCATTGAAAGGGGCCCGGATTTGGGTGTAGGATAATTTATGTTCAGCCGCTTCTTCATTGGCCAACGCTTCCTCTACTTTGGCATTGGCCGAGGCGAATTTATTTTTGGCAATTTCCAGTTCAGTAGAGGAAACCACATTTTTCCAAAACAGCTGGGTTACATTGGTGAGTTCAATTTCGGCAGAACGCGCCTCTGATGCAGCAATCCGGTAAATCGCTTTGGTCCGGTTGAGTTCTTCCCGGTAGCCGGCTTCATTGATTTTAAAAAGCAATTGGCCTTCCCGGACATATTGCCCTTCGTCTGCAAAAATTTTTTCGAGATACCCCGAAACCTGGGCCCGGATTTCCACATTCTGAACCGCAGCAATTTCGGCAACATAGTCGGTGTGGAGGTTGGTATCAATCGAAATTACCCTGGTTACCGGTATGGTCTCCGGCGCAGGCGGGGTTTCAGGACCGCCGGTGCAGGCCAGCAGTAAAAAACAAACTGCAGAACAGTAAAGCGATGGTTGAAAAAGTTTAATCAATGGTATCACTTAAGATTTCAGACTGCAAACCTAAATAGGAAAAAAAACGGAAGCTTTTGCCTTAATAATCATTTAAGGATTGCCGAATGGAGTTTTTTATTGTAATATATTTATTATCAGGATTTTAAAGTTATTTTTTGGTTCGAAAATCTCCTTTTTCCTGTTGTTGAACCGTTGGAAATTAAAAAAAAATTAAGGCCTGATTCCGAAGGCAGCAGCAGGGGTGTGATTGGGTGGCAATGATTGTACAGAAATTCTGCTGCCCTGCGAGTCAGCACTATCCTTTTTTCTTTTTACTTTTCTGTTGTACCCTTGCCTATTGAAATTCCATTTTCATGGATATCTGGACCTTTATTTCCGAAAAAATTCATTCCGGAGCGCGTATTTTTCTTTTGTATGTGCTCGAAAGTCAGGGCAGTTCGCCCGGCAGGCGGGGATTTAAAATGGCAGTGGCCTCGGATGGCAGTTTTACAGGCACCATCGGCGGCGGCATTATGGAATTTAAAATGGTAGAAAAGGCAAAGGCCTTGCTTTCCAACGGGCAGTTTGAATTGGAGGCCACCTATCAGTACCACGACAAAGCCCATGGCACCGACCAATCGGGGATGATTTGTTCCGGCAGCCAATTTCTGGTTTTTGTGCCGCTTTCTGCGGCTGAACTTCCTTTTGTCCAGTCTGTTATGGCGGCCCTTCGTGAAGAAAAACCTGTATCCCTCCGGGTTTCGCCCGAAGGGATCTCTTTGGCAGAGTACCTTGCCGACGAATGGGAAATCCGGTCGGAGAAAGACTGGATTTCTGTGGAAAGCTTAAAAAAGCAACCCGTGATCCACATCATCGGCGGGGGGCATGTGAGCCTGGCCCTGAGCGAACTGATGCGCTATCTGGGCTTTTATATTTTTGTTTACGATGACAGACCCGGACTTTCTACACTGAAAGAAAACCATTTTGCAGACGAAAAATTTGAAGTAGATTACAATAGGGCAGGGGATTGGCTTAAGGCAAAATCTTCTGATTTTGTGGTGATTATGACCGTAGGATACAGAACCGACAAGCTCATTCTGCGGCAATTGCTGGGCAAAAATTTTTTCTACCTGGGCATGCTGGGGAGTGAAAATAAAATTGAAACCCTGATGGCCGAACTGAAAGCTGAAGGTTTTGAGGAAGAAGACTTGGCGGGGATTCATGCGCCCATAGGCTTGATGATATACAGCCAAACCACACGGGAGATTGCCGTGAGCATTGCAGCCGAAATCATAATGGAAAAAAATAAGAATCTGCCCGGTGGAAGGGGCCAAAAATAAATGATGATACAAACCAATAAAGAGTTGGCGATCACCCGGATAACGGCACTTTGGGCGCTCAGCGAATCCGGAATGGGAGGGGTGCTCCATGCCCTGCGGGTGCCTTTTACCGGGATTTTTGCCGGGGGTTTTGCCCTCATTATGCTTTGCCTTCTTGCCCATTTTTCAGACCGCAATCCTGCCAAAATGCTTTCGGCCCTTTTGGTGGTGTTGCTGATTAAAGCCGGTGTAAGTCCCCATTCTCCTTTTCCTGCTTATTTTGCAGTTTCCTTTCAGGCTTTTGTTTCTATACTGATTTACAGGTTTTTGGGGATTCATTTTTTCTCCGTTTTCCTTGCCTGCCTCATTGCGCTGCTGGAGTCTGCCTTTCAGAAATTGATTTTTCTTACCCTGTTTTTTGGTGAAAATATCTGGGTGGCCACCGACAAAATGATGGCCCATGCAGGCAAGCAAGTGGGTATGACGGTAGAAAACGGGTCTTTACTCGCCATGGGCATATACACGGGCATTTATTTTTTTGCTGCCATTCCTGTGAGCGTTCTCACCATCCGGCTTTTCCGAAAAATATCATCGGGCGAAAGTGCGCCTCCTTTGCCTGAATTCGACCCGCAGCCGGCTTCTTTTTTGGCAAGCGGCACCCGAAAAAGCAATCGCCAAGTCTTTATTTGGCTGTTTATTTTAACGGCGCTTTCTCTTGCGTTGTATGTGTTCAGGTCAGATCAAAAGTCATTCATCATGGACCTGACGAAAACCTTGGTTTGGTCCTTTTCGGCCCTGCTGATTTGGTTTGTTTTACTCAATCCCTTTCTTGTTTTTCTCATAAAGCGATTCCTCAGCAGCAAAAGGCAAGGCCTTCAATCTCAGATCAATGAAGCGTTGGGCATTTTTCCGGCTTTTTCACGCATCAATGCTCTGGCATGGCAGCATTCTGCAGGAAAGCGGGGCTTTTTTCGCCTTCCGGAGTATCTTTTTCTGCTGCTTGTCTGGTGTTTAACTTATCCTTCAGAAAATCAGTCGTGAGCATATTAATTTTGTCGGGACCAGTACATTCAGGTAAAACCACGGGCTTGCAAAACTGGATGCGAAAGCAGGGCAATGTGCACGGGCTGCTGATGCCGGAAGGAGAGGAGGGCCGCTTTTTTGAGTTTTTTCCGGATGGCATCCGTTTTCCTGCTTTTTTTCAGGAAGGAAAAGAACAAGAAAAAATGGAAATCGGCCGGTTTGTATTCTCTGAAAATGCCTTTGCCAAGGCCAATGATTTTCTGCTCCGTAAAGCCGGGGAAAAGCCGGACCTGATGGTGGCAGACGAACTTGGAAAACTGGAAATGGAAAATAAAGGATTGGCACCCGGAATTCAGGCTTTGATTGCCGCTTATAAGATAGGTCCCGGCAGCCTTATTCTGGTCATCCGCGAGTCGCTCCTGGAACCGGCAATTGAGAAATTCGGCCTGCAAGGCTCTATCCGGATCAGTGGCTTTTTTTGAACCTGTGCATAATTCGGGTTGAATGGATTTTTTTTCATTTGTATTCATTTGAAAAAAACCTTTGAAACTGAAAGAACATCTGCCAGATTTGCAATCAGAATGAAAGTCTTGAAACCATTGTATCTATTTTCCGGTCACCTTTCAAAAGCCTGTTATTCAGCCCTGTGGCTGCTGGCTTTTTGCGGTTTTTTATTTCAGGGTGCGGCTTTCGCCCAGACCTCCGGGCATACCATAAAAAAAGGGGAAACTCTGGGGGCGATTGCCCGAAAGTATAAAACTACGGTTACTGAATTGCTTCGGTTGAATCCCGGGGCTGAAAAAGGCATTTCGGCCGGAGCGGCTTTAAATCTCCCTGCAGATAAAAAAGACCCGGAAAAAGAAAAACCCGGGCAGTCAAAGCAAGAGAAATCAGAATCCGGCAATGCGAAGAAACACCTCGTAATGTCGGGAGAATCGCTGTACAAGATTGCCTCTAAATATAAGGTATCGGTTATGGACCTGGAAAAGTGGAACGGCATCAGCAACAAAGGACTTCGTTCCGGGACTGAAATTTTCGTTTCTGAACCTGAAAATGCCAATGCCGAAGAACCAAAGGCGGCAGAACCGGCGAAACAAGAAGAACCGGTAATGGGCGGTAAATCAAGCATTCACAAGGTGTCCGGCGGGGAAACATTGAGCCGAATAGCCAAAAAATACGGAATGGAAATCAAAATGCTGAAGGAGATTAATGGTTTGAAATCCAATCAGTTAAATGCAGGCCAAGAACTGAAGGTATTAATTTCGGAGGAACCGGAGAAGGCCGAAAAGCCCGGCAGGAATACGCCTGCCGAAAGCCCTCAGGCTGCTTCTTCTGAGAAACCCAAAGTTGCGGGCAGCGAAGAAAAGCCCAAAATGCCGGTAACGCCCAAGGTCCCTGCCGAGTCAGAAAAGCAGGCGGATAAACCTGCTGCTATGGTTCAGCCCGAAGCACCGAAGCCCGAAGAAAATCCCATCACAAAAGAGGAACCCAAAGCCAGTGCCGGAAGCATCCGTGAAGTAAACAATACCCTGGGCTATACCCGCATTATCGAAACTGGTTTTGCCGAAGCCATCGAAGGTGACCAAAGTTCCAAAAAGCACCTCTGCATGCACAAAACAGCTCCGATAGGCTCTATTCTGCAAGTAAAAAATGAGGCAAACGGACAAACTGTTTTTGTAAAAGTAATTGGCCGCCTACCCGAAACAGGCTCAAATGAGAGGTTGATTATCCGCATCTCCAAAGTAGCCTACGACAAATTGCTGGCCACAGGCAAGCGCTTTCCGGTGGAGGTGAGTTACCCCGAAAGTCAGCCCTGATCAGGCATACTTTTCCAGGAAGGTGATGATTTCGCTGTGCAGCCTGTCCATGTCTGACTCCGAAGCGCAGTAGGGGGGAACCAGGTACATTACATTCCCTATGGGCCTCACCAATAAATCTTTATCTAAGAAATACTGATAAATAAGAGCCCGATTCGGATGGGTGTAATTCAGGCCGTCCTCGGGGGAGAGGGTCAGAGCAAAGATGGTACCCAATTGCCTGGGGTTGAGATGGGGAAAAGATGCTTCCACTTTTTGGCAAAAGGCCTTCTGCAGCCCGCAAAGCCTGTTGATTCGGAGGGTGGTTTCGGGTTTTTGCAAAAGCCCGAGGCTGGCCAATGAGGCTGCGCAGGCCAGAGGATTGGCCGTGAAAGAGTGCCCGTGATAGAGGGTGTGCCCGTAATCTGCCTGATAGAAAGGCTTGGAAATTTCTTCCCGGCAGGCGGTAATGCCCAATGGCAAAAATCCTCCTGTCAAACCTTTTGAGAGGCAAATCAGGTCCGGCAAAACCGACAATCGGGAAGAAGCGAAGGGGGTACCGGTTCTGTAAAATCCGGTAAACACCTCATCTGCAATGATTTTGGTGCCGTATTTCCTTGCCGTGGCAAACAATTCATCCAGCCAGCCGGCATCGTACATGAGCATTCCCCCTGCTCCCTGCACCAGTGGCTCCGCAATAATGGCAGCCACCGTTCCGGTTTCCAGCAGGCGAATTGCCTTTTCCAAGCCTTCTTCGCTGCCTTTCGGGTTTGTATACCTTGGCAAAATAAACTCAACATCAAAAAGCCAATCCTGAAATGCTGCAGAAAATGGCCCCCGGGCTCCCACAGCCATCGCACCGAAAGTGTCACCATGATAAGAATTCTCAAGGGCCAGAATTTTGCTGCGCTTTTCTCCGCACAGGTGAAAAAATTGCAGTGCCATTTTGATGGCCACCTCAACGGCGGTGCTGCCATTGTCGGTATAAAAAACCCGGCTGAATCCGGGAGGCAGAAATTTCAGTACTCCGGCAGCCAGTTCTTCGGCAGGTTCGTGGGTGAATCCTGCAAACACCACTTGTTCCAATTTTTCGGCCTGCCGGGCAATGGCCTGCGCGATGACAGGGTGCCCGTGGCCATGCAGGTTTACCCACCAGGAAGAAATGCCGTCGAAAATTCGCCTTCCTTCTTTTGTGATGAGATATGCCCCCTCTCCGCGGTCAATCAGGATTTCTTTCCCGCCGATACCGGGAGTGTAGGGATGCCAAACCTTTGAATCAGAGGCCATTCAGGTTGACTTTGTTGGAAATTTCTTCGATAGCAGTACGGTTCACCTCATCCAGCTTAGGAATTCTGAGGATACAAGGAGCAGGGCAGCGGTTCTGAATCACACTTTCGGCATTCTGGAAATCCAGGCCGTTGAACACCAGCCCTGCAACAGGAATTTTTCTCCGCTCCAATTCCGCTATTGTCAGCAGAGAATGATTGAGTGCCCCAAGATAATGATTGATTACCAGCACAACCGGAAGGTCAAGCCGGGTTATCAAATCGGCCAGAACTTCATTCCCGTTCAGGGGGACCATAAGGCCACCCGCGCCTTCCACCACGAGCGGACCCTGAACATCCGGAACGGAAAAGTCCTCCGGACTGATTGTAATGCCCTCATTTTCTGCTGCAAAGTGAGGTGAAGCCGGGGTTTTAAGGCAATACCTTTCCGGAATAATCACCGCTTCCGGCAACATAGAGGTCATCCAGCTGCTGTCGGTCGGACTTCCGCATTGTACGGGTTTCCAATAAGCTGCCCGCAGGTGGTTTACAAGAACAGCAGAAGTAAGGGTTTTGCCGGAGTCGGTACCTATGGCGGTAACAAAAATGCGGTCAGGAAAGGAATTCAAAACTAAAGCAAAAAATTTCGGCGCAAATTCAGTCAATCGCCGCAATGAAAAAAATATTCATTTCAATGTTGGCCACTCATTTAATGCTGTTATTTCATTTCGGTTACAGCCAGGGGCCAAAAGGTCCGATCGGAAGAAAAAGACCTTCACTAACCAATGAAAATGATCAGTGGGGCTTATTCCCATAATGCCTGGTCGGTAAGCGAATATTCTTTTTTCATTTTTTACTTCGTATGTTGGATCTTGGATTGGTGCCGGCCGGATAAAATTAGCTGGATTTGGAACAAGGGGTTTCAAGATGCAGAAAATGCCCTACCGTCAGAGTTTGCAACAACTTAAATTGGAGGGAGATTAGGCCATATCCGGTACTGTCTTTGAAATTCCTGATCCCATGCGCTTTGCCGGCGCCTGAAAAAAAACTGTTGTTTTGAAAAAAGTGCCGTTCGATTCCCATTTATAAAGGCATGGCAGTAAAATTATTTTGAATAAAAAATCAGATCGGAAACTTTGTTGGAATTGTAGCCGGAAAACAATGCCTAAGCAATCAGCGGGGAGCCCTCTATGCCACATCAGAAATTCAGAATTTCTATAAAAGGATAATTTCTTGGGACAGAGGGTGGAATATAGAGGATAAGCAGGTATGGGGTTCTGAAAAGGGGGGTTATATATTTGAAAAGTATGAAAGCTGGTAGTTCGGGGCATAATATTGAATAATTATCTGAATTATTGTAATGTTCATAGAAATCCTTGTATAAAGATTGTAAAATATTTGGCTCAATTACAGGGTCAACGAAAAAATCAAAATCAGTGAGCAGAATTACTTTAAAAGAATTAATTTTTGTTAAAAAAAAGAAAAGACCAGTTCTGTTTATGTAATAGATTTTGGAAGATAAAATCAGACATATATATTTGCACCCGTTAACATTCCACTATAAAAATGATTAAAATTAATGTGAAAAAAGTTATGGAAGCAAGAGGCATCTTTGCTCCATACAAATTCATGGTGAAGAACGGATTTATCCCGACCACCGCAACCAAGATAGCCAAAGGTGAAGTAGAATACCTCCGCCTTGAGTATATCGAGAAACTTTGCACGCTTTTGAATTGCCTTCCCAACGATTTGTTCGAGTGGATTCCCTCCGACAAGCGTGAAGACAATCCCAAGCACCCGCTTTATCCTATCCGGAAGAATGAAAACTCTATGAATCTTCCTGAAATTCTGAAAGGGCTTCCCATGGATAAGCTCCGTCAGATTGAGGATATGCTGAAAAACATTTAATTGATTTTGAATGTTCCTAAAAAGCCATCAGAATTGATGGCTTTTTTTATATTTTACAGTTTGTTAACCCCTAATGTCAACGGATCTACTGAAAATTTTCCGGAAAATACAACGGAATTTGCCGGCAGGTTTTCCTTTGTTATCTCGCTTTTAAGCCCAAATTTTAGCTTTATTCAGAATAATCAAGGATTTTAAATTTCGGGGAGTACCTTCGTGCAAAATTTTTTTAACTTTTAATGTCAGCCATACCATTCCAGCCTCTTCGATTTGTTTCCAAAGACCGGTCTCAGTTTTTTGCCGTACTCCGAAAAAGAGTAGATGCCTATTTCGAGGAGAATAAAATTTCACGCCATGCCAATTCCGAAATGAAATGGAAAATGGTGCTGCTTCTTTTGGGCTATATTCTTCCATTCATAATTATGTTAGGCTTTGGCCTGGAAGGTTTAGGAGGCTATATCTGCTTTTCCGTCATGGGAATTTTTGTTGCCGGTGTTGGTATGAGTGTAATGCATGATGCCATTCACGGGGCGTTCTCAAAAAAACAAAAAGTTAATGATTGGGTAGGGTACAGCCTCAACCTTCTTGGCGCTTCTATTTCCAACTGGAAATTGCAGCACAATCTTTTGCACCATACCTACACCAACATAGTAAGTCACGATGAAGACATTAAACCCAGAGTAGGACTGAAGTTCAATCCCAATATTAAAACCAAGAAAATTCATCGCTTTCAGTTTTTGTACGCTTTTCTTTTTTATGGAATAATCACCATTTACTGGGTCCTGGCCAAGGATTTGGTTCAGTTTATTCAGTTTTCACGGAAGGGAATAAATAAAAACAGCAAAGGAGAAAATGTTATCCTTTTTCTTAAAATGACCCATATGAAATTGTGGTATTTCGGAATTTTTCTGGCATTGCCCATTTTTGTTCTGGGGTTCTCCCCGGTCTTTATCATTACTGGGTTTTTACTGATGCACTTTATCGCAGGCCTCATTCTGACTCTGATTTTTCAGTTGGCCCACACGGTGGAGGCTACCTCACATCCTCAGCCAAATAGCTCCGGAGTAATTGAAAACGATTGGGCCATTCATCAAATGAATACGACAGTCAATTTTTCAAAGGACAATCGCCTGTTAAGCTGGTATGTAGGAGGCCTGAATTTTCAGGTTGAACATCACCTTTTTCCAAAAATTTGCCATGTACACTATCCGGCTATTGCGCCAATTGTGAAAAAGACAGCAGAGGAATTTGGTGTTCCTTATCTTGAAAATCCCACGCTGATACAGGCTTTAGGTTCTCATTTCCGGTTTTTGCAAGCCATGGGCCGAATGCCTTCGCTGAACGAGGCGATAGGGTAGGGTTCAGGAGTCGAAGCGGTCTACCCGCACAACACCTTCTACCTTCTCCAGTTTGGAAATAAGGTGTTCCAGGTGTTGGGTGTCATGCACAAAAAGCATGATTTTTCCTTCAAATATGGTTTCATTGGTGTCGATTGAAATGGATCGCATATTCACCCGTAAATCATTGGATATCACCCTCGTAACATCCTGTACCAATCCCAGTCGGTCGGTGCCGGTAATGCGCAGTCCGGCCAGAAAGGCCAATTCTTTCTGAGATGTCCATTTTGCTTTTATGATGCGGTAACCATAGTTGCTCATCAGTTCCACCGCATTGGGACATGAGGTGCGATGAATTTTTATACCCTCATTGACGGTAACAAAACCAAAGACATCATCGCCGGGTATCGGATTACAGCACTTGGCGAGTGTATAATCTATTTTATCCATGTTCTCTCCAATCAGCAATTGATCGGAGTCTACGCCCCTGACTTTTTTGATTTCCTTTTCAAAGGATTTAGCATCATGTATTACCAAGGGTCCGGCCAGTTCCCGCCGCTTTTTCTCCTCCCGATACTTTTTTATTTGTGAAGGGTCGATTCCACCCCGGCCAACCAGATAAAAAAAGTCCAGGTTGGTTCTGCAATCAAAATAAGCCCGCAATCCGGACATGATTTCCTCCGTCATTTCAAGTTTCAATTGCTTCAGCTTTCGCTCCACAATCTCCTTTCCGTCAATGGCTACCAGTTTTTTCTGTTCTCTGAGGCTGTCTTTGATTTTTGAAACAGCTTTGCTGGTAACCACTATTTTCAACCAATCCTCATTGGGTTTTTGCTTTGCACTGGTGAGGATTTCAATTTGGTCACCATTGCGTAATTTATGTGAGATGGGTACCAACTTGTTGTTCACCTTTGCCCCGATGCAGTTGGCGCCAATTTTGGAATGGATGTCGAAAGCAAAGTCGAGGGCAGTGGCCCCGGAAGGAAAAATCCGCAGATCACCCTTCGGAGTAAAAACATAGACCTCCTCGGCAAAAAGGTTGTTCCTGAAATCATTGACAAACTCAATAGCTGAACCATCCTGATTTTCAAGCATCTCCCTCACTTTTGCCAACCAGGATTCGATGCCGGTTTCCCGGTTGAAGGATTGGTCTTTGTGCGAGTCTTTGTATTTCCAATGTGCAGCCACGCCTTTTTCGGCAATCTGGTCCATTCGCTCGGTACGGATCTGCACTTCTACCCATTGACCTGTTCGGCTCATCACTGTGACATGCAGAGATTCATAGCCATTGCTTTTCGGGGTACTCACCCAGTCCCGAAGCCGGTCGGGGTTGGGTTTGTAGAAATCGGTTACAATTGAATATACTTTCCAGCAGGCCGCTTTTTCTTCCTCAAAGGGAGTATCGAGAATAATCCGTATAGCAAACAAATCGTAGATTTCCTCAAAGGCGATTTTTTGTTTTTTTATTTTGTTCCAAATGGAATAGATGCTTTTGGGTCTTCCTTTGATGGTGTAGTTGAAGCCGGTTTGGTTCAAGGCCTCATCGATGGGTTCCAAAAACTCGCGGATAAACTTGTTTCGGCTGGCTTTGGTTTGCTTGATTTTGTTGGCAATATCCCGGAAAACATCTGGCTCAGTATATTTAAGATATAAGTCTTCGAGCTCGGTTTTAATGGCATAAAGCCCCAATCGGTGTGCAAGTGGAGCATAGAGATAAATAGTTTCAGAACTGATTTTTAATTGGGAGTTACGGGGCATACTGTCCAGGGTCCGCATGTTGTGCAGTCTGTCAGCAATTTTTATGAGGATTACCCGGATGTCTTCTGAAAGTGTCAGCAGCATTTTACGGAAGTTTTCCGCCTGCTGGGAACTGCCTTGCTGAAAAACACCTGAAATTTTGGTCAGGCCATCAATGATCCGGGCCACTTTTACACCGAATAATTTCTCAATGTCCTTTACCTCCATGTCAGTATCTTCTACCACATCATGCAGAAGAGCAGCAATCACAGCTGTGGGACCAAGTCCAATTTCATCTACACAAATCTGGGCTACAGCTATGGGATGATAAATATAAGGTTCGCCCGATTTTCGGCGCATTTCCTTGTGGGCTTCTACCGCTGTATTAAAGGCCAGCCTGATTTGTTTCGAGTCGTCCCCTTTCATCATGGGCCTGACCGAACGCATCAGTTTCCTGTACATGTTTACAATTTGCCGGTTCTCTTTTTCAGCGTCGATTACGGTTTTCATTCAAAAATTACGGGTTATTTTTTGGATCGCCAAAAAGTACAGAGGGTTTCAATTTAGCAATCCATTAATATACTAATTCCTTACAAGAATATCTCCTCTACCGAAAAAGAAGCATTCAGTACTCCGGCAATCTTTTTGTTTGCCTGATGTGTAAAGGATTTTGCAAAAGAAGAAAGGTGATAAAAGGAATCAAAGGAATGCAAAACCTAAACCCGGACAAAAGGATTGTACCTTTTTTCATATCCGATTTGGGTCTCGGGTCCATGTCCGGGGTAAATGATAGTCTCATCAGGCAGATTATAAAGGCCTGATTTTATGGAATTTGCAAGAATATCAAAATTTCCTCCGGGTAAATCGGTTCTCCCGACGGACTGCCGGAAAAGGACATCTCCGGACCAAACCCTATGAGATGCTTTGTGGTAAAAGGCCACATGGCCCATACAGTGACCGGGCAGAAAAAGAACCTCAAATTCTTCTTCTCCAAGTTGAAGTCTTGCCTCATCAGGAAAAAAAACAGGCGCAGAATCCGGCAGTCTGAACCCATGGAATCCGTAGCCCGGTGCGTAAAGTTCCGAAGACTTATATCCGGCCGATTCCAACGGATGCATGTAAAAGGGAATTTTCCATTCATTCAGACAAAATTCCAAACCCAGAATATGATCTATGTGTGTGTGCGTTAGCCAAATGGCTTGTGGCTTTATGCCACGGGATTCAACAAACTCCTTCAATTCTTTTTTTTCAAAGTTGTCGAAACAGCCCGGATCGATAATTACGGCCAGCTTTTGGTCATTCCAAAGCAGATAGGTGTTTTCCTGAAAAGGATTGAATGAAAACAGATGACTAAACAGCATAGAGCGGCAAATTTGCAACAATAGAAGCGGAAATGAATATTTTTACTTTTGTGCAAAATTATTTTTTAAATATCTAAAGAACAGTTACTTATGAAATTTTTCTCTTCAACAACCTGCATTACGGCAAAAATCTCCACCGAAAAAAAGATCCAGCGGAACCTTTAAAAACAAATTTTCATAGTTTTGCCACTTCCACGGCAAACATCTGACTATAGAAAAACATTTACCCGCCTCAATTTTAACTGAATTTTAAAGCAAGGTTTTTCTGCGCCAATTTTGGTATGGGTTTAGACACCAACGGTATTAAATTTCTTTTAGCTAGCCACAAAAAGGGTGTTTCGCTTAGGCGTACCATGATGATTGGCAGGCAGATTCTCAATACCGATGCCTCGGAATTGGAAAACAATCTGAAAGGATTTGGTTTGTTTAAGTCTAAATCCGATGTAGATACTTTGATGAGAGAAAGGGGCGGGTATGCAGAACCTTTGCTCAATTTACTCGGAGCCGAAACTACAGACAGTCTCGATTACAGCAACTATGAAGGTGCAAATATCCTTCACGACATGAATTTGCCGGTTCCTGCCGAACTCAAAGAAAAGTATAGTCTGGTTTTGGAAAGCGGTTCGCTGGAGCATATTTTCAACTTTCCGGTTTCCATGGCCAACTGCATGGAAATGACCGAAAAGGATGGGCATCTTCTGATCATTACCCCTGTTAACAACATCATGGGCCATGGGTTTTATCAGTTCAGTCCTGAGGTGTTCTATCGGGTTTTGAATGAGCGGAATGGCTTTGAAATCAAGCAAATGTTGATTTTTGAGTATTCTCCAGATCTGAAATGGTTTTCTGTGAAAGATCCTAAATTGGCAAAGCAAAGGGTTGAACTGATGAATTCGAGTGCAACCTACCTCTGCGTTCTTGCAAAAAGAAACGAGGTAGTTCCTGTTAATGCATCATTTCCTCAGCAGAGCGATTATGAGGATGCCTGGGCCGGACGGGAAAACTACTACTCACAAATAGCCGGAGACAGAGATTCCATTGACAAGCAGCAGGACCCTGCACCAACAAGGAAATTGCTCAAAAAAATACTTCCAAGCTTCTTTATCGATGTCTACCGGGCCTACAAACAAGCTGTCAAAGTAAAATTTGATCCCAAATTTTACACGGAGGTTGATATCTGGAATCTCAGCTAAACCGGATTTTTTGATTTTAAAAATACTTTACTTCATGTCAGGCAGGCTCATAAATGGCGTTTTGCCGTCTGTAATGATGATTTTGGAATTTCCCGATTTTGACAAAGCCTCAAATGCTTCTATAGATTTCATTTTCAGGATATTGGGTGTAATATTCTGATTGAGTAGGTCGTTGGCTTTCTTTTGGCCTTCGGCTTCCAATACCAACGAATTCGCCTTTCCCCTGGACTCAATTTCCATCTTTTCTTTTTGAGCTTCTGCGGCGATGATCATGGCCTGCTTGTCACCCTGTGCTTGTATAGCCCGCCGTTCCGCATCTCTTTTTTCTTTGTCTTTTAAAAACTCCATGCGCTGGGCATCCTGTTCGGCAGACATTTTTTCTTCTATGGCTTTGGCCAGCATAGGAGGTAAGGAGATGGATTTCATTAAAACTGCCTCAATTTCAAACCCTTTATTGGAAAGCACCTCCATCATCCGTTCTTTGATTTCCTTTTCAATGGTGGATCGCTTGGAACTGTGCATGTCTTTGGCATCAAAGCGGGCACAAATATCTGCCGATGCCGACCTGAACACGGGAAATATCAGAACTTCTTCAAAGTTCAGGCCAACCTCCCGCATTACTTTTACAAACTGCTCATTTTTAAGGCGGTATAAAATGGAAATCTCAGCATTTACGGTAAGGCCCTCCCGGGAAGGCAATCCTTGTGTAGTGGCGAGATTGATGGTTCGGATGGGTGTTTTAATAATGACTGAAATAAACGGATTGAAAAAAACCGGACCCGGGCCATAGACTTTTTCGGTTATCCGGCCAAGGCGCCTCTTTACCCCGACTTCATCCTGACGGATTATGGTACATGAGCTGATGCAAAAGGAAAAAATCAAAATGAGGATACGCATAAAATTTTAATTTAAAGTTAAATAAACGCTAAACCTGATTGAAGGTTAACCCCGATTTTAATTCTTAACTCTTTTTTAAGCCAAAGACTTTTCTATGCCTGCACCGGATATAGTCCGAATTTAAAAATCGCCAAAAACCTGCCAACTATTCCGCAAAATCCCTATTTTTGCAACCTTAAAATGAAGGGTCTGAACAAAAAGCTGATTTATAAGCAATTAAGCGTATTTTGCCTGGTGGTCTTCACCGGGTACCTTGCCCTTCAGATTTTTTTTCATCCTGTAGCAAAACCCGAAAAGCAGAACGCTTCAAATCAGAGCGAGTGGGTTTTGGCTGTTTCACACCATGCACCTGCAGCCGACCTCACCCCCGATCTGAAGTTTATTCAGGATTGGTTTCGGCATGATCATTTGGTATTTGTTTTTGGTTCTTCAGCAGTATTCAGGTTCGGCACCGGTGCGTACTGCCTGGTTAACTCTGAACTTATCAGATTTCTGCGGGCCTCCATTTGCATCAATGCCCCCTGAACCGGAAAAGCCCTTCTTTTCCGTACTCATTTACTTTACTGTTTTTTTTCTTTATTTTCATTCTAATTCATTCATTATTATTTCTTTATGAGAAACAAGTCGTTGTTAATTACACTCACAGTGGTGGTTTCGGCCCTGTGTGCTTACTATCTTTCTTTTACCTTTATTTCCAGAGGTGTGGAGAAGGATGCAGAAGAATTTGCTACCGTAAACGGGGTTGTAAATCAGCAGAAAAAAGCCGCCTACCTCGATTCGATGTGGGTAAATCCTTCCATTAATATTTTGGGAAAAGACTTCACCTACAAAGAGGTGAAAGAAAATGAGGTGAAACTCGGCCTTGACCTGATGGGAGGTATGCATGTGACCATGGAAGTCGATGCAGGTGATATTATAAAAGTTCTCTCCGGAAACAATCCGGGCAAGGCCCTTTCCGATGCGATTGCCGAAGCCCGGGAAGCCCAGAAGACCAGTCAGTCACCTTTTCTTGATTTGTTCGTGAAGGCATTTCAGGAAAAAAATCCGGGAGTTAAACTGGCCTCCATTTTCAGCAATAAAAACAATGCCCAACGGATTGATTTTTCTTCTGAAGATGCCAAGGTAAAAGCATACCTCGCCGAAGAAATTCAGTCAACCATAGATAGATCATTTGAAATCCTGAGGACCAGGATTGATAAGTTCGGGGTTACTCAGCCAAATATTCAGCAATTGAAGGGAACCAACCGCATTCAGATTGAATTGCCGGGAATTTCGGATGCCCAGCGGGCGAGAAAAATCCTTCAGAGCGTGGCCAAACTCGAGTTTTTTGAGGTTTGGGAGCAAAATGAGTTTATCCCTTATTTCAATCAGCTGAATGACCTTTTGGTAAAAGAAGAAAATGCTGCCAAAGGATTAAAAACAGCTGCTCCGAAAGATGTTTTCAGCAGTTCATCCGATTCCAGCAAGACCACAGCAGATTCCACCGCTTCAGCAGCCGATTCTTCCGCCGGTGACACTTCAGCTCAGGCACTTGCCAAAAAAATGGAAAGCAAACAGGATTCGGGCAAGGCAAAGGCTGATACCTCCCAATCCAAAACCAGCGCTCTGCTTACTTCCCTGTTCAAGCCGGTATATGGCGGTTTGGGAGCAGCCATAAAGGATACGAACAAAGTGAACAGGGTGTTGAATCGTCCTGATGTTCAGGCATTGTTTCCATCCAACATGAAATGTCTTTGGGGCGTGAAACCCGAAAGTACCGGGCAGGCAGGTCAAAAGGAAGAAGAAGGTGTTTTGCCGCTTTATTTTGTTAAAAAAGGAAGGGACAATCAGGCACCACTGGAAGGCTCCGTGATTACCGATGCCCGTCAGGATTTTGATGAACGCGGCCAACCCGAAGTAATGATGTCGATGAATTCCGACGGGGCCAGAATCTGGAAACGACTTACAGCTGCCAACATCGGCAAGAGAATTGCCATTGCCCTTGATAATTATGTGTATTCCGCACCCAATGTAAGGGGCGAGATTCCCAACGGAAACAGTTCAATTTCTGGTAGTTTCACTGTAGATGAGGCAAAAGATCTTGCCAACATTCTGAAAGCTGGTAAACTTCCTGTACCCACCCGCATTGTTGAAGAAGAAGTTGTAGGACCAACTCTCGGAAAAGAATCCATCAATCAGGGTTTGCTTTCTATCATTGCCGGCTTCCTTACCATCATTTTATTTATGATTGCCTACTACAACAGCTCCGGGGTTGTGGCTGATATAGCGGTACTATTGAATGTGTTTTTTGTAGTCGGAATTCTGGTTCCGGTTCAGGCAGTGCTTACCCTTCCGGGAATTGCCGGTATCGTACTTACTGTGGGTATGGCTGTGGATGCCAACGTACTGATCAACGAGCGAATCCGGGATGAAATACGACTAGGGATACCACTCAAGGAGGCAGTGAAAAAAGGATATGAAGCCGCTTCTACCTCCATTTGGGATGCCAACATTACTACCGTATTGGCTGGTTTTGTACTCTTTTACTTCGGTTCCGGCCCGGTTCAGGGATTCGCTACTACGCTGATTATCGGTATTTTCACCTCGCTTTTTACTTCGGTTTATTTTACCCGCATTCTGGTAGAATCGCGTTTGAATAAAGGAGGTTCTTTCTCATTCTCTACCGGAATTTCCAAAGACCTGTTCAAAAATGTGAATTACGATTTCGTTTCCAAAAGGAAGATTGCCTATGTTTTCTCTTCTGTGGTTATCGGAGCGGGTTTGGTTTACATTGCCATGACCGGCCTGAATTATGGTGTGGATTTTAAAGGCGGCTGGAAATATGTTGTGAAGTTTGAAAACGCTGTTGCAACCGATGATGTTCGGGCTGCTTTGGAAAAACCATTAGGCGGATTTCCTGAAGTGAAGTCTTTTGGTTCTTCTGATAAAGTGCAGATTACCACATCTTATATGATTGATGACTTGTCAGACGATGCAGCCTCCAAGGTTTTGGACAAGGTGGAGGAAGGTCTCAACGGGTTTCAAACGGGAGGAAAGCACGAAATTCTTTCTACTGCTAAAGTTGGACCAACCGTAGCAAATGACATAAAAGTGAATTCTACTGTGGCTGTAGTTATTGCCCTTGTCCTGATTTTCGTATACATCATCATCCGTTTCCGCAAGCTGGGTTATGCCATGGGCGCCACTTTGGCTCTTTTCCATGATGCGCTGATGGTATTGGTGTTTTACACGGTTTGCCGTCACTTTTTGCCATTCTCGCTTGAAGTGGATCAAAACTTCATAGCAGCCATTCTTACAATTGTGGGATATTCTGTAAACGATACCGTTGTTATCTTCGACAGGGTTCGGGAGTTCTTTAAAGATTCTGCCCTTGAGGCGGATCCGAAGGCGGTAATCAATAAAGCGCTGAATGACACCTTCTCCAGAACCGTGGTTACCGCATCTACTGTATTGCTGGTGGTGTTGATTCTGCTGTTCTTTGGTGGTGAAACCATCAGGGGCTTAAGTTTCGCCCTACTGATTGGTGTAATTACCGGAACTTATTCCACCATTTACATCGCACTTCCTTTTGTATTGGATGCTCCGGGCATTAAGGAAAAGAAAGAGGAAGCAGCTTCATAAGTTTTCATTCTTGGACAACAAGTGCTGAGAACCCTCAGCACTTGTTGTTTTCACAAAAAGAACGATAACAAGGTATTCCATGAGTTTTTTTGCTGATTGGCTGGAAGATAAAGAGAATCGATTTAGTGTATTCCTTTTTTTTATCCTTTTTTTCTCATTTTTTGGAATAGGCCATCTGATTCTTGTAAGAGATATTAGTTCTGATCTGCAACTACATGCAGGTTATTGCCGGATGATGAATAAGGGTGAATTTCCCTACACAGGGATCTTTCTCATGTTTTTTATCGTAAATATAATATCAGGTTTTTCTACCGATTTTATCACTTTATATTATGTATTAGCCTGTTTGGTGTCAACAGGATTTGCTTCCAAAGGAGTATTGATATTTAGGCTTATTAATTCCTTAGCCGGAATCATGAAGTCATTTTGGTTTTCACTAGGGTCTATGATTTATTTTGGAATACCGGTTTTGTTTTTTGTAAGAAATCGTTATTTCTATGTTTCCAACCAAACACCTAATGTTTTCCATAGTTCCAGTGCAATCTTGGTGGCTCCCCTTACTTTGATTCTGTTCTTTCTTCAGATCAGTTATTGGCGAGGTAAGAAAGTTTTAGGATGGATTTGCTTGGTAATTTTTTTGACGGCAAGCATTAAACCATCTTTTTTGCTTGTTTACCTGGCTGTAACCCCGTTTTTTTCAATCTGGAGATTTGGTTTTAATAGAGAATTCTTTTCATCACTTATACCATGTATTTTTCTTGTATTTATTCTTGTTATACAAGCATTTTTAATTTATTTTATTCAGTATGGAGTATTAGAAACCGACAATTCTCATATTATCGTTTCTTTTTTTGATTACTGGTCGTTTTTCTACCCTGAAAAATATTTTTTATACAGTTGTATTGGAGGATTCTTTTTTCCTATCTGTTTCTGGTTGGTTACGATTGACCAAAGTAAGTCAATTTCGTTCTATTATTCGGGTTTTTTGGTTTTTGTTTCCCTACTGATTTTTATCTTCTTCTCAGAGACGGGAGCAAGAAGATTTCATGGAAATTTTGGTTGGCAAACTATATTTGCACACAATGCTTTGCTGGTAGTTTGTTTAAGGGAAATGTTCCGGCTTGAGGTTAAAGGATTGCTTCCAAACCGGAAGAAAACAATGCTGTATTCTATTTTTTCTATTCATGTATTGTGCGGATTGATTTATCTGTACAGATTTTTGGTTTTAAAGGATTACAACTAAAAAAAGGCCGGTTCTCCGGCCTTTTTCTTTAAAATATTAGAATTATAAATCCTAAGTCAGCATGCCACCATCTACCTGGAGTACTTGCCCAGTAATGTAGCTGCTCATGCCCGAAGCCAGAAAAATTACAGCGTCCGCAACCTCCGAGGCCTGACCGCCCCGCTTCATAGGTATGGAAGATGCCCATTCTGCCACAACTTTTTCATCCAGTTGTCCGGTCATTTCGGTTTCAATAAATCCTGGAGCTATCACATTGCTCCTGATATTCCGCGAACCCAATTCCAGAGCCACAGATTTGGAAAAGCCTATAATTCCGGCCTTCGAAGCAGCATAGTTGGCCTGTCCGGCATTTCCTCTGATACCCACTACTGAACTGAGGTGAATGAGCGAACCGGCTCTTGCTTTCATCATGGGTTTTGTGGCTGCTTTTGTCAGATTGAAAACTGATTTCAGATTCACCCGGATGACCTCATCAAACTGATCTTCGCTCATGCGCATCAGCAGACCATCTTTGGTGATTCCGGCATTGTTTACCAAAACATCCAGTTTGCCAAAATCAGCCAGCACAGCATTCACCAGATTTTCGGCCTCCTCATACAGGGAAGCATCTGAGCGATAGCCTTTTGCCTTTACTCCGAATGCGGACAATTCGGCTTCGAGGGCCTGTCCTTTTTCTATGCTTGAAAGATATGTAAAAGCAACATTTGCCCCGTGTTCAGCCAGCTTTAAAGCAATGGCCCTTCCTATTCCCCGGCTTGCCCCTGTTACCAGGGCTACCTTTCCTTCCAGTAATATCATGAAAAAAGAATGATTTTGCAGGGCGCAATGATAGAAAATAATTGTGGTTGTTTTCTGAAAATTGATTCAAGGATTTTCCTTTCAGATTGACCGATAATCTATTTTAAACCATATTCTTCTTCACTTACATTAAAATAGAATTTTTTATGTCCATGCGTAAAAAAGTTGAGTTCCGCAGTTGAGCAGGAAACGAGAAACTGAAATGATTTTCTTGATTCAGGTACATTCACTTATTCGTTATTTTTTAAAAAATTACAAATGATTTTTTAGGGTTTGTATTCAATTCCTTATAACTTGTATTTTATTAGTATTCAAATAATTAAGATTAAAAAAAGAAGTCATTGAACTGATACAAGCCCATTCGTGTTCATGCAATAGCTCTCAATTGTTGTTTTTATAATTAATTGAAAATCAATAATTTAATTCTGAAGTATTTTTGTTTTTTTGACTTGGAATGGCGAAATAAATTGATATTCAGGGAGTTATTTTAAAAACCTTAGAGGGATAGGAAAAAATCAGATTATTGCAATGTATGCTCCAAATATTACGCATTGAAAATCAAACCCCCTGTGGTTGCGTATTTTTTTTCCATTTATTTGTTGGCATAGAGACTGATAGTAAAGCCTGGTAACGACCTGAAAAGGAATTGGGTAACAGATGCTTTCAATACTCGTTCTTTTTTGGCACAGATGATAATATCATTTCTCTGTACCGATTTTTATTCATATTTACTTAAACACAAAAGCAAAATGAAGAAGTTTTTCAAGTATTTCGGCATTTTCATTCTTGTCGCCCTTGTGGGTCTCGTGTTGGCTGTAGCCATGCGGCAAAATCGAACTTTCGATGCCCCGTATCCAGAAATAGCGGCATCCACCGACTCTGCCGTCATTGCCCACGGCAAGTACCTGTTTTACGGACCGGCTCACTGTTTGGATTGCCACAGCTCCATGGAAGATGTGGAAAAAGTAAATGCCGGAGTTGAGGTTTTGCCCAAAGGCGGCCGCATCTGGAATCTCCCAATAGGTATTGTTACCGTCCCCAATATTACCTCTGATAAGGAAACCGGAATTGGTGCCCGCTCTGATAAGGATATTGCGAGAGCACTTCGCTACGGGGTGAGCCACAATGGCCGTGCACTATTTGATATGATGCCTTTCCACAACACCAGCGACGAAGATCTAACTGCTATTTTATCCTATCTGCGGACCCTTCCGCCCTCCAAAAATCCGGTAACTACCTTCCAACCTAATGCGATAGGAAAAGTATTAAATGCGTTTGTGTTTAAGCCCGTTGGTCCCGACAGAGAAGTACCTGCCGCAGTGACACGGGATTCTTCTGCGCTTTACGGGGAATATCTGGCTACTAGCATCGCCAATTGCCGGGGATGTCACAGCGACCGTGATTTGAAAACCGGAGCCTATATTGGACCAGAGTATGCCGGAGGTTTCAAAATGCCGATTGACGGAACCACGGACGAGTTTATGGTAACCTGTAATCTTACTCCGGACCCTGAAACCGGCCGAATCACCGACTGGACCGAAGAACAATTTATTGCAAGGTTCCGTCAGGGAAAGAAAATCAAAACCAGCCATATGCCATGGGGGCCATTCAAGACTTTTGCTGATTCGGATTTGAAGGCCATTTACCGGTTTCTGAAAACCCTGAAGCCGATAAAAAATGATACCGGTCCGGTTTATGTAAAGAGTTGATTTTGAGTCAGAATCTGCAAATTAATTCGGAAAGGCTTCGGAATTGGATCGATGCCATGAGCCAAATCGGCAGGATAGGGGAGACCGGTGTTTGCCGGCCCGCTCACTCTGCTTTGGAAAAGGAAGCATTCAATCTGGCTTCTACCTGGATGGAAGATGCCGGAATGCAGGTGAAAACCGATCATTTTGGCAACCTGATTGGGCGACTGGAGGGAAAAAATCCGGACCTTCCGGTTTTGATGATGGGTTCCCACCTCGATTCTCAACCTTATGGTGGCAGATTTGATGGAGTTGCGGGTGTCCTCGCTGCCATCGAAGTGGTAAAGACCCTCAATGAAAAGGGAATAATGCCGGAACGACCCATCGAAATTGTATCCTTTGCCGACGAAGAAGGCTGGCGCTTCAAAAAAGGACTGTTTGGTTCCAGAGGAATTTTGGGGAAACTTGAACCCGGCGAACTGGACAGAACAGACGAAAACGAAATCACCCGCCGGCAGGCCCTGATTGATTTTGGTTGCGAACCGAACCGGTTTTCAGAATCGGAGTACAAGCCGGGGTCCATTTATTGCTTTCTTGAATTGCATATTGAACAAGGGCCCGTTCTCGATATTCAGCAAAAACCTGTCGGTATTGTGACCGGCATTTCGGGTCCTCTCTGGCTAACTCTGAAATTAAAGGGTATGGCAGGACATACCGGCTCGGTGCCCATGCCTCTCCGAAGGGATGCTTTATTGGGTGCTGCCAAAATTATAGTTGCAGTAAATGAAATAGCTACACAGGTAAAAGGAAATCCAACCGTCGGCTCTGTGGCCACCATCGAAGTTTTTCCGGCTTCCCGCAACATCATCGCCGAGCGTGCCACCATCACCATCGACCTTCGGGATATTGATTTGGACCGCAGAAACCGGTATGAACAACAACTCCGGTCCCGGATTGCTGAAATTTGCGCCGAAAACAACCTTGAGTATGAACTGACCGAAGATACCAACAGCGAGCCACGCTACTGTGCTCATTGGATTATGGATATCATACGAGATTCCTGCCGCGAACTGGACCTTGATGCTCCGGAACTGATGAGTGGCCCTTTTCATGATGCACTTGCTTTGTCCTACGCCTGCGATTACGGAATGATTTTTGTCCGCTGCAAGGATGGCATTAGCCACAATCCGCTTGAATATTCGTCTCCGGAAGATTTGGCTCTCGGTACAGAGGTCTTGTATAAAACGGTATTGGGAATTTTGGAGAAAAAATAAAAAAGCCCTGATTTTCAGGGCTTTAATTTTAATTTTCCGTTCCCGATTAAATATCAATCCGGGCGTACTTGGCGTTACGCTCAATGAAATCACGCCTTGGTGCTACCTCGTCGCCCATCAACATAGAAAACAAATGATCGGCTTCAGCGGCTGATTCAATGGTCACCATTTTAAGTGTTCTCTTCTCAGGATTCATGGTGGTTTCCCAAAGTTGTTCAGGATTCATTTCTCCCAAACCTTTGTAACGCTGTATGGTCACAGAATCTTCCTTTCCTTCTTTGGCAATCTCTTTTACCGCCCTTTCTCTTTGCTCCTCAGTCCAGCAATACCTTTCTTCTTTTCCTTTCTTAACCAGATATAGCGGGGGTTGTGCAATATATACATATCCGTTGTCTATCAGGTCTTTCATATACCTGAAAAAGAAAGTGAGAATAAGGGTTCTGATGTGGCTGCCGTCCACATCGGCATCTGTCATGATAATGACTTTGTGGTAGCGGAGCTTCACCATGTTCAGGGCTTTTTCATCTTCCGGGGTTCCGAAAGTTACGCCCAGCGCAGTGATGATGTTCCGGATTTCTTCGTTGTCGTAGATTTTATGCTCCTGGGCTTTCTCTACATTGAGAATTTTTCCCCGAAGCGGCAGAATGGCCTGGAAAGCTCGGTTTCTACCCTGTTTGGCAGATCCTCCCGCCGAATCACCTTCCACCAGATACAATTCGCAGGCTTCGGGGTCATTGTCGGAGCAGTCGGCCAGTTTACCGGGAAGCCCGGAACCCGAAAGGACATTTTTCCTTTGCACCATTTCCCTGGCTTTGCGGGCTGCAATACGGGCTTTCGCTGCCAGAATTACTTTGGAAACAATGGTTTTGGCCTCACGCGGATGCTCTTCCAAATAGGATTCAAGTATCTGAGAAACACAGGTTTCTACTGCGCCCATTACATCCGAATTTCCTAATTTGGTTTTGGTTTGACCTTCGAATTGGGGTTCGGCTACTTTTACCGAAATAACGGCAGTGAGCCCTTCACGGAAGTCATCACCGGAGATTTCAATTTTTTCTTTTTCTAAAATTCCGGATTTGTCCGCATAATTTTTCAGCGTCCGGGTAAGGGCCCTTCTGAATCCGGAAACATGGGTTCCGCCTTCGATGGTATTGATATTATTTACATAACTGAAGACATTCTCATTGTAGCTGTTGTTGTAGGTCATGGCTACCTCTACAGGTATCCCGCCTTTATCGCCTTCCATATAAACGGGCTCGGGCAGAAGTTGCTCCCGGCTGGAGTCCAGGTAGGATACAAATTCACTAAGGCCGCCCTGAGAATAAAATGTTTCAGTCAGTGCCTTTCCTTCAGTATCAAGTTCCCGGTAATCAAAAAGATGCAGGGTGATTCCTCGGTTCAAATAAGACAATTCCCGCATCCGGTTTGCTACCGTTTCGTATTTGTATTCATGAACAGTAAAAATGGTGTCATCAGGTAAAAAGTGAACCTTAGTTCCTGTTTTTGAACTTTGGCCCACCTCTTTCACGGCATATAAAGGATTTCCCTTGGAATATTCCTGCTTGAAAATTTTCCCTTCCCTTTCTACCGTAACCTCGAGATGAGAACTTAGAGCATTGACGCAGGAAACACCCACACCGTGCAATCCACCAGAAACCTTGTAGGTGTCCTTGTCGAATTTTCCACCGGCATGAAGCACCGTCATTACCACCTCCAGAGCCGAGCGGCCCTCTTTGGTGTGCATTCCGGTTGGAATTCCCCTGCCGTTATCGGTAACTGTTATGGAATTGTCCAGGTTGATTTCCACCGTAATATCGGTGCAATAACCTGCCATTGCTTCATCTATGGAATTGTCGACTACCTCCCAAATGAGGTGGTGCAGGCCCTTGAAACCGATGTCGCCAATGTACATGGCGGGTCTTTTTCTAACTGCCTCCAGGCCTTCGAGAACCTGGATATTATCTGCTGAATAATTGTCTTTTAATTCTGCCACTTTTTGATTGGAACGAATCTGAATTTTAGAAGGTCAAAGATACAGCATTACGGCCAAAAGATAAGCCGTAATGCCAAAATAATGCCTGAATTTGATTTAGTGATTGATCCAGCGAATCACAAGCTCCGGATGGAAACTGACGAAGATTCCATCGTCCAATACAAAACGGAAGGAAAATAGAAAAAGCCCGAGAGCCACCACTAAAAACCAGTTGATTCCCAGGCTCTTCTCAAACCTGACAATCGACACCTCATAAAAGAATCGCTGGGCGATGTAAACGGGGATCACGGAGGTAAACATCATCAGAAAAATGAGGGCCTCGTTGTAGGTAATCAACGGGGTCTTAAGTAAAATCATGGTGAGGCTTCCAAAAAACCAAGGTACAAAAACCATGGCTGTAATAAACCTGTTCCTTTTGTGATGCATTAGCAGAGACTGAGAAATGGCCATTTGCAGAAAAAACTTTACTGAAAGAAAGCCAACAAGGAACATGCAAATCATGGCGCCGATGGCGATAAAATACTCGATTTCCACAGGAATTGCGGCCCAATTGGAGGCATGCCTGAAACCAGACCTGGAAATTACTCCTGCTACATAAGCGCCAAAGAACAAGTTAAATCCATGGTGATATCCCCAAAGGAAAAAAAGCCGCTTCCAGTTTTTCTCTTTCCTGAAAAGAAAGAAAAAACGAAGGCACACAATTCCAAAAACAGCAGATGAAACAGGACCTGAAGAAAATGTACAAATAACATTGGGCTGATTCCACCACCAAAGGGGAATATCGAAGGTGGTTTTCCAATAATGAATTTCTGTAGGAATTTGGAAAAACCCGGCAACGAGAGAAGTAACCCCCATGTTGATACAGTTGTAAATCAAATAACAACCCACGAACATGGCATAGGAGAAGAAGGCCAGATAGTACAGTCTGATTTTATCTGATTGTTGCCCCGGCTTTAACTCTGGTTCTGAAATTTTCTCTGCCATCAGAAATATTGCTTTTTAGAAGAATATTTGGAGTAAACCCATTATTTGTGGGCGAATGTAGATGATTTTGGTCAAGTTGGATACAAACCCCTGAAAAATAGAATTACCTTTTTTTTTAACATCCTTAGCAATTGGTTTAAAATCCTTATAATGAATACCTTGAGCCCAATTAGCTGATTCCAAAACGGGCAGCAATTTATTGGTCTGCCTCAGGCATTTCTTGCCAGCATTTGACCGCGGTGTGCATCGAGTTTCAGAAAAATAAACAGCAGGATAGTAAAGCTCCACAGCGAGGAACCGCCGTAGGAAATAAAAGGAAGCGGAATTCCGATAATGGGCAATATACCAATGGTCATGCCGATGTTGATGGTAAAGTGAAAAAACAGAATGGAGGCTACACAATAGCCATACACCCGACTGAATTTCAGTTTTTGCCTTTCGGCCAAAAAAACAAGACGCCAAAACATAGCAAGAAAAACACCGCAAACCACCAAAGAGCCTATCCAGCCAAATTCCTCCCCGATGGTGCAGAAGATAAAATCGGTGCTTTGTTCGGGCACGAAGTCGAATTTGGTCTGTGTACCCTGCAAATAGCCTTTGCCGAGAAAGCCACCGGAGCCAATGGCATTTTTGGACTGTGTTACATTCCAGCCGACTCCAAGCGGGTCAATATTCGGATTGATCAAAACCTTTATCCGGTTCTGCTGATGGGGCTGCAATACATCGTTGATGAAATAGTTTGCTCCAACCACAACACCGCAAACCACCAGCGCCACCACCAGCAGTCCGATGATGTTGTTGATGGTTTTATCCATTTTAAGAAAAAACAACAGGGCGATTACTCCAATAATGGACAATAGCCAGGCCTGCGGAACCAGCAGGGTAAGGACGAACAATATCACAACCCCAATGCCGAGACCCGGAATCCAGGCCGGAAGTCCTTCTCTAAATAGGGGTATGATAAATATGCTGAAAACCAGCGTACTGCCTGTGTCGTTTTGAAGCAAAATCAAGGCCATGGGGATGGCAATAATTCCCGCGGCACGGTAAAGATCGGGCCAGCGATCGAGCCGGATGAGCGGATTGCTCATGTATTTTGCCAGAGCCAGCGATGTGGCAAACTTCGCAAACTCCGAAGGCTGAACTCCAAAACTGCCGATTCCCAGCCAAGATTTGGAGCCAGCTACCGTTTTTCCAACTCCAAGGACCGCCACCAAAACCAGCATCACTGCCCCAAAAATGAAATAGCTGAATACATCGTAAAACTTGTAGTCAATTGCCATTATCAGAACAATCAATACTGAGCAGGTACCAATAAAAAGTAATTGCCTCCCTGAAGAAATCGAAAAATCCCATGCCGCTACATCTGAATTGACATCCAGTTCTGAGGCATAGATGGTGAGCCAGCCCAGAAAAACCAGGCTCAGGTACATCATCAGCAGCGGTATATCAATGGTTTTTACCAGTTTTTCCTCCCTTGCCATTGCCGGTTTCGCTTGTGTCTTTGTTGATATAATCCCTTGAAAGCATGTGCTTGTACAGGTTTTTACGGTTGATGGTATCGTTGAGGTATTTTTCAACCATGAGGGTGGCAATCGGTGCGGCAACGAAGCCACCAAAACCTGAGTTTTCTACCACTGTGGCCACTGCAATCCTGGGATTGTCTTTCGGGGCAAAGCAGATGAAAATGGAATGGTCTTTGCCGTGGGGATTTTGGGCAGTACCTGTTTTGCCGCAGATTTCAATGGTTTTCATCCGGGCCTGACTCCAGACAGTTCCCTGCTGAACGGCCCACTTCATACCGGTCAAAACGGCTTCAAAATTCCGCGGGTCAATTTTGGTTTTGTGCGGCACGGTAAAATCGGTGATAGGTTTGCCCTTGTCACCGATTCTTTTTACAAAGTGAGGGGTATAGTAAAATCCTCGGTTAGCCAGTACGCAGGCCACGTTGGCCATATGCAAGGGACTCAGACCCAATTCCCCCTGACCGATAGAAAGAGAATAAATGTTGGAATATTTCCAGTGCTTTTCGCCGTAGATTCGGTCGTAGTAGGCCACG
>CANHCT010000017.1 GCA_947459175.1 Hymenobacteraceae bacterium
AAAAATGAGAGAAAATACAGCGTTGGAAGCAGACCAGATTCCGCCGTTCAGATTCCCGAACAGGGTAAAGGCCGCAGGCCAAAGGCATTGAAAATATGTCCAGGTACCGGCTTTCATTTTTCTGCGTTCCAAAATAAGACAAGTTGCGGCTGGTTTGAAATGTTCCGTTTCTGTTTTTTGCAAAAAAATTTACCCGAACGCCCGGGGCGGCATGAAAAAAACGGCAGGCCTGAACCAATTTTATTCTTAACACAGCTTTGATGGTTGGAAATCAATTTGTTTCTTTGGTCCCCTTTTTTCAAAACGGGCGGTACATGACCCAAAAAGAAATGACCATAGGATATTCGGTTTACCGGAATCCGGAGGAGTTTCCTCCACAAGCCGAGGCCTTGTTCAGGGAGGCCGTTTCGGCACTGGACTCTGCCTATTCGCCATATTCGCATTTTGAGGTCGGGGCAGCGCTCCGCCTTTCCAACGGCATCATTGTCAGGGGTTCCAACCAGGAAAATGCCTCCTATCCCACCGGTCTGTGTGCGGAGCGGACGGCCATTTTCTTTGCCGGGTCTCAGTATCCCGGCGAAATCATCGAAGCCCTGGTGGTGGTGGCCCGCAGGCAAGAAGAAACAGAACTGGTACCTGCCTGCCCATGCGGAGGTTGCCGGCAGGCCATGCTGGAATACGAGGAGCGGCAGGGCCGGCCTTTTCCCCTCTACTTTAAACTCAGCGCACACGACTGGGTGTCGGTTTCTTCGGTGGCTTCTTTGCTTCCGTTTAAATTCGATTCTGCTTCTCTGTAGCACCGCGTTCTGATTTTGGCTTAACTTGCTGCACCGGAATGGATATTTACAGCAACCGAAATACGCTGAAGTTCATCATCATGATTTTTGCCCTCCTCATCGGAGGGTTTTCGGTTTTGTACACCAACGACCTGGTAAAGCGGCTGGCAGAGCGGGAGCAAAAGCTGATTGACCTGGCAGCCAAGGGATACCGCGAAATTGCCACCACAGAGTTTTCGGAAAGCCAGGGTTTTTTGTTCAGGGAAATCATCGAAGCCAACACCTTTGTACCGGTTATCCTCACCGATGAGCAGGGCAATTACATCAGCCACCGCAATTTTGACCCTCCCGCCGGGCTTTCGCCCAAAAAGCAGCAGGCCTATTTCCAAAAGCGGATTGAGGAAATGCGCAGTCAGTACGAGCCCATTCCCATCGAGTTTGCCGGCCTGAAACAGTATATCTATTACCAGAATTCTGAACTGATCAATCAGCTCCGGTATTATCCGATTATCCAGCTTGCGGTGATTGGTTTGTTTGTGCTGATGGGCTATCTGGCCTTCAGCATCAGCAAGAATGCCGAGCAAAACCGGGTTTGGGTGGGGCTGGCCAAGGAAACTGCGCATCAGCTTGGCACCCCCATTTCCAGCCTCATTGCCTGGGCCGAATACCTGCGGACCAAGCCCGAACTCGATGCGGAAGGGGTGGTGGCAGAGATGGACAAAGACATTCAGCGGCTTCAAATGATAACCGCCCGCTTCAGCAGCATCGGCTCGGAGCAGAAACTGAAGCTTGAAAATGTGGTGGAAGTGGTGAACACCGCCATTGCCTATCTGCGCAGCAGGCTGAGTAAAAAAGTAGAAATCACCATAAAATCAGATCCGGAGGAGGGCGAAATTCTGGCCCTCATCAACCGCCCGCTGTTTGAGTGGGTGATAGAAAACATCTCAAAAAATGCGGTAGATGCCATGGCCGGGGTAGGAAAGTTGAGCATTACCATTACCGAATTGCCGGAGGGAAATGTGCAGATGGACATCAGTGATACGGGCAAGGGGATTCCGAAGAATCAGTTCAGGAAAGTTTTTGAACCCGGGTTTACCACCAAGAAAAGGGGCTGGGGATTGGGCCTAACCCTGGCCAAAAGGATATTGGAGCAATACCACAAAGGCCGGATTTTTGTAAAAAGTTCGGAGCCGGGCAAAGGTACCACCTTCCGGATTCTCCTGCGGAGCCGGGCCTGAGGCGGGGAAGGGATTGGCAGAAAAGAAGCGCTCCTGTCTGGCGGGGTCTCAGCCCCGTCCGGCGCAGGGTTTCTCTGCCTCGTTGTTCCAGAGAATCACAGATACGCCGATGTTGGGTTTAAATCCTGTTTAATTTGGCCGGAAGCCTTACAATACTCGGAGTGTGGCGGATCTGTGCCCCATTGCGGAGAGAGGCAATTTATACATGGACAGGTGTTGGAATGGGAATTTCCGATACGCGATTCCTCCAAAATCTCAATACCCCGCTGTGCCGATTTCCTGCCGGTCGTTCCAGGTCATCAGCTGTGCAGTGCGGCCATTGAACTCTACATAGTGAAAATGATTCAGCCACTCGCCCAGATTGAGGTAGCGGCTGCTTTCTCCCACAGGAAGATCAAGGGGTAAATGCCGGTGACCAAACAGGTACAGGTCACGGTGGTGCAGTTTTTCCTGCTCCCTGCAGTACACCCAGAGAAACTCCTTTTCACCCAGAAAAACATCGTCCTTATGGTTGGAAATTCGGCTTTGCCGGCTCCATGCACGGGCTATGCCTATGCCAATGCGCGGGTGTAAGAAGGCAAACAGGCGCTGGCATATCGGGTTGCTGAATATTTTCTTCAATACCTTGTAGGCACGGTCGCCCGGGCCCAGGCCGTCTCCGTGTCCGATGAGCATCCGGAAACCCGGCCATTGTATGTCCATGTTTTGCCGGTACACTTTGGCGCCGATTTCCTTCTCCAGGTAGCCAAACATCCACATATCGTGGTTGCCGGTAAACAAAAAAATCCGGATGCCGGCATCGTGCATCTCGGCCAGCTTGCCCAGCACCCGCACAAAGCCTTTGGGCACCACATCATGGTAGTCGAACCAGAAATCAAACAAATCGCCCAACAGGAATAGATGCTGACAGTCGGCGGAGATGTGGTTCAGCCAGCGGACCAGTTTTTTTTCTCTTTTCAGGCTGGATTCCCGGTCGGGTGCGCCCAGGTGAAAGTCAGAAGCAAAATAGGCCTTTTTGCCCGCAGCCAGTTCCAGATTAAGAAGATGGGACATCGTCTACAAGAAAAAGCACGAGTTCTTTCGGACCATGGGCACCCAAAACCAGGGTTTTTTCTATATCGGCCGTACGGCTTGCTCCGGTAATGAGCGAAATCATGGAGGGCAGATTCTTTCCGTATTTTTTTTGAAGAAAGGCCATGCCGTCCTTGATATCGGGTACCAACTGCCCGGCACTCGCTACTACCAGGTGCACGGGAGGAAAAATCGTAAGTCTTCTGCCTGCCAGCTGCCGGGACGAAACCAGAATGCTGCCGGTACGGGTAATCAGACATTCGCAGAGGGTGATGCCGCAATCGGTTTCAGCAAAATTGCGGTCATGGTTATGAAAAGAGATACCGGCAGCACTGAGCTCTTCGGCCAGTTCTTTCTCCCAGACATGAATATTGCGGAATTTTCTTTCTTTCAGAAATGCGGATATCTGCTCCTGAAGGTCCTCAAGGCTTTCGCAATAGTAAAAACTGCCTTTGCGGGCAGTAAAATTCCCGGCAAAGCGTATGGCAGGATCTTTTTCATCTTCATCAGCATAAATGGGCGAAACCATATCCGGTTTCTTGGGCATTTGCTCCGGCAGGTGCGTAAGTGCCGATTTTATTCCTGCCAGTATGTTGTCCCTTGAACTGTTTGCCATAGGCCTCTCAGGCTAAGTCTGTAGGTTGATTTTCTACCTGATTGCTTTTGGTTTCTTCGGCTGGTTTTCCCTCCTGTTCCTGCGGTTTTTTGGGTTCATACATGCCCGAGCTTGTGGTAAATTCCTGATAGTGTGTGGCTTTGGCAAAAGGCCTCGGCCCAATCAGTTCTTCCAGGTCGCTTTGAAATATGATTTCTTTGTCCAGAAGTGCCCGGGCAATTTTCTCCAATGCCTCCCTTCGGTTTGTCAACAACTCCAGAACGCTGTTGTAGGCCCTGTCTATCAGTTTTTTAACTTCCTGATCGATGATGGTGGCCGTATCGTCGGAGTAGGGCTTGTTGAAGGCATAATCAGATTGCTTGCTGTCGTAAAACGAGACATTTCCGATTTTTTCGTTCATGCCATACAAGGTTACCATGCTGTAGGCCAGTTTGGTAATGCGCTCCAGATCGCTGAGTGCCCCGGTAGAGATTTTTCCGAAAACCAGTTGCTCGGCAGCCCTTCCGCCCAAGCTCATGCAGATGTCGTCCATCATCTGTTCGGTGGTGATGAGGAACTGTTCTTTAGGCAAATACTGCGCATAGCCCAATGCGGCTACACCACGGGGCACAATACTGACCTTCACCAATGGATCGGTATGCTCCAGAAACCAGCCGGCCACGGCATGTCCGGCTTCGTGATAGGCCACAATGTTTTTTTCTTCGGGTGAAATGAGCTTGTTTTTCTTTTCAAGCCCTCCGATTACCCTGTCGATGGCATCGTTAAAGTCCTGTTGATCCACAGATTCCTTGTTTCGGCGGGCGGCAATCAAGGCGGCTTCGTTGCACACATTGGCAATTTCGGCTCCGGCAAAACCGGGCGTCTGGGCGGCCAGTTTCTTACTGTCTACATTGGGATGCAGCTTCAGGGGCTTCAGGTGAACCTTAAAAATGGCATCCCTGCCTACGATATCGGGTTTGTCTATGGAAATCTGCCTGTCAAACCGGCCGGGCCGCAGCAGGGCCGAATCCAGGATATCGGGTCGGTTGGTGGCCGCAAGGATGATGACCCCTGAATCGGTGGCAAATCCATCCATTTCCACAAGCAGGGAGTTGAGGGTGTTTTCCCTTTCATCGTTGGCTCCCGGCATGGGTCCTTTTCCGCGGCTTCTGCCTATGGCATCTATTTCATCGATGAAGATAATGCAGGGTGCTTTCTCCTTGGCCTGCTTAAACAAATCCCGAACCCGGGCCGCCCCTACGCCCACAAACATTTCCACAAAATCGGAGCCGGACAGTGAGAAAAATGGCACATTGGCTTCTCCGGCTACGGCCTTGGCCAACAGGGTTTTACCCGTTCCCGGCGACCCCACAAGCAGGGCACCTTTGGGGATCTTGCCGCCCAGTTTGGTGAATTTTTCAGGATTCTTCAGAAACTCCACAATTTCTTTGATTTCCTCTTTGGCTTCCTCCAGGCCGGCTACATCGGCAAAGGTAATTTTTACTTTGTTATCGGCATCGAAAAGGGCTGCCCTCGATTTCCCTATGTTGAACAATTGTCCGCCCGGACCTACATTGGTAATCCTGCGGAGCAATATCCAAAAGCCTACAATGATGATGATGATGAAACCGTAATTGAAGAGCAGATTGCTGAAGTTTTGCCGCTCTTCTACTTTATAATCCGGCCTGAATTCGGCAGGGATTTCTTTTTCCAGCTTTTCATAATCCTCCTTAAAGTCTTCGGCCGATATCACCGTGAACCGGTAATGGGGTCCGCCGGACATAGAAAAAGGATTGTCTTTGTCGCCAAAGGTTTTCTTATGTTTTTCACTCTCAAGGGCTTCAGGCCTCAGGGTGATTTCCACAGTCTTTTCATTCGGCACAATGGTCACCGTTTTGATTTCATGCCGGCTGAGCATGTCTTCAAATTTGGGCTGGGTGATGATCATACTGGCATTTTGCCTCCCCAGATAGCTGATTCCGAATATGAGGAGCAGAATGGCGGTGATGATCCAGAATTGGTAGTTGGGACGGTTGGGGTTGGGAACAGACGGCCGGTTCCGAAGGTTTTTCTTGTCCGCTTTCGGGTTTTTATTTTCAGTATTTTCTGCCATTTTAATTTTCTTAAGCTGTGTTTAATGTTCTGATACCAGCATCCGGGTCTTCAATTTTCTTCGATGCGCTGAATTTTAGCATCTCCCCAAAATCCTTCGAGGTCGTAAAAATCCCGTTTTTCCTTTTGAAAAACATGGCAAACTACATCCAGATAATCCAGCAATATCCATTCTCTGTTTTGTTGCCCTTCTTTGTGCCAGGGCGATTGCCCCGATTCTTTGAAAACTTCTTCTTCAATGGAGTTGCTGATAGAATCTACCTGAGTATCAGAAGTTCCTGAACAAACTACAAAATAGTCGGCTATGGCATTTTTTACCTCCCGAAGGTCAAGTATGGCAATGTTCTGCGCTTTTTTTTCCAGCATTCCTTGCACTGCAAGCTCTGCAAGCCGGGTGGAGGAGAGGGTGTCTGTCGTCAAATGAATCGAAAATGTATTTCCTTTGGAAACTGGTACAATATTACCGAATGAATAGCAATATTTCAACCAAAGCCTTATTCAGAAAAGAAAACCAATTGCATCTGTCAGAGTGTCAGTCCACAAATGATGTGTTGCTGCAGATGCTTCGGGATTCAGATTCAATGCTCCCGGAGGGATATCTGGTCAGGGCCGATTACCAAACGGCCGGAAGGGGGCAAAAAGGAAATACCTGGGATTCGGAGCGGGGAGAAAATCTACTTTTTTCTTTTTTGGTCAGGCCGCACTTTCTGGCGCCTCGTCACAGCTTCTGGCTTTCGGCGGCTATGGCTTTGGGAATTGCCCGGGCACTGGAAATCTGGCTGGAGGATGTGAAGGTAAAATGGCCCAATGATGTAATGGCGGGCGGAAAAAAAATAGCGGGAATCCTGATCGAGAATACCATTACCGGACAGATGATGGACCAGTCCGTAGTTGGCATCGGGCTGAATGTTAACCAGTTGGATTTGACAGAGCAAGCCACTTCCCTCCGAAAAATCCTGAACCAGGAAATGGACCCCGAAACGGTATTGAACCGGCTGCAGGAAGAACTGGCTTCGGCTTATTTTCAGCTCCAGATTGCAGGTTGGGAAAAAGTAAAAACCCTTTACTACCGGTATCTTTTCAAAATGGGCCAGCCGGCCGACTTTCTGTTGCCCGATGGCCTCAAATTCACAGGATTGATCAAAGGGGTTTCGGAAGATGGCAGACTGAAAATGGTATCTGCCCGCGGCGAGGAATCTTTCGGCTTTAAAGAGGTATTTTTCTGTTATTGAGTTCCGGGCCCATCACTTTTCTCCCGCCATGGCATCGAGTACCGAATTGACCACCGACAACACAATGCTGAAAAACAAGGCCGGAAAAAAACCTTTCACCGTAAAACCCGGACCCACAATCCAATCGGCTATGTAAATCAGCATGACATTGATAACCAAGTAGAAAAGTCCAAGGGTAAGGATGGTAATCGGCAGGGTAAACACCACCAGCAGAGGCTTGATAATCCGGTTCAGTACGGCCAGTACAACCGCCACAAGCAAAGCAGAAATAAAACCATCCACCTGAATGCCGGGAATAAGGAAGGCAGAAATCAGAATGGCAATGGCCGAAATGACCATGTTCACCAGAAAATTCATGGGCTCAGAGTAAATGTTAATCCGGAGATAAGCACCGCAATTTGCACAATCATGGTTCAATAACAAAAAAAAGGCCCTCTCAAAGAAAGGACCTTTTCCCTCATAATTAAATCTCGCCTGATTATGGTCACTGTGCTTCGTTTCGGATTCCGGGCCAGATTATCCGAAACCCGTTTTTAAGGTCCATTTTTTGCCGGTGTTTTCGAAAGCTCTTTTAGCTCCCCGGGAGAACCTTCAGATGAGCGCCTTCTTGTTCTGTTCCCGTCAAATTCACCGAAAAAAAATCCGGATCTTGCCCTGAATCCTGCCAGCAGAACCGGATTTGATTCCGGCTCTTTTGATGATACAAAGAGAATTGAAAAATGGGCCTGTGATATTAAGGAAGGCTTAAATTAAAATTAAACCTTGCTTTGGGGTATCGCTGGCTCAGCCTGTGGATACATTCAAATTGCAGGCGTGTACACTTCGAGGATGTCGCGTCCCGTACTCTGCACTTCCTGCAGCATGGCACCGCTGAGAAGGGGTGCCCGGAGGCCTTCGCCAAAACTTCCTTCCCCGGTAAAAATCAGGGCTTCGTCCCAAAGATGCTGCGCAATCAGATTTTGAATCAGATGGCTGCCACCTTCCACAAAAACGGAATGGATTCCCTCACCGTAAAGATATTCCATCATCTCCTTTTCAGGTGCCTCAAAGGGCAGCGAAATTCTGCGGATGTGGCCCCCGGTGTGGTTGGTGGTCTTGTTGAAAATCCAGGTGGGGGCCGAGGGGTCCCTGAATACCTCCAAATGTTTGGGAAGTCGCAAATCGGGGTCTGCCACAAGGCGGACGGGGTTTTTTCCAGACCAGTCCCGCACGGTCAGCTTTGGATTGTCGGTAAGCAGGGTACGGCTGCCCACCCAGATGGTCTGATGTTCGGCCCGCATTTTGTGCACCAGCTGCCGGCTTTCGGGGCTGCTGATCCACTTGGAAGAACCGTCCCTCCTGGCCAGGAAGCCATCGCGGGTTTGTGCCCATTTGAGGGTGATGAAAGGCCTTTTTTCTTTTATGCTGTGAAAAAAGAACCGGTTCAGCCGGGCACCTTCTTTCTCCAGCAAGCCCGACAGCACCTCTACGCCGGCCGCTTTTAATTTTTCAAAGCCTTGTCCTGCCACCAGCGGGTGCGGGTCAAGGTTGCAGATGCTTACGCGGGGAATCTTTTTTTCAATGATCAAATCTGCGCATGGCGGTGTTTTTCCATAATGGCTGCAGGGCTCCAGGGTTACATAAAGGGTGGATGCCTTGAGCCATTCCTCATTTTCTACCTGATGTATGGCATTCACCTCAGCATGTGCCTGCCCGAATTTTTGGTGATGGCCTTCGCCGATGATGCCCTTTTCGGGATGTACAATCACGCAACCCACCAGGGGATTGGGCGCAACCTCGCCCTGCCCCAATCGGGCCAGCTGCAGGGCCCGCTGCATAAAAATCGCCTCTGTGCTCATTCCGTATTCCGATTCAAAAAAGCTAAAAATTGTTAAAGAATTCCAGACATTGATAAATTATACCGGGGTAATGCCGTTTTTTGACATCGCATAACCTCACCTGCCATGAAAAATACCCGCCTGAGTTTCCGATTCCTTTTTTTGCCTGCAGCCATCGCCTGTGCATTCGCCGCATTTTCTTCGGGCATCTATCAGAAAATACAAAGCCCTTTTAATCAGGAGATTGAAAAGGATTCCCTCAAAAAGAAATTTACCCAATACCATAAAAACTGGCCCTCGGAAAGGATTTTTATCCAAACCGATAAGCCGCTTTATGACCTGGGTGAAACCATTTGGTTTTCTGGTTTTGTGGTAGAAGAATCCATGCTTTCGCTGCCCGGTCTGAGCGAAATCCTGTATGTGGAACTGCTCGGCCCCAAGGGCAATGTCGAAAAAAAGCTGACCTTGATAGCAAGGGGAGGAAAGGCAAACGGAGATTTTTTTATCGGGGAAGATTTGCCTGGCGGGACCTATAAAATAAAGGCCTGCACCCGGTGGATGGAACAGCAAAACCGCTTCGTCGAAAGAACGGTGCAGGTGCAGCAGGTGGTGCTTCCGGTATTCAAACTCAGCCTCGAACTGGATAAAAAAGCATACAAGCCGGGCCAGAGGGTAGAGGCTTCTTTCGGGGCCGTTCAAACCGACAACCGGCCCATATCCGCACAGGAATTTGAATTCTCGGTAGAAGCCGGCGACAAAACCCTTTTGTCCTCCAAAGCCCAAACCGATGCCGAAGGTAAAAAGCTGATATCCTTTGTTTTACCAGAAATTGCTAAAGGCAGCAAGCCCGTTTTGAATGTGAGCATTTCGGCGGGAGGAGAATCTGAATCCATCAGCCGGACCATTCCGGTAACGGAGGAAGAAATGCTGGTTTATTTCTTTCCGGAGGGAGGCGATTTCATTGCAGACCAAAACTCAAAAATTGCCTTCAAAGTGCTGAAGGCCGACTCTACCCCGGCCGATGCTGAGGGTTGGCTGCTCAATGGAAAAGGGGAAAAAATCCGTTTCGTGAAATCGCTGCACGATGGTATGGGCTCTTTTGAGCTGAAAGCAAAAGCAGGAGAACGATATCAAATTGAGTGGCAAAGCCCTGTGCGTCAAACCTCTGTATTGCCGGATCCCCTTGAAAAAGGCTATGGTCTTGCCCTCAGTCAGGATGGAAATGCACTCGGTATCCGGGTGCATGCGCCGGCAGCCGATCAGCTTTTGCTCGTGGCCCAGATGCGGGGCAAATGGCTTTGGGACAAAAGCCTGAAGGCCGGCCCCAATGCTACAGAAGTAAAAGTTTCAGCAGAAAACTGGCCATCGGGGGTGGCGGTTATTTCTTTGTTTGATGGCCGCAAACTGTTGCGGTGCGAAAGACGGGTTTTTGTAAACGCCGAAAGACGGCTGAAAATCGCCCTGAAAACGGACAAAGAAAGCTACGGCACCAGAGAAAAAGTAAACCTCAGTGTCCGGGTTTCAGATTCAAAGGGAATTCCGGTTCCCGGCTCCGTTTTGGTTTCGGTGGCAAACGATGCCCTGCTTTCTTATGCCGACGACAAGCAGTCGGACATTCTCAGTGCGCTTTGGCTGGAGCAGGAACTGAACGGCCGTCCTGAAAATCCGGAATTCTATTTTTCGAAGGATGTAAAAGCCAAAGCCGCCCTCGATTTGGTGATGCTTACCTTTGGCTGGAGGGGAATAGAGTGGAAGAAAGTGATGGATTATCAGGGAGAAAAACCCGGAAGCAGGCCTGAAAAAGCCACTATATCCGGAACCATCATCAACAGTCAGACCCAAAAACCCAATCCGGGTGTGAAGTTGGAAATCAATGGCAAGGTTACCTACACAGATACCGCCGGTAAATTCAGGTTTGATTTTGTGGACCTGAGCCGTCCTGCTTCCCTGCGGATGACGAAAGGAAAAGAGGCCCCCGCAGAAGAAAGCATTGTGCAGTACGGCGACGACATGTTGTTTTATTACCCCTCTTTCAGGGTGATATACCAAAGAAGAGATATGATTCCTGTGCCTATGGCGGCCGCAGAAGCCATGGGTGCCCCGGAAAGGGAGGGAATAAAAATGTTGAAAAGAGAAAATGCGGTACTCCCGGCGGCAAGGGCGAAGGGGAAAGCTGCGGCCCGGCTAAAAGATGAGGAAAAACCATTGCCCGGCAACATCAGGAGAGCATTTCCCGTATTTCCCCAACCAGCTCAGGAATCGCCTTATTACATGGCCCGGAAATTTCCGAATCTGCCCCCGGCAAAAACCAAAGAACGCGTCGATTTTTCCACTACCCTTTTCTGGTCGGGCATTGTGGACCTCGATCTTAACGGTCGGGGGAATTTTAGTTTTTACACCAAAGACGACCTGAGTTCTTACAAAGCCACTGCCCGGGCCATCGGTCCTGAAGGCCTTTTGGGTATTGGCCATACCTTATTTTCAACCCGTCTGCCCTTTTCGGTTTCAGGCAAAATACCGGTAGAACTCACCATGGGCGACCGGTTGGTTCTTCCTGTAATGGTAAAAAACAAGACCTCTGAAAATCAAAAATTCGGGTTGAAGTCTACCCTGTCCGGAGGGCTGAAAGAAGAAGGGTCCCTTCCGGCAGAGGTGGTTTTGGGACCCGGCGAAAGCAAGGAAATTCTTTGGCCCCTGAAGGCCTCAGAAGCCACAGATTCCTGTCAAATCGCCTTAATCCTATCCACAGGTCAGGATCAGGACATATGGAAAAAATCCGTTCGGGTGGTGCCCGGGGGCTATCCGGTAGACCTTTCTTTTTCCGGGCGGGAAATGGGCAAATATTTTCTTGCCGACATCAAAAATATGATGCCAGGCAGCCTGAAAGTGCATGCCACCGCCTATCCGGATGTAACGAGCGACTTGCTGGCAGGTGTGGAAAGCATCCTGGCAGAGCCCTTTGGTTGTTTTGAGCAAACGAGCATGACCAGCTATCCCAATGTGCTGGTATTGAATTATTTAAAGCAAGCCAATGTTCCCGATAAAGAGCTTACCCAAAAAGCAGAGGCCTTGCTCGAAAAGGGATATAAAAAACTGGTGTCATTCGAGACCAAACAAAAAGGCTACGAATGGTTTGGCGGAACCCCGGCCCATGAAGCCCTATCGGCCTATGGCCTCCTTCAGTTCAAAGAAATGCAGAAAGTGGCCCCTTTTGTAGATGCCTCAATGGTGGAGCGAACCAGCCAGTGGCTTCTGAGCCGAAGGGATGGCAAAGGCGGTTTTCTGCGTTCGGCCCAGGCCCTGGACAATTTTGGCAGGGCAAACGACGAGATCACCAATGCCTACATTGTGTACAGCCTGGCCGAAGCGGGATTTCAGCAACTGGACCTGGAGGTACAAAAGACCACCGAAACGGCCCTTGCCCGAAAAGATCCTTACCTGCTTGCGCTGGCATCCAATACCTTATGGCTGCTGAAGCAAAACGAAAAGGCCCGTGAGGTAACCCGTGAACTGCTGCGGCTTCAAGCTGAAAACGGCAGCTGGACAGGCCTCAGCCATTCCATCACCTATTCTACAGGAGAAGCCCTTACGGTGGAGACTACATCCTTTGCTTTGCTTGCCCTCATCAGGGCCGACGACGGACCCAAAGCAAAAATCGACAAGGCGGTAGAATTTCTGTGTAGCCAAAGACAAGGCAGAGGAGGTTTTGGCAATTCTCAGGCCACCATCATGGCCCTTAAAGCCCTGACAGCCTATGTGGTGTATGCCAAAACAGCGGCCGAAGACGGAGCGTTTTTGCTGAAAGTAAACGACAAAGAAGCGGCAAAAGCGGATTGGAAAGCCGGTACCCGGAAGGCCATTTCTGTCGGTGGTTGGGAAAAGGAGCTGAAAGAAGGACCCAACAAACTGGAATTCAGCTATTCGATTTTAAAAGATCCCCTGCCCTTTACCGTTGGTATTCAATACCATACCTTTTTGCCGGTTTCGGATCCGGTATGCAAAATTTCGCTGCAAACCCGTCTCAGTATGGAAAAGGTGAAAAAAGACAAGCCGGTTCAGTTGGAGGTAAACTTGAAAAACAATACTGCCGATGGCCTGCCCATGACCATGGCCTGTGTGGCGATTCCGGCCGGTTGTGTGGTTTCTCCTTCGGAACTGCGGGAGCTGATGGATTCAAAAAAGGTTGATTTTTACGAAATCCGGGGCAATATGTTGTTCCTGTATTTCAGGCAGATGAGGCCATCGGAAAACAAACAAATCCTGATTACGCTCAATGCCGTGCTGAAAGGCAATTACCAAAGTTCGGCATCTTCGGCCTACCTGTATTATACTGCCGAAAGGAAAAATTGGGCCAAAGGCCTGAATTTGACTGTGGAATAGCCGGCCGGAAACGATCCGGGGTTCATTTTTATTCTGAATCAGGCACTTACGGTGCGCTGCTCAATTCTCTTTTCGTAGGCATCGCCTTTGAAAAGGTAGTTGATGTAAATGCCGGGTGTATGCACAAAATTGGGATCCAGCTCGCCCACAGGCACAATTTCTTCTACTTCGGCCACCACAATCTTGCCGGCAGTGGCCATCATCGGATTGAAATTTCGGGCTGTTCCCCTGTACATCAGATTGCCCATGGCATCGCCTTTCCAGGCTTTCACAAAAGAGAAATCGGCCCTCAGCCAGGTCTCCATCAAATAAGTTTTGCCATCAAATTCACGGGTTTCCTTTCCGATGGCCACCTCCGTTCCCACTCCGGCAGGGGTAAAAAAAGCAGGAATACCGGCCCCGCCGGCCCGGATTCTTTCTGCCAGAGTGCCCTGAGGAATCAGCTCTACTTCCAGCTCGCCTGAAAGCAATTGCCTTTCAAATTCGGCATTTTCACCTACATAAGAGGAGATCATCTTTTTTACCTGCCTTTGCTGAAGCATCAGGCCGATTCCAAAATCATCCACCCCGGCATTGTTGGAAATGCAGGTCAGGTTTTTTGCACCGCTTCGCAGCAGGGCTGCAATGCTGTATTCCGGAATGCCCGAGAGGCCAAAGCCGCCGAGCATCAGGGTATCTCCGTCTTTTACCTGTGCCACAATGGCGTCGAGGTCGGTAATGATTTTATTCATGGTTTGATGGGAAATTGGCAATCAACAGATGAGATATTCCTCTTTTCGGGCAGGACATTATTTCTGATTTTTTAATCTTTCCAAAGCGGCATCATACACCCGGCGCATGCCTTCTTCAATGCTGATTTTGGCGGTCCAGCCAAAAGTGTTGTGCACATAATCCATATTGGAATATCGGCTGTGTACGCCCACCGGTTTATCCAGAAGGGGCTTGATTTCAGGCTTATAGCCGGCAAATGAGCAAAATACCTCAATCAATTCACGGAAGCTGGTCAGCTTACCCATGCCGATGTTGATGGCCGACCCGTCGTGGATGTTGTCCATGGCCATCAGGATGCAGTCGATGCAATCGTCGATGTGTACAAAATCGCGGCCCTGATAGCCGCTGCCCCAAACCTCAAAAGGATTTTCTTTTTTGGCTGCCCGGGCTGCAATCGCCGGGGTGGGGTAGCTCAGATCCTGGTCTTCACCATATCCGGAAAAGGGCCTGACGCAGGCCACGGAGATGCCGTAATACTTCGCCGCTATCTGGGCAAGAAATTCACCCGTCAGCTTCGACCATCCGTAGGTCATATCGGGCTGGCCCATTTTGGCGAAATTGATGTCGGTTTCTTTCAGGGCAATGGCACCGTCGGTAGTCTGTAAATCAATGGGATATGCGGCCGAAGAGCTGGGAAACAAAGCCCTTTTGGGTCTGAACCGGGTAATCCAGTAAAAAAACTCGGCATCTATGGCCAGGTCGAGGGCCACCATCATGGGGTCGCCTTCTATTTTGGAGCGGCCGCCCACAATGGCAGCAAAATGAAAAACATCGTCAAAGGTTTGACCTTCAATTCCATAGCCGGCCTTCATCCAATCCGGATTATGGCTCCAGCGCTGAAAAAACTTCCGGCAATCCTCCTGAAAATACAAAATGCGTTCGCCAATTCTGACGCTGTCTTTGGCACCATTCAGCTCTGCTGCGGGCAACCAGGTATGCGGGGGCGTGCCGGTGGACAAATCATCCACGAGAACCAGAAAATCGGAACTTGTTTTCAACAGTCTTTTAACCAGGTTTCGACCTACAAATCCGCAGGCACCGGTTACGAGGTGTATTTTCATTTCAGCGTTTTCAAAGAAAAAGAGGTGCAAAAGTAGGAGAATCGGCAAAGGGAAAAAGAGCTGATTTGAATGGATGCGATTTAATGCGGCTGATATTTTCGGATGCCGGGGTAAGGACTGGTAAAGAGGCGGTTTGAAATCTGCGAAAAAAACAATTGGCCGGGAAGCTTCCCCCCCATTGAAATTTCAGCCTGCGGATAAAACCAAAGCCGGGCTTTGAATAGAATTTCATTTCCCCACCTTTACATTTGCCTAAATTTGCAGATATGAAGAAGCGAATCTCAGACATCAATGAGTTGGATCTGAACAGCAGCTATACTTATGCAGATTACCTCACATGGCGATTTGATGAAATGGTGGAATTGATCAGGGGAAAGATATTTAAAATGTCGCCGGCCCCTTCACGGTTTCATCAGGACATCTCTGTAAATCTCACTTTGTTACTGGGAAATCATTTGAAATCAAGCCATTGTAAGCTATATCATGCGCCAACTGATGTTCGTTTGATCACCAAAAGTAAGGCAGATCAGGATGTAATTTCGGTAATTCAGCCGGATATTTTTGTGGTTTGCGACAAGAGCAAAATGGACGAAAAAGGGTGCCTGGGAAGTCCGGATTTCATAATTGAAATAGTTTCGCCGGGCTCTTCATCCAAAGATTTAAACCTGAAATACGCCCTGTATGAAGAGGCGGGTGTGAAGGAGTATTGGATTATTTTTCCCAATGATCAGATCATAGAATGCTTTCTGTTGGAGAATGAAAAGTACAAAAAATCAGGGGTTTACGCTGAGGATCAATCTGTTCCTGTTCACACTATCCCCGGACTGGTGCTTCAAGTGGAGGATATTTTTGGGCGATGACTCTGTTCATGGGTATTTGGCTTTTTCTATCCCGGAATAATCCTCAACAAAGCTGGATTCGGTAAGCCCGAGTAAACTCAGCATCTTTTTTTCTTATTTTTCTCTCTTGTCTTGGAAAGGATTAAATCGGCCAGCCGGCGAACCCATCCGGATTGCCGATGGCCAAGCTGTGGAATGGGCTCCGGCAATGTGAAAGAATACCCTGCTCCCGAAAGAATTTAAGAATAGTACTTTCCGAACCGTCACCGGGCCCTTACTTTGCCTTTTAATCCCCGTTTTTTCATTTTTTGAATAACAAATACCTGTTATTTTTGAAAAAATTTTTTTCGTGACCATTTTCAAATTGAAAACCAAACTTCAGGAAGAACTGAAAACTCTGCCCCTGCCCGTGTTGCAGGAGATAGAGGCTTTGGTCAAGGAAAGAATGAAGGCCAGGGAAGTTGAGGAAAAAGAATACCGGAAGTTTGGTTCCCTGTCAGGCTTACAACAATATATGGCTCCTGATTTTAATGCACCCCTCAGCGATTTTGAGGATTACCGGTAAAGGATATGTATCTTTTTGATACCCAAGCTTTAATTTGGTATTTTGATGGCAATCCTGCTTTACCGGATTCAATTTCAAAAATCATTTCAGAAACTCAAAATATCGTAATGGTGAGCAGAGCCTCATTTTGGGAGCTATCCATAAAAATAAGCATTGGTAAGCTCAGACTTTCTTTGGAACTCGGCCAAATCATGGAAAGTTGTGAAAAGGCTGGTTTTGGGATATTGGGCATTGAAAATGAGCATATTCTGCAACTAAAGAATCTGGAACACCATCACAGGGATCCCTTTGACAGGATGCTGATTTCCCAATGCCTTGCAGAGGATATGAACATCATCAGCAGCGATCAGGCATTTGATTTCTATCCAATTCAACGAATTTGGAGTTGAAGATTGATATTAACCCTGCTGCAACCATTCCCCGGCAAGGCTATGGAAATTTCAAAACTTTGGTTTTAGAAAATAAACGCTGCCGTTTCTGCTCCCTGTTTTCCATATTTGCAAAGCCAATGAAAAAATGAAATTTTCAGGCGATGTACCAGTGGAAATGGGCTTGGGCAAATACATCACCCATCCTATTTTCAAAAGTTCAGTTTACCGATGCGGCAGAAGTTTCCGGCGGGAAAGAATTTAAAAATAGTACTTTCCGAACCGTCCTCTGCCCTTTTCTTTGCCGTTAAATTTAACCGGTGAAATCCTCCAAAGAAACCCCCCTCATGAAGCAATACTCGGCCATCAAGGCTAGGTATGCCGGTGCGCTTTTGCTTTTCAGGGTGGGAGATTTTTATGAAACCTTTGGAGAAGATGCCGTAACGGCTTCAAAAATCCTCAACATTACCCTGACGAAAAGGTCGAACGGGGCCGCTTCTGAAGTGGCATTGGCCGGTTTTCCCCACCATGCCCTGGATAATTACCTGCCCAAGCTCGTACGGGCCGGTCAGCGGGTGGCCATTTGCGATCAGCTCGAAGACCCCAAAGATGCAGTCGGCATTGTGAAACGGGGCGTTACAGAGTTGGTTACCCCCGGTGTGGCCCTGAGCGACAATGTGTTGGATACCCGAAAAAACAACTGGCTTTCAGCCATTTATAAAAAAGAAGACAGCATTGGCATTTCCCTTCTCGATATTTCTACGGGCGAATACCTTGTTTTTCAGGGGCAGGAAGATGAAGTGGAAAAAGTGCTGCAATCCTACCAGCCTACGGAAGTACTTTTTCCCAGGTCTGCCAAAAGCTGGGCGGAGCAGTTTTTTGCCGAAAAGACATATGCCACGCCCCTCGACGATTGGCAATTTCAGTTTGAAACCTGCTATGAACTGCTGACCCGGCACTTCGAAACGGCTCATCTGAAAGGATTTGGAATTGAAGAATGGCCCGAAGCCATTGTGGCCGCCGGAGTCATTTTGTATTATTTAGCCGAAACCGAACACCGGGAACTGGCCCATGTCAATGCCATAAGCCGCATTGACGAAGGGGATTTTGCCTGGCTCGACCGGTTTACGATACGCAATCTGGAACTGGTTCAGGCACAGCACGAAGGGGGCATTCCCCTGGTTGAGGTGATGGACAAAACCGTTTCGCCGATGGGGTCCCGGCTGCTGCGCAAGTGGATTTTGATGCCGCTGAAAAATCTCCATCCCATTTTGGAAAGGCAAAATATGGTGGCCGAACTGCTTGAAAGAGAGGATTTTTCTACAGAACTCCAGCAAATCCTCCGGCAGGCAGGCGATTTGGAAAGGCTGGTTTCGAAAGCAGCTGTAAAACGGATTTCGCCCCGTGAAGTCGGAATGCTGAAACGGGCCCTGGGCCTGATTGCCCAGATCAAACAAAAAATTGAAGACCAGCAAAGCGGTTTGCCGGCAGGCTCCGGTTGGGTCCACCTTGCGTCCGGCCTCAATCCCTGCCAGGCACTTTTTGATAAAATCGAAAAAGAACTGCTGGACGAACTGCCCGCCTTGTCCAATCAGGGAGGAATGATCCGGCAGGGGGTAGACGAAGAACTCGACCGGCTCCATGCCATTGCCTATTCGGGCAAAGATTATCTGCTGAAAATCAATCAGTACGAAATCCAGCGGACGGGCATCAGCTCCCTGAAAATATCTTTCAACAAAGTATTTGGCTATTACCTGGAAGTGACCCATGCCCACAAAGACAAGGTCCCTTCCGATTGGATCCGCAAGCAAACGCTGACCAATGCCGAACGCTACATTACCCAGGAACTCAAGGAATACGAAGAGAAAATACTGGGTGCAGAGGAGAAGATTTTTGCGCTTGAGTTTCAGATATTCAACCAATTGGTGGAAACCATCGGGCATTATGTAACCCCACTGCTCACCAATGCCCGCTTGTTGGGCCAGGCCGATTGCCTTATTTCCTTTGCCCAGATTGCTTCAGAATATGGCTATTCGAAGCCGGAACTTTCTGAAAGCAAGGCCATTGTGATAAAAGACGGGCGCCATCCTGTAATCGAAAGATTGATGCCGGCCGCAGAAAGGTATGTGCCCAACGACATCGAGCTGAACGACTCCAACCAGCAGATTGTCATCATCACCGGCCCCAATATGGCCGGAAAATCGGCGTTGCTCCGCCAGACTGCCCTGATTGTGCTGATGGCCCAAATGGGATCGTATGTTCCTGCCACAGCTGCCAGCATTGGTCTGGTAGACAAGGTGTTTACCCGCGTGGGTGCCAGCGACAACCTGAGCCGGGGAGAATCCACCTTTATGGTAGAAATGACCGAAACGGCCTCCATTCTGAACAACCTGACCGACCGGAGCCTGGTGCTGATGGATGAAATCGGCAGAGGCACAAGCACCTACGATGGCATTTCCATAGCCTGGGCCATTGTGGAATTTCTGCACAACCAGCCCAACCGAAAAGCCAAAACCCTGTTTGCTACCCATTACCACGAACTGAATCAGCTGGAAGAAAACCATCCCGGCATCCGGAATTTCAATGTGGCGGTAAAAGAGGCCGGAAATAAAATATTGTTTATCAGGAAATTAAAGCCCGGCGGCAGCGAACACAGCTTTGGTATTCATGTGGCCCAGATGGCAGGCATGCCCACACAGGTTGTTTTGAGGGCCATGGAAATCATGGACGAACTGGAAAAAACAAGGGAAAAAGGCAAAAGAAAAGAGGCTCTTAAAAATGTTCCAAAAGCGCAAAGCATTCAATACAGCCTTTTTGCCCCGGTAGATGAAAAGACAGAAAAGCTTAAAGAGGTTGTAAAATCTCTGGACATCAATACATTATCTCCGGTTGAAGCTTTATTGAAATTGCAGGAACTGAAGCTGATGATCAGGTAATGCCGGACTTGCGATACCCTTTTGCAAGACACCTACGATTCCCGGTTTGGTGCCATAATTCGGGCAGACCAAAGGCTCAATAATCCAGTAGAGTGACGAAACTTAGCTTCCTTCCATAAATGTCTTATTTTCTGACAATTACAAAAGCTCAAGGAGGCCATTCGGCAATACACGCTTTCCCCTATTTCCCGATGGCCACTTTGGCCAGAATACGATCCACAATCTGACGGGCATTTACCCCGTCGGCTTCAGCTTCGTAGTTGAGGATAATCCTGTGGTTCAGCACATCCGGGGCTACTTCCTTTATGTCTTCCGGCAATACAAAATCCCTGCCCTGAAAATAAGCCATGGCCCTTGCCGCCCGGTGCAAACTGATGGTCGCCCTTGGAGAAACCCCAAATTGGATGTAATGCGATTCGTCTTTCAGGCCGTATTCCAAAGGTTTACGGCTGGCAAACACCAGCTCGATGATGTATTTTTCCAATATTTCAGAAATGGCGACATCGTTGATGTCTTTCGACATCAGCGCGGCCATATCTTTATCCAGCACCGCATTTACCTCGCTCGTGAAGCCCATGTCCGACATACGCCGCATTACCTCCAACTCTTCGTCTTTGGTGGGATAATCGATGTACACCTTCATCATAAACCGGTCCATCTGGGCCTCGGGCAGAGGATATGTACCCTCCTGTTCCACAGGGTTTTGGGTGGCCATTACCAAAAAGGGCCGGTCCAGCTGGAAGGTGGTTTCTCCTATGGTCACCTGTTTTTCCTGCATACACTCCAGCAGGGCCGACTGTACCTTGGCCGGAGAGCGGTTTACCTCATCGGCCAAAACAAGGTTGGCGAAAATCGGTCCTTTCTTTACCTCAAAGCTGGCGTTCTTCTGGTTGTAAATCATGGTGCCGATCAGGTCTGCAGGGAGCAAATCGGGGGTGAATTGAATCCGCTGAAAGTTCAGGCTAAGGGTTTTGGCCAGGGTGTTTACGGTCAGGGTTTTGGCCAGTCCGGGAACGCCTTCGAGCAAGATGTGGCCATTGGTCAGCATCCCGATCAGAAGCCGGTTGATCATATACCGCTGCCCCACCACCACCTTGCCCATTTCTTCATAAACCTGGTTGAGCTTTTGTTGTCTTTCGAGTTTGCTTTCGGCTGAATCCATTTTACAAATATTTTTTGCAAGATACAGGCTGCAAGTATAAGTCGAAAAGGATAAAAACGGCTAAGTATGACAGCTTGGCATTTTTTGATTGAGAATGGAGGCCAATTCAAGACATTTCTTCCTGAAAATGAAGCAGATAGACTGACGAAAATTCAGGTTTGAGTCCCGGAATTCTTTTACCCTTTTATTATATTAAATCAATAAGTATCTGGTTTTCAGTGTATTGAATTTTAGGAAAATCGCAGGCTTCATTCATCAAAAATTCCCGGGCAATGGCTGTAAACAATGGCACAGCAATTGCGAATGGTCTTCATGCAAACCTGCAAAAATTTTCAATTATGGGTAAAATCATAGGAATAGATCTCGGAACAACCAACTCATGCGTGGCCGTTATGGAAGGGAATGAACCCACCGTAATCGCCAACAGCGAAGGCAGAAGGACTACCCCTTCTATCGTCGCTTTTCTGGACAATGGAAATGGTGAACGAAAAGTAGGCGATCCTGCCAAGCGTCAGTCCATTACCAATCCAACCAACACCATTTTTTCAATCAAAAGATTCGTAGGCCGCCGTTTTTCGGAAGCCAAAAACGAAGCCACCAAGGTTCCCTACAAATTGGAATCCGGCCCCAACGATACCCCAAGGGTAAGAATCGGCGACAAACTGTATTCCCCTCAGGAAATCTCGGCCATGATTCTCACCAAAATGAAGCAAACCGCTGAGGATTATTTGGGAACCAGTGTAACAGAAGCCGTTATCACTGTGCCTGCTTATTTCAACGATGCCGAGCGCCAGGCCACCAAAGAGGCAGGTCTCATTGCCGGTCTCGATGTAAAACGAATCATAAACGAGCCAACCGCCGCTGCACTCGCCTACGGACTCGACAAAAAGAGCCAGGATATGAAAATTGCAGTCTTTGACCTTGGCGGCGGAACCTTTGATGTTTCCATCCTCGAACTGGGTGACGGCGTATTTGAAGTAAAATCCACCGACGGCGATACACACCTCGGAGGCGATGATTTCGATCAGAAAATCATCGACTGGCTGGCAGATGAGTTCAAAGCCGACGAGGGCATCGACCTCAGGCAAGACCCCATGGCCCTTCAGCGCTTGAAAGAAGCGGCCGAAAAAGCCAAGATTGAGCTTTCCAGTTCTATGGAAACCGAAATCAACCTGCCGTACATCATGCCGGTAAATGGCATACCCAAGCACCTGGTAAGGAAACTGAGCCGTGCCAAATTTGAGCAACTCTGCAACGACCTGATTCAGAGAACACTGGAGCCATGCCGCAGGGCACTCAAAAACTCAGGCTACAGCACCAGCCAAATCAATGAAGTGATTCTGGTAGGAGGCTCAACCCGCATTCCGAGGATTGTAGAGGAAGTGGAAAAATTCTTTGGCAAAAAGCCATCAAAAGGCGTAAACCCTGATGAGGTAGTGGCCATCGGTGCCGCCATACAAGGCGGTGTTTTGACCGGCGAGGTGAAGGATGTACTCTTGTTGGATGTGACCCCGCTTTCACTTGGAATTGAAACCATGGGCGGTGTTTTCACCAAACTGATTGAATCCAATACCACCATCCCCACCCGGAAATCTGAAGTTTTCTCAACCGCATCCGACAGTCAGCCTTCCGTGGAACTGCATGTTCTGCAAGGTGAGCGACCCATGGCCAAAGACAACCGGACACTGGGCAGATTCCACCTCGACGGCATTCCGCCGGCTCCCAGAGGGATACCCCAAATAGAGGTGACCTTCGATATCGATGCCAATGGTATCCTCAATGTTTCGGCCAGAGACAAGGGCACCGGCAAAGAGCAGAAAATCAGAATCGAAGCCTCTTCCGGACTGACCGATGCCGAAATCGAAAGAATGCGTAATGAGGCCAAGGCCAACGAAGCAGCCGATAAACTCGAAAAAGAAAGAGTAGAGAAGCTCAATCAGGCCGATACGCTGATATTCAGCACTGAGCGTCAGATGAAGGAGTACGGCGACAAAATTTCCGAAGGAAACAAAACCGCCATCAACAACGCTCTGGAAAAACTGAAGGCAGCACATTCTGCTCAGAATCTGGAAGGGATAGATGCCGGCATGGCTGAATTGAATACTGCCTGGCAGGCCGCTTCAAACGAAATGTATCAGGCAGGCGCCGAGCAGCCTCAGGGCGCACCCGATCAGGGCAGCACCGCAGGCAACAATCAGGAGCCTGTAACCGATGTAAATTTTGAAGAAGTGAAATAAGGGGAATCCCCGAATTGAACAGAAGCCTTCTGCCTTTGGGCGGGAGGCTTTTTGTTTTTATTCTCAGGGCTTTGGATTTTGTCCCGAAGCAAAAAAGGAATTCCTTTTCTTTGCAGGCATGGCAGACCATATCGGGATTATCATTCCGGCCTATAAACCTGATTTTTTCTTCGAAGCGCTTCAATCTATTGAAAAGCAAACGGATAAGCGTTTTCAGGTTTATATTGGAGATGATGCCAGCCCCCATGACCTTTGGTCAATTGCAAGGGAATTTGTTGAAAGGAACGGCTGGATTTATCACCGATTCGATGAAAATCTGGGCGCACAAAACCTGGTTGCCCACTGGAACCGATGTGTTGAAATAAGTACTGAACACTGGATTTGGTTGTTTTCAGATGACGATAAAATGTCGCCGGACTGCGTGGAAACCTTTTTCTCTGAAAAGGAAAAAAGCCCTGATCATCAGGTTTTTAAGTTTCCCTATGCCATGATAGACCAACAGGGAAATGTTACCGGTATTCAGGAAATCCATCAGGAGAAATATTCCGGATTTGAATTTGGAAAGCTCCGGTTTCAACGGAAAATCCTGAGTGCAGCGGTTGAGTTTATATTCTCAAGACAGTCGTGGCAAAGCGAGAGTGGATTCGTGCCATTCCCTGCTGCCTGGTGTTCAGATGATGCTTCCTGGATAGCCTTCTCGGGTCTGCCCGGTATCCGGGCTTTGCCGTCGGGACGGGTTTTCTGGAGACTCAGCGAGGTGAATATTTCATCCCGGTCGGGCATTTATATCGACCAGAAACTTCAGGCAGCATCCGATTTTATTCTATGGTTCAATGAAAGATTCAGATTGCTTCCGGAGAGAAAATCTCTGCTTGGAGAGCAAATCATTTGGTTCAGACTTCAGATTGAGCAGTTGAATTATGAAATTCCATTTTTCAAGGCCCTTATGTTTAGCTTGAAACTTGGAAGAGGGGCGCTCCCTTCTTTATTGCGGATTTTTAACGAGTTGTATTTCAGGAGTTTTACTTCGATGTTGGATAAAAAAGGCGCAGACTTTTCATGCCTGTGGAAATGGAAGATTTCCAGATTTCTCCCCAGATTTTAGCCCTGTTGCAAAATATCGTGCATCCTTAGGATTCCCAATACTTTCCTGCTTTCTGAGTCCACCACCGGTGCCACATAAATCTGTTTTTCGGGACCTTCCATTATGTCGAGCACCTGTGCAAGACTCATGCCGGGGTCGAGGCATACTGGATTTTGGGTCATAATCAGTCTTACTGAAACCTGCAGGTCATCGGCTTTGGAAAGGTATTTTCTGATGTCACCGTCGGTAAGGAAGCCTGCCAGCAGACCCTTTTCATCCAGTACACACAGGCCGCCCAGATTTTTTCGGGTTAATTCCAGTACTGCCTCCTTAATGCTTTGCTCAGGCCGGATTTTGGGTAGCTGATTTCCGAAGTGCATCACATCTGCAGCCTTGAGAAGCAAATTTTTTCCCAACTGTCCGGCGGGGTGATTGGTAGCAAAATCGGCCTCTGTTAATCCGCGAATAGACATCAGAGCTGCGGCCAGGGCATCACCAAGGACCAAGGCCACTGTGGTGCTGGCCATAGGAGCAAGTCCGAAAGGACTCCCCTCCTCCTCAACCGAAGCATCAAGTAAAATATCCATCCGGGAGGCAAGCGGGGTTTTCAGGTTTCCGAAAATGCCTATACAGGGGATTCCAAGTGAACGGGCTTTGGGTAAAATTCTCAGTAATTCGGAGGTCGTTCCACTTTTTGAAATCATTACCAAAACATCATTGCTTCCAAGAATGCCCAAATCCCCGTGAAGTGCTTCATTTGCATTCAAAAATACAGCGGGACTTCCGGTACTTGAAAGGGTAGCGGCAATCTTTCGTCCTATGAGTCCTGATTTTCCAACTCCGCAGAAAATAATTTTTCCTTTACAGGCCAAACACGCTTCTACAGTCTGCTCAAAGCTTGCACCAAGGAAAGAAACGGCTTTCCTTAGGGCAGTTATCTGACATTCGAAAACTTTGCGGGCGATATTTGAACAAGGGGGATTCAACTTCTCAGTTTTTTTTGTTTTGTTTAAAATTGAGGAAATATACCCAATAAGTTTCGGCCGGATTGTACAATGAGTCGGAGAGATGGTTGTTTAGGTAATTCATTTTATATCGGGGATTGTTCTCATCTCTGAAAAAGGCTGTAATATGATACTGCTTCATGAAGGATAATTTCAGGCTATCACGATTTTTTATTTCCGGATGTTTTTTTTCGAAAATGGTAATCGGCTGTCTCTGGTAAATCTTCCATGCCAGCATTCCTCTGGCCATTCTGAGTGAATCAGTTCTGGTTAAATTATCTGAGCCAAGGGTGTAAATTTCAAGGGAATCAGACCTATTCAATATGTCAAATCCACATGTATTATCACCGCTTATGTAAACCATTTCTAGGATTTCATTGGTTAAAAAAGTTGCTCTAATTTTTTTTCCTTCTGTTTTTTGAATAAATTTTTGATAGAATTTCTCTGAGTTTTCTGAACGAAAATACGTTCTATTATTAGCAAAATGACTTTCGTAAACATTCAGAGCTATGAAAATTGTTGCGATAAGAGAAAAGGGTTTAACCGGGCTAATTTTCCATTCCACTAAAAATATAAATGGAAGAGCGTAAGCCATTCCAACGATAGGTTGTTCATAAAATTGAAAAAAGTCAGCATACTCATTCGGGTCAAAAATTCCAAAAATCAAAACCAGCAGCAATATGCTGAAAAGGGAAACAAAAACAGGGACAGAGCCTCCGGGATTGAAAAGATAAAAGTAAACACCTGATACCACACATAGAATCAGGAGGACTTTTGAACCGGTAGGAACATTTAACAGCAACGGGAAAAGAATGAGAATAATAATAAACAGCCTCATATTTCTGCTTCGCCATATAGAAAGCATAGAAATGGAAAGAAAAATAAAATGCGGAAAGAAGTTTCCCAAAACATAAATGACAGCATTCCTAAGAGAAGATAGTGTATTTTTAATATTGAAATCCACAAAAAAATCCAGGGAGGGCTTCATTGGATTAATCGAAATATCTTTTCCGCTGTTAAGAAAAAAAATTGGAAGAAGACCCAAAACAGACAGAAAAAGCGGAAATGAAAAAAACCCGAAAGGTCTTTTTTCTATTAGGAATAGAATAAAAAAGAATAGAACAAAGAAAGGAAGGAATACCAAATTTAGTAAAGTTACAATCATCATAGATAAACTGAAATAAATCAATTTATCTTCTTTCCACAAGGAATAAAGTGTTAAGAAAATAGATAAGAATAAAGGAGTTTTTCCATTATAGTTGTAAAAATAAATATTAAAATAATTTGTAATTTGATATATAGGAAAATGATTCCAATTATTTACATCAAATGGCCATATAATTCCAATATTTATAAATCGAATGCATGTTGTAATTCCTAGAACAAATGCTATTCCATTTAAGCCTCTAAACTTAGAATAGATATTTAAAAAACTAATCGCCTGAATTTGAGCTATAGTCATAATTACCGGAATACTTATAAAAAATAAAGAGAAATAAGAGTTTTTATCAAAGAAAAATTTAATCAATATTGTTAGATAATATTCTGAATAATGATAAAATGAATTTTGATGATCAAATTTCAATTTTAAATTGGAGCACTCATGCATATAGCATTCTGAATTTGTTGCAATAATTGAACTTACATTGGAAGAATAGTGATATGAATCGATCCATTCGCTGAAATAACTCAGATTTTTCCAATCAAAAAAGACAATCCAATGCACTACTACATTAAATATCAAAATGTAAAATTCGCTCCATTTTAGTTCAAATCCAGACCTATGATATTTAAGTATATTTTTTCTAAAAAAAAAGAGTAACAGAAAAAAAGGCAATACATAGAGTGTTTTTCCTTTGGTTACTACAATCGCAACAAGTGAGACAACAAAAATGTATCCGAACATCGGAGAAGCAACCAATCTGACACCCGGAGATTCATCGTTGGAAACAAATAGAATGGACGCGATTCTGATAATTCCGTAGGCCAGAAAGGAACCAATCAAGCTGTACCCAATTAGTTCAGGAATGTTATTCATGATTGAATATGATTTTTTCTAATAATTCTTCAAGACCGGAAAGGGGCAGCATGTTCGGCCCGTCGCTTGGGGCTTTGTCCGGATCGGGGTGCACTTCCATAAAGTAGCCATTCGCTCCGAAGGCCTTGGCTGCCAGTGCCATAGCCGGTACATATTCGCGGTTGCCGGAAGTTTTTCCTCCGCCTCCGCCCGGCCGCTGCACCGAGTGGGTGCAATCCATCACCACCGGAAACCCGAATTGGGCCATCTCGGGGAGATTTCTGAAATCTACTATGAGGTTGTTGTATCCAAACATGGTGCCCCGCTCTGTCAGCCAGATGTTGTGATTTCCGGTGGATTTAACTTTTTCAACAGGGTATTTCATGTCCTGACCGGAGAGAAACTGGGCCTTCTTTATGTTCACAATCTTGCCAGTTTTGCCTGCTGCCAGAAGCAAATCTGTCTGCCGGCAAAGAAATGCCGGAATCTGAAGCACATCTACATATTTTGCCGCAATCTCTGCCTGATAACTCTCGTGAATATCGGTGAGTACAGGAAAGCCAAATTCTGTTTTTACCCTGCTCAGCATCTCCAGTCCGGCTTGCATACCCGGTCCGCGAAAACCACCGACTGAGGTCCGATTGGCTTTGTCGTATGAAGCTTTAAAGAAAATGGAAATTTCAAATTTGTTTTGAATTCTCTTTAATTCTGAGGCAATTACCGAGAGCAAATCCCATGTTTCGATGACACAGGGTCCCAGAATGAAAAATGGTTTTTGGCCTGATTTTCCTGAATTCATGCCGTAAAGAAAGGAATAGAAAAGATTTTATCCTTGCCTGCCCGGCGGGTTATTTTCTGCTGAGGATGTTGACCCGGCTGTTTCTTTCCAAAACCATTCCCGACAAGCGGCTGGGGATGAAAAAAATCAAGGTGCCGGACAGAATGATGTTGTCTACCAGAAAGGCAATGCCTGCCTCGGTCCCGTTTTCCAGGGTGATGACCAGCATGGCGTAAAAAAATACAGCCAGAAGGCCCAAAATGAGAAACCTGAAGGCAGTTTTGATTTTTGGAAATTTATCCTCCGAAAACCAGGGAGAGAAATTCAGGGTGGTGTTGATCATATTTCGGAGCACAATCACCAAAAAATAGAAGAATACGATAAAAATAAGGTTTCCTGCAGGTACACTCAGCAGGGTATCGAAAGTGGCGTGAAGCAAAATAGACAAAGTCCCGAAGATGAGGATATTTCCCAATACCGTACCCCGCCCGAACATGCGCTTGCGGACCACACCGTATGCCATGCAGCAGGAAAAGGAAAGATGGCCCACCACAGACAGATAGGCCCGCTTATCAATAATGGAACTGCCGTGATGTTCAAAATATTGAATGTTTTCCACGGTAGCAAAACCCAGAGCGCTGCACATGGCAAACTTCAGATAATCATAAGGCTCGTCCAGCTCATCGGTATAATACAACATGATGAAGACAGGAATGATCTTCACCAATTCTTCGGGCAGGCCAACCATAAGAATGAAAAAAAGATACATGCCGGTCGTACTCTCATCGGGACGCAGAAATGTCAGCGGGACCTCAAGCCCGAAGGACCACAACAGCTCCCTAATCAGTGGCAGGAAGGCTTCTTCATAAGGCGGAATGACCGCAAGCCCGAAAGACCACAACAATGTAAACACAGCCCCGAGTCCGGTTGCCATGATGGTAAATATCCACTTTTCAGCCTCAAAAATGTCGAGTCTCCGAAGGAAATCTATCCAAACAATACAAATAAGCAGGGCACCAATTATACCGGCCAGGTTCATCGCGTCAGCAGATTAAAAAGACAAATTGAAGAGTGATTTTTGTCACGATGTACGGCATTTTTTTCCAATTGTAATTCCTGAAATTTTTTTTCGCTGATTCAATAACCAATGATCTGAAGCTGCCGGACAGGTGAATTTGTAATTTTTAACCAAAGAGAGCTTGCCCTGCCTTTGTTGTATTGCCTCAATTTGTCCAATTTTGAGCCTCATTTTCAGGTGCATCCAGTCATATGAAATTCATCACGCAATTCTTTCGGATTTTTACAGGTGTCCTCTTCATTTTTTCAGGCTCGGTCAAGCTGATAGACCCCGTCGGAACTCAGATAAAAATGGAGGAATATTTCGAGGTATTCGCCCAGGCTTTTCATCCGGCATTTGAACATTTGGTGGAATATGCTTTGCCTGTTGCCGTGGTGATGTGTGTGGCTGAAGTGGTCATGGGGGTGGCGCTGCTCCTTTTTTATCAGATGCGGATCAACATGTGGGTTTTTCTTTTGCTTATGTTGTTTTTCACCTTCCTCACCGGCTACACAGCCCTTGCCCTGTATGCCAAGGAAAATCCTGAAACAAGCTTCGCTGCTTTTTTTGCCCGCCTTGCAGGGGTTGATGGTCCCGCCAGCATCAATGCCGTGAGCGATTGCGGCTGCTTCGGCGATTTTATTAAACTCAGGCCGCTTCAATCTTTCATCAAAGATTTGATTTTGATGGTGCCCACCCTGTTTTTGTTTTTCAGGCGTAATCAGCTGGAATCCGAATTTAAGAATTCTGTCAATCAGGTGGCCGTAGTACTGTCGCTGGTTATCAGCACCTGGGTGGCCATTCATGCCATACGACATTTGCCCATGGTAGATTTTCGTCCCTACAAGGTAGGTGCCGATATTCCGGCTGCCATGCAGCCCTCCGCTCCGCTCGTTTATGTGTACACCATGGAGCGAAACGGCGAGACCAAAGATTTTACCGAATATCCCTCCGATACCACATGGAAATTCAAATCCATGGATGTAGCCAATCCGGAAGCCAAACCCAAAATCACTGACTACAATGTGTGGAACGATGAAGGTGATTTTACCAAGCAAACTTTTGAAGGTGTTCGGTTTATGGTTATCATCCGGAAGGCAGAAAAGGTTGATCCTGCTGAACTTAAGTCCATTGCATCTTTGACCAACAGCCTGCCCAAAATTTCGAGTGTCAAAATAGACCCTATGATTCTGACCTCCAGCGACAGGAGTTCTGTGGAAAACTTGCGTCATGAGGCCCAGCTGAGTATACCTTGCTACTATGCCGACGGCGTGGTGCTCAAGACAATCATGCGTTCCAATGTAGGGCTGTGGATGCTCAAGAACGGCAAAGTGCTGGGAAAATGGCACAGCAACGATTGTCCCGACATAGAAGAAGTGCTGAAACTGGCCCGGTAATTCACGACAACTGATTAATATCAGTTGGACTTCTGTTTTTTGTCAGTTGGCTATAGCCCCTTAGAAATCCATATTTGTATGTTAGGGATATTATGGATATGACAGACAAGGCTATAGATCAGCTTCTGAAAGAGAAACAGAAGTTTGAAGCCCTCTTTAATTTTGCTACCATCGGAATCATCATCGCCAACAGCAAAGGCGATATTGTTCAAATCAATCAGCTTGCCGAGGTTATCTTTGGGTATTCGGGCGAAGAGCTTGCCGGAAAAAAAGTGGAAATTTTACTCCCGGAAGGAAAGCGCAACGAACACAAGGCAGAAAGACAGCACTACACGGTTCATCCGCAGGTCCGGCCTATGGGTTCGGGCCGTGACCTGATGGCCCGGCACAAAAGCGGCCACCATTTTCCTGTTGAAGTCAGCCTGAGTTATTTCAATACAGAAGAGGGTCTGTATGTCATTGCCTTTATTCAGGACATTACCACAAGGAAAAACAACGAGGTCATACTCATCAGGCAAAAATCTGAATTGGAGGAAGTTACAGAAAAAATGAAGGCCATGAACGCCAATTTGGAGCAGGAGGTAGAAAAAAGAACGGATGACCTCAGGCAAACCCTTTCGCGGCTTGAAACCTCGCAAATAGAACTGAAGGAAGCTTTGGATAGAGAAAAGCAACTGGGTGAACTGAAAAGCCGGTTTGTGACCATGGCAAGCCATGAATTCAAAACACCGCTGTCCACCATTCTAACTTCCGCATCTCTGATTGGCAAATACATCACATCTGAAGAACAGACACATCGGGAAAAACACCTGAAGCGCATTTCGGATACGGTGCTGAACCTCACCAATCTGCTCAATGAATTCTTATCCATCGGCAAGCTGGAGGAAGGAAAAATTGTGCCGAAAAAAGAAACTTTTCATCTGCCGGACCTCATCCGGGAGGTGGTAAGCGGAATGCAAAGTCAGGCCCAGGATGGCAAAACCATTCATTTTCAACAGGATGGTGTGGTGTCCATTGACCTGGATAAAGAATTGATCCGCAATATTTTACTGAACCTGCTCTCCAATGCCCTGAAGTTTTCTAATCCGCAGGGAGTTGTCAGGGTTTTTGCGACTCGCAATGAAAAAAGGGAACTGGAAATCAAGGTGAAAGATGAGGGCCTGGGGATTTCGGAAGAAGACCAGGCCCATTTATTTGAGCGATTTTTCAGAGGCCGGAATGCAGACAACATTCAGGGCACCGGTCTGGGTTTGCACATTGTGCAGCGTTACATATCTTTGATGGGTGGAACCATAGAAATAGACAGTGCTCTGAATAAAGGAACGACCATAACCATCACTTTTCCGGAAAAATGAAAAAAATATTGCTCATAGAAGACCATAAGGAA
>CANHCT010000018.1 GCA_947459175.1 Hymenobacteraceae bacterium
GGTTCCGCTCGCCGGCGATTTGGTTCACAACCTCTCCGGGATTGACGGATTGGTACAACATGCGGACCTCCTGCCTGATTCGTTCTGGGAACATCCGGATGTAAGCCCGGATATCATACTAACCATAGGAAACGGACTCATTTCCAAGCCATTAAAAAAATTTATTCAGAAAAAGCAGCATAGGGAACATTGGCATATACAGGAAGAAGGACCTGTAGCAGATCCTTATGGCAGTTTCACCAAAATCATCCGTGCCCACCCGGAGTGGATGATTACCAAACTGGGGGAAGGGTCTTTTTTTCAGAACAGGCAGGACCTTAATCCCTACTTTGATTTTTGGATGAAGACCGAAATAAAAGCAAAATCGGCCCTTCGAACTTTTGCAAAAAAAGAAGACTGGTCAGACGGAAAAGCTACGGCCCTGTTGTACGACCTTCTGCCGCACAAAGCGGTCTTGTTTCCGGGGAATTCCATGCCGGTCCGCTATGCCAATTGGTTTGCGGCCGCACTCAGTACCGACCACATCGTGTTCGCCAACAGAGGTACTTCGGGCATTGATGGCTGCCTTTCTGCAGCACTGGGAATTGCTTCTGTCCTTCCCCGCCGCACTGTAGTTGCCCTTTCCGGCGATATGGGTTTTTTCTACGACCGAAATGCACTTTGGAGAAATCACATACCGGCAAATCTGAAAATAATGATTCTCAACAACGGCGGAGGAAACATCTTCCGGATTATTCCGGGCTCGGGTCAAATGCCCGAACTGGAAGAATATTTTGAAATGAAGCAACCCTACAGCGCCGAATGGGCTGCAAAGGAAGCTGGACTCCCCTACTTCAGGGCCGCCAATTCAAAGGAAATGCAGGCAGCTCTTCCGCTGTGGCTGGAAAGCACCCAATGCGCCATTCTGGAATGCCATACAGACCGCTACGAAAATGCAGCCTGGGTAAAAAATCTGAAAAAATGGATGAACCAAAACGCATAAATGAATCAGAAAACCCCTGGGAGACCCTGAGTTCGGAAGTGGTCTACTCCAACCCCTGGATTGAAATCAGCCACCGGAATGTGATCAATCCATCGGGCGGCAAGGGAATTTACGGGGTGGTTTCCTTTAAAAATCTGGCCATAGGGGTTGTTCCGGTGGACGATTCGCTGAATACCTACCTGGTGGGCCAGTACCGCTACACATTGAACCAATACAGCTGGGAAATTCCGGAAGGAGGCGGCCCGCAAAACGAAGAACCCCTGGAGACGGCCAAACGGGAACTTCAGGAAGAAACCGGGCTGACAGCAGAAAAATGGAGTCTTCTGGGCTCCATCCACACCTCCAATTCAGTGACTGATGAATTCGGACATATTTTTCTGGCCATGGATCTGAAGCAAACGGAGGCAGAACCTGAAGAAACAGAGGAACTTGCTGTAAAAAAACTACCCCTGAAAGAAGCCATTACTATGGTAGAAAGGGGTGAAATTACCGACTCCCTGAGCATTGCCGGCTTGCTTCTTGCCGGCAGAAAACTTGGCGTGTAAAATCCTGAATTTCAATATTTAAGACGCTTTTTTCTCACCAATCTGCCATCCGTTAATATTTCCAATTCCTCCTCTTCCAGCATAAACCGGATTACCGATCTCAGCTCTTCCAGTTGGGAAGGGCGAAACCTTGCCTCATAATCCCGGATGCGGACCGGCTGGGCCAGTTCTTTCAGCAGGATAGGGCGAAAATATTCCAATCCACCCGGGATTTCTTTTTTCTTCCTTGCCAGACACAGGTCGCATATACCGCAGTGGTCGGGGGTAATTTCGCCAAAATAAGAGGCCAGAAAAACTGAACGACAGCCCTTTTCCAAAAGCAGATAATTTTCCATGGCCACCAGTCTTTCGATTTCATTTTTCTTCAGCCGCTCCAAAAGTGCCACATCCAGATCCAGATTCTTTGCTTCCAACCTGCCTGTAAGGAAGGTAATCTGGGGTTTGGATTTCTGCTGGTCATAGGCTCCGATTCCCAAGGTTTGCAACTTGGTTAAATCCTTCTCTACCTTATCGATATGGACTTTCAACAGGGCCGAAATTTCAGATTCGCGAATGGGTACAAAATCGGAAAACATTTCACCACCATACAGGCGCAGCATGGTTTTGGTCAGATTTTCGATATCGGGATTCCGGACCTGGGCATCGTACAGGGCGGTGGGACTGGCCTGAAAATGAAAGCTGGAGGGCTGAAAAAATGCCTCGTTGAAAGCAATATACCCGGCAATTTCCAATTTTTTGAGGGCCTGGTACACGGGTGCAGGCTGCATAGAAAAGTGTTTGCAGAACTTTTCGAGTTCAAAGTCAAAGGAGGCCATTTCACCGGAACCCAATGCAAGTTTCAGATAAATGCCCAGTTTTTCATAAACCGACCGGATCAGGGCCGGGGTGGGAAAATTTAGTTCCAGCCGCTTACGGGCATCCTTCAATTCCTGCCTGCTAAACAGAGCAATGGCATAGGCCTTTTTTCCATCCCTTCCGGCTCTGCCCGCTTCCTGATAATAGGCCTCCGGCTGAGCAGGAACTTCCATGTGAATGACGGTCCGGACATCGCCTTTGTCGATGCCCATTCCAAATGCGTTGGTAGCAACCAGTATCGGGGTTCGGCCATCTAACCAGTTTTTTTGCTTGAATTCCCTTTCGCGGTGGCTCAGTCCGGCATGAAAATAATCTGCAGCAAAGCCATTGCGAGTCAGCCAGTTGGACCATAAAGGAGCGCTTTTTCGGGTTTGCACATAGAGCACTGAACTCCCGGGAACTGCCCTCAGAATGTCCAGCAGTTTGCCTGCTTTGTCTTCCAGTTCAAAGGCTGAAAAAGAAAGGTTAGGCCGGAGAAAAGTACCCTGAAAAATATTCCTGCTCCGAAACTCTAGCTTTTCCTGAATGTCTTTCTGCACCCGCGGCGTAGCCGAAGCGGTAAGAGCAGCAAATGAAATGTCAGGAAAAAACTCTCTGATTTTTACAATTTCCAGATAGGCCGGTCGGAAATCGTAGCCCCATTGACTGATGCAATGGGCCTCATCCACAGCAACAAAACTGATCGGAGCATTTTTCAGGTACTCCTGAAAATGAATGGATTTTAATCTTTCCGGACTGACATAGAGGAGCTTATAATGTCCGTTTACAAAATTTTCAAGTATGGTTTCTGTTTCATTCAGGTGCATACCTGAGGTAAGCGCAGCGGAAGAAATACCCTTTTTACGCAGGTTATCTACCTGATCCCGCATGAGGGCAATCAGGGGAGAGATGACCAGACATGTGCCCTCCAGAACCAAGGCAGGCAACTGAAAACACAGGGATTTACCGCCACCGGTAGGCAAAACAGCCAGGGTATCCTTGCCGGCCAGAATCGACAAAACAATATCCTGCTGACCCGGTCGAAAACCAGAGTGGCCCCAAAATTTTTGTAAAACCTGAATCAGGGAAGCAAGATCGGAATGCATACCCGGAAATTACTTATTCCTTATCAGGTACCAATCAGGATTCTTTTTTCCTGACGAAGGAGAAAACCCCTGCCACAATCAGCAAACCGATTACTGCAATGGAGCTGAACAAGGAAATCCGGTTGCCGTTAACATAGGAATCGGGTCTGAAAGACAACACGATTTCATGTTTTCCTGCGGGAACCTCCAGCGCCCTGAGCACATAATTGGCCCTGAGAATGGGGTTTTCTTTTCCGTCGATGCTGGCCTTCCAGCCTTCGGCATAGTAGATTTCCGAAAGCACCAAAAAGCCATCGGCCGGATTTTCAACCTGATATTTTAAAAAATTGCTTTTCGCTTCTGCCAGCACGGCCTTTCCTCCGGGAGCAAAGGATGTTTTGCTCACTTTGAATTTGTTTTTGTCCATAATGGCCGTTGTGGCAGGGTCAAAGCTGCGGGTAGCGGCCATTTCTTCATCCGGCGAAGAAACCAGTTGAATATTTTGAACAAACCAGGCATTACCGAGAGCATAGGGATTGAGTACAACCCCGTTGGCATCCTCACTTACCTTTATATACTTGGTATTGAGCATGTTGATGATTCTCTCATTTTTTAGAAAATCAAAGGAGAAGCCCATTCCACTCTTTTGCATTTGCTGCAGTTGGCTACCGATGTCCTGGATTTCGGCAGTCAAATCGTTTTCGATCAAATCCTGATAGCGCCTGATTTTCACAGGGCTGTAACCTCCGATGGATTTGTGGTAATACGAGGTCTTGGATTCATTAAAGGGATTATTAAGATTCAAAACCCGGTGGTTGAGGCCATTGTCCTTCAATATCACCTCATCGGCAGCCGAAGGGGTAAACTGCTCCTGCCAAAAGGTTTTTTCAAAATTGTCCTTGTTGAGATAGCGCATATCCACTGCCCAGAGGTCAGCAAATCCTGCAAATGCCACAATGCTGAGGGCCACCACAGGTTTCAGCCATTTACGGCTGATGGCAAAAATGAGCCCGGCTGCAACCAATACCAGAAAAAGAGAACGGCCAGCATCGGCGCTCAACATATTTTCTCTGTCCTGATACATGGCATTGATGAGTTCCTGCGGATAACCTCCTGAAATAAGCTGCTGGTCATTGGGTGTGGTAAAATCGCCTGCGAGTCCGGGCATGAGCCAAAAGATAAAGGTAAGGCCGCCTACTATACCGGTGGCGTAATAGAGTTTTTTCTCCAGCTGCTCAATTTTTTCAGGCTCAAAAAGGCGGCCCAGGGCCAGCGCTGCCAGTGCGGCCATGGCAAACTGGGCAATGAAAATGGCCATGGTAACAGCCCGGAATTTGTTGTAGCCGGGGAAGGTATCAAAGAGGAAGTAGTTGACCTCTTCCAGATTGCGGCCCCATGTCAGCACCAGGGAAACCACTGCTGCAGCCAGCAACCACCATTTGTATCGGGATTCTACAATGAAAAGTCCCAGCACAAAAAGAAAACAAACGATGGCCCCGGCATACACCGGTCCGGAGGTAAAAGGCTGATCTCCCCAGTAATAAGGAAACTGGTCAATGCTTTGGCCTGCAGCCGAAAACATCCGGGCTACTTCCGATTTTTTCGGAACTGCTTCAGAACTGCTGCCACCAAAAAAATGCGGAATCAGCAGGGTGAAAGTTTCCATTTTGGCATTGCTCCAACTGAAAACATAATCCTTGTCCAGGCCCCCGTCTTTGGGCTTATTCGGGTCTTTGATGGTCAGTTCCGGCTTTCCCCGCATGGAGTAAGGGGAATATTCCATTAGGGTCATGAGGCGGCCCGCATTGGTGGCCACACCCAAACCTGCACCCAGCGCAAGAACGGCCACAGCCACGGCAAAGTCCCTGATTTTTCCGGACCTGACCGCATGAATGGCTTCTGAAACTCCGTAAAAAACAACTATAAATCCAAGGTAATACGAAATCTGATAATGGCCTGCCCGAATCTGCATGGCCGTTCCGAGGGCTGCGAGGGTAAGACCCCAAAGCCATTTGCCCCGAAAAGCATAGGCCATGCCGGCCAACACCAGCGGAGCCAATGTCATGGCCCTGACTTTGGAGTTGTGGCCCGCCTCCATAGATACCATGTTGAAGCTGAAAAAGGTAAATGCCAAAGCCCCAAAGGCAGCTGCAATGGGCGACATTCGCAGAGAAAGGCAAAAAATATAAAAACAAACCAGCGAGAGAAAAATAATGGAAAAGGGATAAGGCAGCACCCAGCGGCTGATGTTCTCAATGTACTCCAGCCATTCGCCGTCATACACGGTGGAAATGGTGTAAGCCGGCATTCCCCCGAACATGGAATTTGTCCAAAGGGGTTCCTCATGATACTTTTTTCTGTGCTCGCTTATTTCCTGGGCATTTCCTGTCCAGGTCACGGCATCGCCCTGTTTCAGCGATTTTCCGCCAAACACACCGGGCTTAAAATAAATGGCGGTACAAAGCCAAAACAACAATACCGCAATCAGGTGCGGCAGGACATCGGTTTTGAAGTTCAGATTCATGAAAATTTTTCCTTTAAGAAAGCCTCAAAGAAAGGGACTAATTTGATTTGGAAAAAGAATCGGGCAAAAATGAAGCCCGTAAAAAATACCGGGCATCCGTTTTGGCTCCGAAAGAAAATTATGCCTTAATACTCAGAAAGTTCCAAATCTGCCCGGCAATAAATTCTGCTGCCTTGCCATCCCCGTAAAAGCCCCGATTTATCACAGGAGGAGAAGCAGAAAACCTGAGAACAGCATTTTCAATCTTATCCGCATCGGCATCGGCAAGCACTGCTGCCCCCGACTGTACCAGTTCTACCCACTCGGTTTCGGGCCGAAGCACGATGCAGGGCTTTTCGTAAAAGTAGGCTTCCTTTTGAACACCTCCTGAATCAGTGATAACCATTTCGCATTGACTTTCAAGGTACACCATCTGCAAATAGGAAGCCGGAGGTATGATACAAATCCGGTCGGGGGGTATTTCTGCAAAAAAGGAATCTGCTGCAGAGAAAGCAGAGATCATCTTTTGTGTCCGGGGATGGAGGGGCAAAACAACAGGTGCATTTAAAACAGCGGTCGCTTTCAGCAATCCCTGGAAAACTGACTTCAGTCGGTGAATGTCATCCGTATTGGTATTCCGGTGGACGGTGGCCAGAATAAATTTCTTTTTCGGCAGAGGCAGTCCATCAAACCAGGAAGCAGCTTTTCTGAGAGCCAGTTCCTTGAAATAGAGGGCATTATCATACATCACATCGCCGCAATGAAACACAGCCGGCTGGTTGACATCTGTTTTCTGGCCGGAGCCAAAGGGCACAAAACCCTCCTTTTTCAGGTTTTTAAGACCGGTTTCGGTTGGGGTAAACAACAAAGTCGAGACATGGTCGCTGAGGATCCGGTTGATCTCTTCGGGCATGGCCTTGTTGAAACTTCTCAGGCCTGCTTCCACATGCACAACCGGGATGTGGATTTTGGAGGCGGCCAGAGCTCCCGCAAGCGTGGAATTGGTATCTCCGTAAACAAGGACCAAATCCGGCTTTTCAGAAATCATGAGTTCTTCCAGGCCTTCCATCATGATTCCTGTTTGACGGCCATGGCCCGCAGAACCCACATGGAGATGAAAAGCAGGTTTTGGAATTTCAAGTTCCTCAAAAAAAACATCGCTCATCTCCGCATCGTAGTGCTGACCGGTATGGATAATTTTTTCCTCCAGCCTATCCTGAAAACGGAGCCGGATGGCACGGCTCAGCGCAGCAGCTTTAATGAACTGCGGCCTTGCGCCTACGATGGTAAATATCTTGTATTTCACTGTTTTGTATTCAGAGTTTGATTTGGCCCAGAGCCTTTTCGGCCGCCGCCTGCTCTGCTTTTTTCTTGCTCAGGCCCATACCCCTGCCCATAATTTCACCATCGAGCCGGACTTCGGCCACAAACTCGCGGTGATGGCTTGCGCCTCTTTCTTCCACTATATCAAAACTAACTTTCTTACTCTGTCTTTGGGCCCATTCTATCAATTGGGATTTAAAATTCGCATTTTTCTCCAAAAGGGTATCAAAATCTACATGGGCAGAAAGCAACTTCTTCACCACGAAAGTCTTGCATCGTTCAAAACCATGATCCAGAAACACAGCGGCTACCAAAGCTTCCAATGCATCGCCGTACATAGAGGAGCGCTGCAATTGGCCGCCTCTTTGTCTTTTGTCGTGGGCGATGAGAGCGGACAATCCCGTTTTTCGGGCTAGTCCTGCCAGATGTTCACCGTTTACAATCCGGGAACGGATTTCGGTGAGAAAGCCTTCTTCCTTGTAGGGAAATTTTTTAAACAGATATTCGGCTACAATGGCACCGAGAATGGCATCTCCCAGATATTCCAGCCTTTCGTTATGGTCTTTCACCTGGCTTGCAGCGGAGGAATGCCGGGTAGCAAGCCGGTACAGATCAATATTATTTACAGGCAGGCCGGTGAGCTGTTTTATTTTGCCGGAAAAGGATGCGTCCTTTTCTGAATGCTTGGGGGTAGAAAATAATCGGGAAAGGAATCCTTTCACATCAGTCCATTCTTTTAAAAACGACGGCAGCATTATGCCCTCCGAATCCGAATCCGTTGCTCATGGCGTAGCGGATGTTCCGCTTGCTGGCCACGTTGGGGGTAAGGTTGAATCTCGGATCAATGGTTTCGTCCAGATTATCCAGATTGATAGTGGGCGGAACCATTTGATTTTCAATGGCTTTGATGCAGGCCACCGCTTCTACAGCACCTGCTGCTCCCAACAAATGTCCGTGCATGGACTTGGTTGAGGAAATGTTCATTTTGTAGGCATCTTCACCGAATACCTCGTAAATTGCGTTTAGTTCCAACGGGTCGCCCAAGGGGGTGGAGGTTCCGTGTGTATTGATGTAGTCTATGGCAGAAGGGTCGATTTCAGCATCCCGAAGGGCATCCTGCAGCATGAGAACGAAGCCAATTCCTTCCGGATGTGGTGCTGTGATGTGGTAGGCGTCTGAAGACATTCCGCTTCCCGCAATCTCACAGTAAATTTTGGCACCGCGCTTTACTGCATGTTCATATTCTTCCAAAACAAGGGCGCAACTTCCTTCGCCCAAAACAAAACCATCGCGGTCTTTATCATAAGGCCTTGAGGCTTTTTGCGGCTCATCGTTTCGCTCCGACATGGCCTTAAGGGCATTGAAACCACCCACTCCGGCAATGGTAACTGCCGCCTCGGAACCGCCTGTGATACAGACATTTATCCTCCCCGTCCTGATGTAGGTAAAAGCATCGATAAGGGCATTGTTGGACGAAGCGCAGGCCGAAACCGTACAATAATTGGGACCGCGAAATCCATTTCGCATGGAGATGAGGCCGGCGCTGGAATCCACAATCATTTTGGGAATAAAAAAGGGATTGAATCTTGGTGTGCCGTCGCCAGAACCAAAATTCAATACCTCTTCCTGAAAGGTGAGCAATCCGCCGATGCCTGAACCCCAGATGACGCCGACCCGATTGAAATCAATGCCGGAATCCTTGATTTTAGAATCGGCAATGGCTTCGTCTGTTGAAGCGATGGCATAATGAACGAAGGGGTCCATTTTCCGGGCTTCTTTTCGGTCGAGATAATTTCCGGGGTCAAAACCTTTGACCTCACAGGCAAAGCGAGTCCTGAATTTGGATGCATCAAACCGGGTGATGGGGCCTGCGCCGCTCACTCCCGAAACAAGGTTATTCCAATATTCAGATACAGTATTTCCCAGAGGAGTTACTGCGCCTAAGCCTGTTACAACAACTCTTTTCAGTTGCATAAGATAGAGGCGGAAGGTTTAATTGCGTTAAAGGAAGAATTGCAATTATTTGGCGTTTGCTTCCAAGTAAGCAATGGCCTGACCTACAGTCAAAATGTTTTCCGCCTGATCATCGGGAATGGAAATTCCGAATTCCTTTTCGAATTCCATGATTAACTCAACGGTATCCAAAGAGTCGGCACCCAGGTCGTTGGTGAAGCTTGCCTCGTTTACAACTTCTGATTCTTCAACACCTAATTTCTCGATGATGATGGCTTTTACTTTGCTGGCAATTTCTGACATTTTCGTATCTTAAACTGGTTTGATAAGGGCGCAAAGAAATACCTTTCCGATCAATTATTCCAAATTCTTAAAAAAAAGGATTTTCGACAATCAGATATTCAGCAACTTAACCAAAGTAGCTGCCGCTTCAATTCCTTTATTGCCGTGCTTCCCTCCTGCCCTTTCTCTGGCCTGTTGCAAATCGGAGGTGGTGAGCACACCAAAAATCACAGGCTTTTTGTAGCGGATATTCAATTCGGCCAAACCGCTCGCCACAGCCTGAGAAATGAAGGTAAAATGAGGGGTTTCGCCCTGGATTACGCAGCCTATGGCAATCACAGCATCTACCTGCTTTTCCTCAAAGGCTTTTACCGAACCAAAGACCAATTCGAAACTGCCGGGCACAGAAATATTATATAAGTCCTTTTCTTCCAGATCATAAGACCTCAGAAACTGTATGGCGCCGTCCCGCATGGCAAAGGTTATTTCTTCGTTCCATTCGGCTGTAACAATGGCAATTTTTTTGCCCTTTATACTGGCCAGGCCTGCAGCACTGAAATTGTCAAGATTTTTGTTGAGTGTTGCCATGCGTTAATCTACTCCGATGTCTTCGTTCCACAACTCAGGTTTATCCCTGATAAATTTTTCCATCATTTCCACACATTCAGGGTCGCTCAGATCGACTACTTCCACGCCATGGCTCCGCATAAATTCCGGGGCTCCCGGGAAAGTCTTCGATTCACCTACAATTACCTTTTTGATGCCAAACTGTACCACAGTACCCGCACACATGTAGCAGGGCATGAGGGTAGAATACAGGGTTGTTTCCTTGTAACTGCCTATTCTACCGGCATTTCGGAGGCAGTCGGTTTCAGCGTGGGTCATCGGGTCGTCCTTCTGCACCCTTTGGTTGTGGCCCCTGCCTATGATTTTTCCCTCCTTCACCAAAACGGATCCGATGGGGATTCCGCCTTCTTCAAGGCCTTTTTTGGCTTCGGCAATGGCGGCCATCAAGAATTCATCTTTCATTTTTTGCTTTTTCGTCTTTTGGCGCAATAAACCCAAAAGGATTCTATATCCAAAACAGCCCCGCACCTGCATGATCCAAACGGCACCAACCGGATTCAAAATCTAAAATTAATGAGCCACGATTGCATTATAAAAAGACCATCTTCTGAAATCCCTGTGTTTCCATATTTATTTTGAATTACAAAGCGGGTGCCAGGCGGATATTCCGGAAAATTGAGCTCAATTTGATACCGCAATATTTCCTTCTGACCCTTTGGCCTGTCCGTTGGTCAAAAAATTGAATAGTTTGAAATTGCTTCTCTATTTTCGACCAGCAATTCGCAACCAAAAATGAAAAAAATCTCTTTCCTTCTTCTGCCATTGGCATGGGCCTTCCAAACCATTGCTCAACCCCTTTGGCTTCGCTATCCGGCCATTTCGCCTGATGGAAATCACATCGTTTTTGTTTACAAAGGGGATATTTACAAAGTTTCATCCAATGGAGGTGAGGCCATTCCCCTTACGCTGAACGAAGGCCACGACTACCATCCTGTTTGGAGCCATGACAGCAAATTCATAGCTTTTGCCTCTGACCGTTACGGCAATTTTGATGTATTTCTGATCCCGGCATCGGGAGGTGAAGCCCGTCGCCTGACCCAATCTTCTTTGGCTGATGTTCCCACGGATTTCAGCCCGGACAACAAGTCGGTCATTTTTCAATCTTCCAGACAGGACCCGCACACATCGGTACAGTTTCCTGTGAAAATGCTGGGCGAAATCTATTCTATTCCCGTTGAAGGGGGAAATGCCCGCTTGCTCACCGGAGCCTCTGCCGAGTTGGCCCGGATATCACCCAATGGCAAATTGCTTGTTTATCAAGACAATAAGGGATACGAAGATTACTACCGCAAGCACCACAATTCCAGCATAGCCCGGGACATTTGGTCCTTTGATATGAGCGGCAACAAATACACCCTCATCACCCGGTTTAAAGGCGAAGACCGCAACCCGGTCTTTCTGAACGACAAAGAAATTATTTACCTGTCAGAGCAGCCCAACTCCTTCAATGTCTTCAAGTTAAACCTGGACAATCCCGGGCAAACCCAGGCTCTGACTCAACTGACCGACCATCCAATCCGAAATTTGTCATGTGCCCGCAACGGGCTCATTTGCTTCACTTATGACGGAGAAATATTCACCCTTCGGGAGGGACAACAGCCCAAAAAACTGGGCATCAGCATCAGCACAGACCCCCGGGCATTGAAATACCGGAATGTACCCGTCAACGGAGGAGTGAGTGAATTTGCTGTAAGCCCCAATGGAAAAGAAGTGGCTTACATCGTCCGTGGTGAGGTATTTGTGAGTGCCACCGAAGGCGGAATCACCAAGCGGGTCACCAATACACCCCAGCAGGAAAGGTCGGTGAGTTTTTCGCCTGACGGCAAAGCACTGATGTATTCCGGCGAACGCAACGGCAGTTGGGATATCTTTCAAACCACCATGGTCCGCAAGGATGAAAAGTACTTTTACAATTCCACCTTGTTGAAAGAAGAAGCCCTGGCAGCCGGCCCGGCCGATGAATTTCAGTCGGCCTATTCGCCTGACGGTAAGGAAATCGCTTATCTGGAAGAACGGACTTCTATTAAAGTAATGAACCTGGCCTCCAAAGCAAGCCGAACCATTCTTCCCCCCGGCACCAACTACTCTTACTCCGACGGCGACCAGTGGTTTGATTGGAGTCCGGACGGCAAGTGGATCATCTTTAATTATTTACAACCCAATCATTGGCTCGATGAAATCGGGATGGCACCTGCCGACGGCAAAGGCCCCATCAGCAACCTGAGCCAAAGCGGTTACGACGACTATATGCCCCGGTTTATGGCGGGAGGCAAAATGATTGTGTATCAATCCTGGAGAGATGGCATGAAAAGCCATGGAAGCTGGGGTTCGGAAAATGATGTGTATGCGATCTTCACCACTCAGGAGGCTTTCGACAGGTTTAAATTGAGTAAGGCGGAATTTGATTTGCTCAAAGAAAAAGAGGAGGCCGAAAAAAAGGAAAAGGAAACAAAAGACGGAGCCAAAGGCGATGACAAGAAAAAGAAGAAAACCGCAGCCGAAATTGCCAAAGCCAAAGCCGATAGCATTCAGGCAGCAGCCCTCAAAATCGAACTCGATGATATTTGGGAGAGAAAGGCCCGACTAACATTGCACAGTTCTTTCCTCGGAGATGCCATACTGAGCAAAGACGGGGAAAAGTTGTACTACACCTGCCGTTTTGAAAAAGGCTACAACATCTGGGTAACCAATCTGCGGGAAAAAAGCACCAAAATTCTGGCCCAGCTGGATGCCGGATATGCCGGCGGCCTCACATTTGACAAAGAATTCAAGTCCCTGTTTTTCTTTGCGGATGGCCGAATCTCAAAAATTGACCCCGAAAGCGGAAAAACAGAATCTGTGCAGCTGAATGGCGAAATGCAGCTTGACCCGGCAGCGGAGCGTGCCTATATGTTTGATCATGCATGGAGGCAGGTAGTGAAAAAGTTTTACCGGGTAGATTTACAAGGTGTGAAATGGGATTTTTACAAAAAAGCCTATGAAAAATTCCTCCCTCATTTGGGCAACAACTATGAATTTGAAGAACTGCTGTGCGAATTACTCGGAGAACTGAACGCCTCGCATACGGGTGCCGGCTTCCGCAACTGGAAGCCCGACGGAGACAAATCCCCTTCTTTGGGAGCCCTGTACGATATGACCTACACCGGCCCGGGCTTAAAGATTGCTGAAATCATCAAGCACGGCCCGCTCGACAAAGCCAATGCAGGAATAAAGCCGGGAATGATCATAGAAAAGATTGATGGTCAGGAATTTCCAAAAAATGAAGAATGGGTGGTCCTGCTCAAAAACAAGATTGGTATCAATACCCTGCTGAGGCTGAAAGATGAGAAAGGCAACATAAAAGAGGTGGTGATGAAACCGATTTCGGTAGGTGAAGAAGCCGAATTGCTCTACCACCGGTGGTGCGAAGCCCGCCGGGCAGAAGTGGAACGCCTCAGCGGAGGACGACTTGGGTATGTGCATGTGCGGGGCATGGACGACCAAAGCTACCGGGTGGTATATGATGAAGTTTTGGGAAGAAATGCCAACAAGGAAGCCCTGATTGTCGATACCCGGTTCAACGGGGGCGGCTGGCTGCACGACGATCTGGCCACCTTCCTGAGCGGCAAAAAATATGTGGATATGCAGCCCCGCGGCCAGAAGATTGGCTTTGATCCGCAGCGTAAATGGACCAAGCCCAGTTGTGTGCTGGTGGGCGAAAGCAATTATTCAGATGCCCATTTTTTCCCCTTTGTTTACAAAGAATTGAAAATCGGCAAATTGATCGGTATGCCGGTACCCGGCACGGCCACCGCAGTATGGTGGGAGCCGCAAATAGACCAATCGCTTTTTTTTGGAATTCCGCAGGTGGGTATAGTAGACAAAACCGGCAACTATCTGGAAAATCAACAACTGGAGGTGGATGTAGAAATTGCGCAGGACCCCTCAATCCTTCAAACAGGCAGAGACCAGCAAATTGAAAAGGCAGTTGAGGTGATGCTGAAAGACCTTGGCTCAGGAAAATAAATCCTGATTCTAAAAAAATGCCTTCCTGTCCGGAAGGCATTTTTTTTTATAAGAAATGAGCCGGAGCCCAGTTGATTTGGATTTTATCGGCAGGATTATTCCTTACCCATCTCCCAATACAGGAGCGGTCCGCTTCAGACCAGCGTTTCCAAATCACCAACACCAAAACTATATTTACAAGATGTCAAAATTCCTTTCTCCTTTTCCGGGGGGCCATCGAAGCCAAGGGCAATGGGATAATGGAAATGTATTTTGCCGCGTTTGCCTGAATTCATTCTTCGGCCCGGGCTACAGGAGCCTGCATCCCATTACATTATTGATATTTTGCCCGCCAGTAGGCCCTTTCTTTTTCCCTTTCCAAAACCAAACCGGCCAGAAGATCGGGCCATAATTCAGGGGCACAGGAGGAAAAAACGGCCTTCACTTTGGGCTCTGAAATATCCAGGCGGTAGAAAGCTTGCATCAGCCTTTCGCTCTGATTTTGAAGCATTTGTCCTATGCGCTGACTCAGCCAATCCTTCAGTTCGGCTTCGGAATCAGGTACCTCACCCTCCCAATCCATAAAGCTGGATACACGGGTAAGATCGGGCCGGATATTTTCTTTTTCCATTTTTCTAAACAGAGAGCAAGATATGGAAAAGCTTCCCGTTCAGGAAGATCTTTTGAGTTATGAAGAAAAAAACTCAGGACCAGGTTTGGGCTGAATTGGGCGGATCGGCTTCTGGCTTCCTGGGTGCATGCGGCAGCCAGACACTGAAGGTGGTGCCCTCGCTGTATACCGATTCCACCTCAATTTTTCCCTGCAATTTATCCACCACCTGCCGGGTAATGTACAAGCCAAGTCCGGAGCCGTAGGAATCTTCCGATGCCCGGAAAAACATTTCAAAAATCCTGTCGAGGTACTCGGCCGAAATGCCTTTGCCATTGTCGGCGACCTGTATCCGGGCGCCCTCTTCATTCACTTCAATGGATATTTTTACATACGAATCTACATAGAGCTTCTGGTATTTGACGGCATTGGAAATGAGGTTCTGAAACAAAATGGCCATCCTGCCGGGGTCACTGAAAAAGGACTCCTGTTCATTGATTTCAATGATGGGCTTTACCCTGCCGGCATTTTCCATGTACTTCAGATTGTCAATGCACTCGGCGATAAGTGCCTGAAAATCAATTTTTTCATACTTTATCTCCAACCGGGTATTCCGGCTGAAGTTGGTAAGGTCTAGTATGAAGGAATCGAGTTTGTTGATACTTTTTTCGGCCAGACCCAGATAATTGATCCGGGCTTTTTCCTCCGGTTCGATTTTGATGAGGTTGAGCAAGCCCAGTACCGAACGCAGGGGCGCACGCAAATCGTGGGAGGCCCGGTACACAAAGCTGTCGAGCTCAAAGTTTGTTTTCTTCAATTCAGTTTCGGCTGCCTTCTTTTGGGTAATGTCGCGGGAGTTGACCACCACCCCGTGAATCTCGGTCACATCCAAAAGATTATTGAATACCGACTGCATTACCATCAAGTCTCCGGCGGCATTTCTAAGGGTATATTCAAAGGTCCGGGTCTCATGGGGTTTGGCCATGACTTCGGAAAGAAAACTTTCAAAACCAGCCTTTTCTTCTGAAACAATTAAATCTTCCAACGGCTTGCCGACAAGGGCTTCGCTGTTGTAACCGAGCATCCGGTGCGTTGATTCAGAGGTGTAGCCAATTTGCCCGTTTTCATTCAGCACGGTTACCATGTCGGATGAGTTTTGAACCAGCGACCGGAATCGGGCTTCGCTGCTGGCCAGATCAAGCTCTGCATTTTTCCGCTCCGAAATATCCAATGCCGTAAAGCATATGCTGGTCAGTCGGTTATCATCGTCGTACACCGGCTGAAAGTTGATTTCCAACCATATCGGGGTGCCTTTATAGTCTTCAATTTTCTCCTCAAATTTTACATACTCTCCGCTCATCGAACGGGATGAAACCGATACAAAATGCTCAACATCATTTTCGAACCAAAAGTCGGTGAGCAACTCGCCGGCCGCCAGTTTTTTTCCGGTAATCTCAGCAATAAAATCAAAAGCTTCCTTATTGAATGCCAGTATCTTAAACTTCAAATCAAGCAGCACAAAGGATTGAATGGTATTGTCGAAAATGGCTTTCAGATAACTCTCGGAAGTACGAAGGGCCTGCTCCACCTTTTTCTTCTCGGTGATATCGCTGAATACATGCAGGGTACCCTGAACATTGCCCGAAGTATCCTTCAGTTTTACCACATTCAGTTCTGCTATTCCTCCAGGACCATTTTTATTGATAAAATCTATCTCTTTTGAGTATCGTAGGTTATTGCTTTCCGATTGACCGAAATAGGATTCTATGGATTTTTCAATCTGCTGACCATCCGAAAGAAAGGGGGCCTCCTGAAACTTTTTGCCCAAAATATCGCCCTTCGGCAATTGAAAAATCCTTTCTGCTGAAGGGCTCCACTCGGTTATTCGGCCTTCCATATCGGTGAGTACCACGGCATCTGCAATATTTTCAAAGGCCAGAGAGTGCTTGGTCAGACTTTGGTAACTGGCTTCTTTTTCTACAGCAATGCCGATCAGCTTGCAGGACATGTTTACCAGGGTAATCTCGGTGGTACTGGGTTTGTGGTGATGCTGGTAAAACACCGTGATGACAGCTAAAATTTCGTCCTCCTGACCCAAAACAGGCAAGCCCCAGCAGGAAACCAGTCCTGCTGTCTTGATTTCCTGAAGCCGGTCTTTCCATGAAGGATCCTGATCCATATTTTCCACCACAATGAGGTCTTTGTTATAGGCTACAGCCCCTGTGGTAGTATTATTTTTCCCAACCGGAATCCTTTGAAATCCGGCAATAAAATTAAGCGGAAGCCGTGGCCCGGCAGCAAAGTTCAGGCTATGGGTGAGGCTGTCGTAAATGTGGATGGCCGCCAAACATTCCGGAATGAACTGCTGGATTTTGGCGCAGATTCTTTCGAGAACATTTTGCAAATTTTCTCCCTTGGCAATCAGTTCCAAAATGTCTTTCTGATGGTTGATCAGCCTTTCGGATTGCTTTTGCTGGGTGATATCGGTTCCGTACAAATTGATATAATCGCCTTTGGCCACATACACAAAAAGAACCAGATAATACCTGTTTTTTATGTTGAGGCTCAGGGTCATGGTGGGCTCAATGGCGTTGAGCAGGCTGAGTCTTTCCTTCAGGTTGTTGGGAATGGAGTTTTCGTATTTGGGACGCCATTCGCTCAGAAAGATATTGGCCGCCTTGTTGGCGTACATGATTTCACCTGATGTAGAAATCCGCAAAATGGGATGCGGGGCCTCGGAAGGGAATTTGGCCAGATTTTCAATTTGCCGCTGGTCCTGAACCGATTGGGTAATGTCCCGGATAACGGCCAGGTGATTGCCCGGCAGGTAATTTGCTTTGGCCTGATATTCAATATATTTGATTGACAGATACTTGTCGATGAAACGGTATCTGCCTTTGATTTCCCCTTTACTCAAAAATTCTTCAAAATAAACCTGAAGCTCAGCCCTTTCTCTGGGCTGAACCAGGTCCCGGATTTGATATTGCCCCTGCTTTTCGGGGTTCAGGGAATAAATTTCGGAAGCGGCTTTATTGGCATCCAAAATTCGGCCTCCATTGTCGAAAATGATGATGGCATCCTGCGATTGCTCAAACAGGCTGCGGTACCGGATTTCGCTGGATTTGATTTGCTGCTCAAGCTGAAATTTCTGAAGTACAATCCGGATGGTGAGGTCCAAATCGCGCTCCTGAAAGGGCTTCAGGATGTAGCCAAAAGGCCCGGAAGAACTGGCCCTTTCAAAAGTTTTTTCATCGGCATAGGCTGTAAGAAAAATGACGGGAATGTCCATTTGCTGATGGATCAGTTTGGCCGTCTCGATGCCGTCTATATCGCCATCGATCATGATATCCATCAAAATCAGGTCAACTTTTTGCTCCCGTACGATGGCAAGTGCCTCTTTTCCAGTAGAAACGCTTGCCACCACCTCATAGTTCATTCGCACGAGCCTGAGCTCGAGGTCTTTGGCAATAATTTTCTCGTCCTCTACGATTAATATCTTATGCTGCATAGGGTACGCATATCAGCTGGATATTTTAAATCACTGAAAAAGAGTGATTTGCAATTTCAGCCGGGCTGTGTTTTCCAAATACAATAAAAAGAGCCTTTTAAAGAGAAATATTGAAAATTCAGGCTTTTCTTATCTGCCTGTTTTTTAGGCCAAAAAAGGAAGAAATCAGGCAGGCTGTATCATGGGCAAATGCACGATTTGCTTGGTCTCGAAAAAAGGCAATGCGATGTAGTCTTTGAGATGAAAAATTTTGGGATTCAGCTGACGTACCGCCTTGAGTTCTTCGGCCAAATCTCCCCCTTTCCACATCAACAGGCCGTTTCTCAGTTCATGGCTGTAGTGGCGGGCAAACTTGCCTCTGGTCCATTTTACCAGTTCGGCGGCGGGTGCCACAGCCCGGGTCACCACAAAATCAAAAGGCCCTTCTACCTTTTCGGCCCTTGTGTTAATGGCTTTTACATTTTTCAGATTGAGCCGGCCGGCCAGATCTTCCACCACTTTAACTTTCTTTCCGATGGAATCTATCAGGGTAAATTGACATTCGGGAAACCAAATGGCCAGAGGCAAACCGGGAAAACCTCCGCCGGTACCCAGGTCCATAATTTCAGTAAAGGGCTGAAATTCAAAAAATAAAGCCAGAGAAAGTGAATGAAGAATGTGCCGCTCCATCAGGTTTTCGAGATCAGACCGCGATACCAGATTGATTTGGGCATTCCACTCCTTGTAGCCTTCCGTGAGGGCATCGAGCAGGGCGAGTTTCTGCTCATCCGCATTCGGAAAATACTGCAGAATCAGATCAGTTTGCACCATGGTCAGTTGGATTCCGGACTGTAAATGTGATAAGAAAAAGCACGGGCCTGCGACTCAAAAAGGGGCTTTACCTGCGACCACAGGTTTTTAAAAAAATCGGAATAGCGGTAGTGGTTCAGGTCTTCTTCCGATTCCCATTCGCTCAGGGTAGCCACCATATTGGGATTTTGAACATCCTGAAGCAATTTCAGAGAGCGGCAGCCCCTGAAATTTCCGATACCGGCATGGTGCCCGCCGTAAAGAGAAAGGAAAAGCCCGAGGTTTTCGGGTTTGATGTGCAGCTGAACGATGCGAACCAGCATTTTCTTTTTTTGGGCGCAAGTTGCGGAAAATTCTCCGGCCCTTTTACCTTTGCCCCCGAGAAATGAATCATTAGCTCAGCTGGTTTAGAGCACTACCTTGACAGGGTAGGGGTCACTGGTTCGAATCCAGTATGGTTCACAACAGATTGGCATCCGGGGATTTTGATAATCCCTTTTTCTTTTTTTACGGCTTTGCTCAAAACCAGCCCATTTTTTAGTTTTTTATACAATCTCCTTCTCGGTATTTTCTGGTTCAGGAGCTTGCCTGTTCTTTCCAAAATATGGAATACCTTGTGGAAATGGCAGGTGAGATCTTATAAAGGACTGGTTTCGAGCCGTTTGCACGGACATCCTGTAGTCCTTACCAACGGCCACTGGTACAGCCTGGTTTGCAGGCAGATTCCCAAATTCAATCAACCGCTTTTTTCTTTGGTTGAAGCCCTGTCGGCAAAAAAGACAAAGCTCAAAGTGGTGGATGTAGGGGCAGCCGTTGGCGACACGGTGCTCTTCCTCGAAACCAATTTTTCCGGCAAAATCGACCATTACCTGTGCATCGACGGAGATGAGGAATTTTTTAGTTTTCAGGAATTCAACCTGAAATCTGTGAAAAACAAATGCACCAAAATCTTTGCCCTGCTGTCGGATTCGGCAGAAATGGTAAGTGCTATCGACAAAAAAGACCCCACAACGGGAAGCTCAACCGGAGAAAAAAAGGTTATGGGCAAAACCCTGGACCAATGCCTGTCTGAGTCCGGCATGAAAGGAGCCGATGTCATAAAAATAGACATCGACGGCTTTGACGGCAAAGCCCTCGGGGGCGCAGTGGAAACCCTGAAAAACCAAAAACCTTATGTGATTTTTGAATGGAACCCTCCCTTGTTTGAACTGGTTGGAAACGATCAGCTGCAGCCCTTTAAAGTTCTGACAAACTGCGGATATTCCCAGTTTATCTGGTTTACAAACAAAGGGGATTTTTCGCATTTCGAAAATGGCTATCAGGAAAGCTCCCTCCTGAAGACGGTACAACTTTGCATGGATTTAAGCAGTGTAAACGGTCACCATTTCGACATCATTGCCCTGCCCGAAAATTCCATTTTGAAGGCAGAAGAGATTGCCCTGATCAACGAAACGGTAAAACAAAGAAATCCTTATTAATGAATAAGTTAGAAGCGATTCAAAAAGTAGTAAGTTCCAAAATCAGAACTTTAGCTCATGATATTGCCATTCTGAATATACCCGCTGAGGTGGAAAAGGGCCTCCAAGCAGCAGGTTCGAACCAAAAATTTTCTTTGGATGCTTTGCCTCCGTCCCTGGATTGGGATACCATAAAAAACAATCCTGCCCCGGGATCAGAGGAATTGTTTACCAACAAAGAAAATAAAAGATACCCCTGCTGGTTGCCCGGGGATGAAACATTGGGCGATGATTGGTTGCTTTCTTCAAACTATTATCCTTTCTATTTCAGGCTTTATCGGCATTTAGCCCAAAAATTTCAACATCCTGCTTTGCTTGAATTCGGAGTAAGAAGCGGGTACTCGGGTGTGGTATTTGCCAAGGCTGTGGAAGGTCCAAAATCCTACTTCGGGGTAGATCCCAATTTATATGTTGCCAAAGGACTGGAAAGTGCAGCTGCCACCTTTTCGCAATTGAGAAAAGAAGGTTTCGGCCTGCAATCATTTTTGATTGAAGGTTTTTCATCCTCGGAAGCAGTTCAGAAAACCTTGTCTTTCTCCGCTCCTTTTGATTTTATTCATGTAGATGGCGAACATACGCTCTTGGGGAAGATTTTAGACTTGTGGATTGCCCGGAACCTGGTTTCCGAAAACGGGTATGTTTTGGTAGATGATTTTGAGCACCACGGTTTTATCTTTGAATCGGTCAAGGCTGCCTGCCAATCGGGGTGGTTTTCTAAATTTTCTTATGTCCCTACAAAAAGGGGCCTGGCTGTTTTGAGAGTTTAGAGCCAAAGATTTTTTCTCCATTAAGGCAACGGTATTTTCCTCAGCATGATAAATACGCCTTAATGTGTTTGGGAATGCTTCTGAAAGCAATAAGGCGGTAGGAAAATATACAATAAGGAGAAATCATTTCATTTTATGGGGATATTCCGATTATACTTTTGATAACCAACTCTTTAGAACTTATCAACAGTATCAATCCTGAAATGCGGGCGCCGAACTGAAGAAAATACTGCCGGAGCCATAAGACCGGAATTGGTTATGTCGAATTTATGCATATTTCTGCGTAGCGAACGCACGGGTTAATGCCAGGAGGATGCCGATTTCATTTTCTGACTCAACCGTAAAAATGCAGGTCATCCAATTTTTGGAAAGAATATTTCCGGACTGAGAGCCAAGCTGAAACCCCGCCGAGGACCGAACCAAAAAGCATCAATCCCCCCAGCAGAAGCCCCAAATGCAGGGGTGCAAAAACCAGCCGGAGCGGTTCATAATACCGGGCAGAAATCTCCATTCCTGCTGCTAAAACCAACGAAGCCAATAATCCGCCGTAGAATCCCTGACGGATCATTTTGTACACAAAGGGCTTTCGAATAAACCAGGGCTCCGCCCCTACCAATACCATACTCCGGATAAGAAACCTCCTTGAATAAACCAAAAGCCGGATGGCATTGCGGATAAGCCAGGTTACCGAAATGAGGAGCAACCCCGACACCACCAAAAATATCAGAGAAACCTTGGCAACATTGTCGCGGATGCTGCCTGCCAGACTTTCCATGTAGATGACCTCAAAAACACCCGGGATGGTTTCCATATCTTTCTTTATTTCTTTCAACCGACCATCATCCAGCCAGGTCTGCTGAATTTTTACAGAAAAGGCATCACGAAGGGGATTTTCACCCAAAAACCGGATAAAGTCTTCCCCTGTTTCTTTCATAAATTTAAGGCCGGCTTCCTGTTTTCCCGTAAACCGTACACCGGAAGCACCGTTGGCATCCCGGGCGGTGTAGGGTTTTTGGGCCAGCATTTTTGCGATGGCAGGCACCTGCGCCGGGTCAAAATCCTGATGCATAAATATCTGAACTTCAAAATTTTGCCTCACCATCTGCGTGAGCTGATTGCCTGAAATGAGCAAAATTCCAAAGAGACCCAGATTAAACAAAGCCAGGGAGATGGTAAATGTAACGGACCAGGACCCCGTTTGCCCCAAGCGACGCTTTTTCATGCCCGCAAATTAGGCTTTGGCCCCAACTCAAAAAAATATTCATCCGACACAAGCACAATCATTCTACTTCCGGCTTTCCGCCTGAAGCAGAAAAATCAAAACAACGCATTGAAAACCAATGGATAAAATTCCGCTATTAGAAAAGACAGGGCCCGCCTGCTGCTCATTCCGGAGCTTTTTGGGAAACCCGATTTATTGCTCTTATTTTGAACTTCATTGTTTTTCCAAAGGTGGAAATACAAATCGCTGATAATCAGTAATATTATTCATGAGAAAAAAAATAGTAGCCGGCAATTGGAAAATGAACAAGACCCTTTCTGAGGCTGTACAACTGGCCAAGGACATCCGGCAGCTGGCCGAAGGGAATAGTTTTAATGCCGGGATCATGGTTTGCCCCACTGCCGTCTTTTTGTTGCCCGTAAAGGAAGCACTCGGCAATTCGGGCATAGCGGTGGCAGCGCAAAATGTAGCGGCCCAGGACCAGGGCGCATACACCGGAGAAATGGCAGCTGACCAGATTGCCTCCGCCGGAATAGGCTATACCCTCATCGGGCATAGTGAACGCAGGAGCCTTTTTGGCGACAGCGATGCCATTATTGAAATCAAAATAAAGAAAGCCCTTGCTGCCGGTCTTAGCCCTGTGTTTTGCTGCGGCGAACCCATCGAAGTCCGGCAGGCAGGCAAAGAGAAAGACCTGGTTCGGGAGCAGGTAGAAAAGGCCCTCTTTTCTCTTTCAGCGGCAGACCTCTCCCGTGTGGTGGTGGCCTACGAACCGGTTTGGGCCATCGGTACCGGCCTCACAGCCAGTTCGGAACAAGCACAGGAAATGCATGCCTTTATCCGGCAACTCATAGCAGGGAAATTCGGTACTCAGGTTGCCGAAGGCATTTCCATTCTGTACGGTGGCAGCGTAAAATCATCGAATGCGGCCGAGCTGTTTGACATGCCCGATGTAGACGGTGGTTTGGTTGGGGGTGCTTCCTTGCAGGCCGAAGAATTCATCAACATCGTGAAATGCGCCTGATCGGATTTTTGGCGGTCTTTCTTTTTGTTTTCGGCCACCCTGAAGCCAGGGCGCAAAAGGCATGGTGCCAATTGAAGGGTCCCGTTTTTGTGGATACCAATCCATCACGGGTTCAATATCGGGTGTATGTGGAGGAAAGCGAATCCTTTGCAGATGTGCTGGTTTTCAAATCTCCCAATCTGCTCTTTGCCGATTCGCCCGGCAAGTGGTATTTTACCTCATCAAGGGCCGAGGCCAATACATTTATCATGATTGTAAAGGAGCGCTCTCAGGCCGATTTTTCAATTCATTTTATTGAAACAGAGTCATTTGCCGGCTGTCAGTCGATGCGGTGACCCAAAAACCATGGACTACATTCAGGTTCAGATTTCCTGCAGCCCCGAATTTCGTGAAATTCTGATTGCCGAACTGGCAGGCCTGCAATTCGAGTCCTTTGAGGAATTCAACAGCGGATTTTCAGGCTTTATTCAGGAGGATTGCCTGGATTTTGAAGAAACCAAACTCCTCCTTGAGCACTACGCCGGCCTTTGTGCCTTGTCCTACAGTTTTCAAAAAATTGCCCGGGAAAACTGGAATCAAAAGTGGGAAAGCCATTATGAGCCGGTGCTGATTGATGATCAGGTTTTGATTCGGGCGCCTTTCCATACGGCTGGCGGCCAATATCCTTTTGAGCTGGAAATCATCCCGAAGATGAGTTTCGGAACCGGCCACCATCCCACCACCACTCAAATGATTTCGCTGCTGCTGAAACATCCGCCTCAGGGCAAAACCGTAATTGATGCAGGCTCGGGAACAGGCATTTTGGCCATCATGGCCGAAAAACTGGGTGCAAAATCCGTTCTCGCATTCGACAATGACCCCTGGTGCATCGAAAACGGCCTTGAAAATGTAAAGGCCAATCATTGCGCCAAAACCAGCATGGTGCTGGCAGGCAGTCTGGTTCAGGCAGAAACCCAACCTGCTGATGTCATTCTGGCCAATATCAACAAAAATATCCTTCTGGCTGAGATGGAATTTTATGGCCGTAATCTCACAGAAGGTGGACAATTATTTCTTTCCGGATTTTACACCGAAGACATTCCGGATATGCATGCCGCTGCCGGAAAATTTGGATTCAGCCCGGTTGAAAAAAGCGAAAAGGACAATTGGGCCTGCCTTTTGTATAAAAAACGCAGCTAAACCTTGTATTCTTTGCGGCAAAAAGTATTTTGCTGCCCCGAAACTGATGCACAGCTTTGCACCCACCTCCAACAGCCTGTTTATGAGATTGATAAAACTTGCCTTTGTCCTGTTAATTTTCTTTTCCGGCCCGGGCCTGAATCCCGCTTTTGCACAGGGAACCGGACAAGTGGCCGGACTCCCCGTGAAATTCTCCGAAACTGAAGCAGAATTTATCGGTGAGCTCGGTGCCATGATGCGCAAAACCAAGCAGGTGGAAGTAGAAAAGTCGGCCATTGAATTTGAAGAACTTTGGAACAGCGGCAGGATGATGCCAGACCAGAAACAGGCCTTCATTGCGCTCTGCAACGAAATGCTGAAAAAAAGATACCGCCCCACTCCCCATTTCGAAAAAGTGCTGGATCTTTTCATTCTGGCATCCAAAAGGCAGATGGAGCCGCAGGCATTTTTCAAACTGATTGAAACCACAGGGAAAGTAATGGCCAATTTCCAGCCAACTCCGGCCATGGCGTATGTGGCCAATCTGTTTCTTTATTTCAAATTCAACATGCTCTACACCAATGGTTTCTACAAGCTGAAAGTGAGCAAGCCGGGTAAAATCAATTTTGCATGGGCCGGGCCGGATGTTTCGGCAGATACAGCAGCGCCAAAAGTGAATGAACAGGTATCAAACAAAGCATTTGAAGATTGGGACAAGGAAACCCAACCTGTGGGCACCACCGAAAATGAAAATAAACCAACTCAATATGTTGAAGTGCCGGTGGATATGCCCGAAATCAAGGGACCGGTGATAACATTCGAACAGGTCAGTCTGAAGTTTGAAACCGGATTTGATTCGGCTGCTCTGCGAAAAACCAGTGGTACCTACATGATAGCCAGCGGCGTGTTTGTGGGCGATGGCGGTTTGATGGATTTCCTGAATGCCGGATTGAGACGGACAGAGGTTTATGTGGAACTGAAAAAATACAGCTTCAGGGTCAGGAATCCCGAGTTTCATGCCGATAATGTGATGCTGTACAACAAAAACAGACTGGAAGCCACGGTTTTGGGCGCTTTTGAGTGGAAATCGAAGCGAAAAACAAGTACGGATGATGCGGTCTATCCCCGTTTCAAATCCTACTACAACGAGTCCCGTTTTAAGGACATCAAGGATGAAGGTATTTTTTACCAGGGCGGATTTTCGATGGAGGGAAAGCGGGTCAACAGTTCATCGGTTTTCGGAGGCAAAAGCATCATCAAGTTTAAGAACAAAAACAACTGGGTGGTATCACTGGTATCCAATCGGTTTGATTTCAACGACACCAGCATTACGTCCAATGCTGCCTATTCGGTGGTGTATTATGGAAACGACTCCCTTTCGCATCCTTCCTGCCGCATGGTGTACAATACGGTGCGCCGTGAACTGCGCCTGTATAAGGAGAAAGGCAAATTCAAGGATTGTCCCTTTTTCGATTCCGGTCACAACCTGCAGATTATGTGCGACTTACTGGTCTGGGATTTGGACAAAAGCCACATTGACCTTCATGTAATCAATGCCCGTATGAGGGTGCCGGCCCTGTTCGAATCCGTAGATTATTTTACAGGAAAGCGGTTTTCAGAAATTCAGGGGCTGTACTCCTATCACCCCCTGATGATGCTGCAGGGCTATGCGAAAAAAGCGAATTCAGAAGAATTCAACATCAACGATATGGCCACCGATTTTAAGCAAAACATCAATTCTCTGAAATCGGGTATGGCTACAGTTGCCGGCTTAGGCTTCATCGATTATGATGAAAAAAATGGCAACATCCGGATAAAGGATAAGCTGTTTCGGTACACGGATGCACAGAAAAACAAAAAAGATTTTGACCAGCTATCCATTCCATCCCTCGGACCACCGAGAGCCAATGCCCGGATATCTGTGGATACTTCGGACATTACCATTTACGGAGTTCAGCGATTTTATCTCTCCGATTCTCTGCGGGTGTTCATAGAGCCAAAGGATAAAAAACTGATTATCAAAGGAAACCGAAACTTTGAGTTCAACGGAAAAATCAGTGCGGGAAAAATTGCTGCCTTCGGAGATAAATTCAAATTCGATTACGGCGAATTCAAGGTAGACCTCACTTCCATTGATTCTATGGAAATCGAATCATCAAAAAAAGGGAAGGACGGAAAACCACTGTTCGATCGTATGTACGGACGGGACAAAAATGCCAAAGAAGGCGAGGATGCCATAGGACATGGTTTTCTGTATATCAATGAACCCAACAACAAATCAGCCAAAAAGAAGCTTCCCCAATACCCCATTTTCGATATTAAATCCCCATCTTATATATATTTTGATGGAGATGAATACTTAAAGGGCAAGTATACATCGGCTGTTTTTTTCCGCATTCCGCCTTTCGAGGTGGACTCGGCCAACAGTGGCAGCAGCAAAAGCCTCACCTTCAGCGGAATCTTTCACTCCGATTCCATTTTTCCCGAATTTTCAGAACAGCTAAAAGTAAGGCCGGACAGGTCTTTGGGTTTCACTCATAAAACCCCGCCGGAGGGATACAACCTATACGGTACCGATGCCCGCTTTATCGGCACCATCAATATGGATACCAAGGGTTTACGCGGAAACGGAGAAATCAGGTATCTGAATGCCACCGTGTACTCTGAGGATTTTATTTTTTATCAGGATTCTTTGATTGCCCGGGGCCGCAAAGCCGTGATGGAGCCGGCCGTGCTGGCAGGTGTCGAGTTTCCCGGTTGCGAAATCCGGGCCTACGCCATGAAATGGAATCCGAAGAAAAAATCCATGAATTTCATCAATGCCAAGGGTATGCCTTTCCAATTGTATGACAAAAAAATCAGCCTGGAGGGTCTGCTCTCGCTTTCACCCAGCGGACTGGCAGGCAGGGGTTTAATGGAAACGATTGGTGCCAAAGCCGAATCGGAACGCTATAAATTTCTGAATGAATCCTTCACCGCCCGCAGGGCTTCATTTGAGGTAAAATCTGCAAACCCAATCAAACCGGCTTTTGCCTGCCGGAACATCAAACTTGATTTTTCAATAAAAGACCAGCGGGCAGACTTTTCGCCCGAAGTAAAAGGCTATGCCTCTAATGTGCTGCCCTTCTGTCAATACAAAACCTCGATGCCCAAGGCCACCTGGTGGATAGAGAAAAAGCAGATCACCATGAACAAGCCGGACAGCATCGACCTCAGGAACTCCTACTTCTATAGTACAAAACCCGAGCAGGACTCCCTTTATTTCAACGCCACGGCTGCGGAATATGACATTCCGACCCACAACCTGGTCGTCAAGGGCATTCCCTATATTCATGTGGCCGATGCCGAAATTACCCCTGACAGCAATACCGTTTCGATTTCTGAAGGCGGCAATATGAAAACACTGAACAATGCCACCGTAGTAGTTGATAGGGAATACAAGTACCACACGCTCAAAAAGGCCAACATCAAAATCCTGAGCCGGAAAATATTTGAGGGCGACGGTATTTACCGGTATGTCAATGTTTTGAAAGACACGCTTTTCATCAAATTCAATGAATTCAGCCTGGTCAATCCCCAAACCGGAAAGCAGGACAAAGGAGATGTGGAAGACCTCTACACCGTTTCTGGAGGTGAAGTGCCGGAAACTCAACCCGTCAAGCTGGCGGAGGGTATTTTGTTTAAGGGAAATGTGCTGATGTCGGCCCTAAAGCCCAATCTGGAATTTGAAGGTCAGATAAAACTTGACCTGAAACGAAATAAGAATGCGGGTTGGGTGAACTACAAAACCGATGGTCAAAGCAAGGAATTTGTGCTGAATGTGGCCAATGCCACCGATGAGGACGGCCAACCTTTGGTTTCGGGATTGATTCTGGAAGATGGAAGCAATAAGTTGTATACCAGTTTTCTGGGGCCAAAGCACAATCCCGAAGACAAAGAATTGTTTCTGGCTTCGGGCATTCTGAACTTTGTAGAGAAAACAAAAGATTTCAGAATCGGCTCACAGGACCGCTTCGATGAAAAGGTATACGACGGCGGACTCCTCACCTTCAATGACTTTTCTTCCAAAATCACCATCAACGGAAAGCTCAATCTGCAGGGAGCACCTGACAAAGATTTCGGCATGACCGGAGCAGGAAAGGGCCTCTGTCTTCTGGACAGCGGATTTTTCCAATTGAATGCTTCGCTGGCCCTTGATTTCAATATGCCGGCACCTGCCTGGAAAAATATGGGCTCCACCCTTGCAGCCAGAGTAGCTGATATGGGACTGCCTGAAGGTATTGACGACAAAACTGTACTGGCATTTCGCCTGGCTGATATGGCCGGAGATAAATTGGGGAAAGAATACGAAAAGCAAAATCAGACACGGAATGTCCCTGTTTTTCAGGTGGTGAATAAGTTTAATAAAAGCCTTTTCATATCTGATGTTACATTGAATTGGAGTGCGAAAAACAGGTCATGGTATTCTACCGGAAAAATCGGAATCAGCCATGTGCAGAACACCCAGATCAACGGCAGGATGGATGGTATGCTGGAGATAAAATACACCTCCGGTGCGCCTCTGGTTACTCTGTATCTGGAGCCTTCACCCGACAGTTGGTATTATATTGCTTATGATGACATGAAACGGCTGGGCCTTAGTTCGGCACAGGATGATTTTAATGTGGCCATTGAAAGCAAAGCCAAGGAAGGAAAGGAAGGCACATTTTTCTTTACCCGTGCCGAGAGCTATGAAAAAAACCGCTTTATCAAGGCATTTAAGAAAAACTATCTGGGCATAGATGCAGGAGAAATTGTGGAAGAAAAACCGGCAACCCGCGAAAAGGAAAAGACCGAAGAAACGCCGGAAGAATCGGAAGAGCCGGTACAGGAAAAGCCTAAAGAGAAGAAGAAAAAGAAAAAGGAAGCAAGCGAAGACGAGGAAAATCCGGACGAAGAAAAGGAAAAAGAAAAGAAACCGACACCTGCTGAGGACGATGAGTTTGGCTCCGGCAAAAAAAGCGAGGAAAAGCCATTGAAAAAGGAGGAAGAAAACACCGGTGAAGAGGGTGAAGAAGGAAAACCGGCGAAGAAGGAAAAGAAGAAAAAGAAGCAGGAGAAAGACGAAACTGCGGAAGAAACAGAGGAGCCTAAAAAAGAGGAAAAGAAAGAAGAGGACGGCTTTTAACGGCAGAGATATGGAGTTTAGTAGCTGAAAACCAGTAGTTTTCGTGGCCAATTTTCATCCTTAATAAGAGTGATTTTGCAGAGCCGATAATTCTGTTCCATGACACCAAAGCAAAAAACCGGAAAATGGGGAGAGGAGCAGGCCAAACTGCATTTGGAAGGGCAAGGCTATCAGATTCTGGAAAACAACTGGCGATTCGGAAAGGCCGAAATAGATTTGGTAGCAAAAAAGGAAAGTATCCTCGTGTTTGTGGAGGTTAAAACCCGGAAATCCACCGGTTTCGGCCACCCGGAGTCCTTTGTTTCCAGAGGACAGGCGGGCCTGATCAAATCAGCTTCTGAAGAATATCAAATCCAAAAACAACATTTTGGATTCATCCGATTCGACATCATTGCCATTACCGGAACCCCATCAAGTTTTGAAATTTTGCATTTGGAAGATGCTTTTTAATGCCCGGGCGAAGGAAGAAAAAACCATGAAATCAACTTTTTTGTCGTTTTCTTATTTTTCCGGATTACCCCCTGTTTTTTGAGGGGTGCTTCAAAAAAAAATCAGTTTTTTTTCTGAATACCCCTAGAAATTCAAGGCCTGCAGCAGAAAACTATTTTTTTTCTGTTCCGTTTGATTCCAATTCTCTTCTCCTCCAAATTCCAGAAAATTGCATTTTTTCAATAAACATCCGGCGGAAGCAGTACCCAATGTCAAAATATAATATTTGGCATGTGCAGGCCAATCGGCTGAAATACTCCTTCCGAGACTTCACGAATCCTTAAAAAAGAAGTTTTGAGCAAATAAAATTTTGTTTTGAAATTTTTTTTTCAAAATCTTTGCGACGCAGAAAATAGAAATTTTCGAAGTTCTGCTGCCTATTAATACACCAATTTAAAATTTAAATGAAACAAACCGGACTTATGTCCAATCCTTGCGGATTGGATAGTCAGGGTATTTTCACCAATCAGTCGGTTTTTTGGAATCTTGAACCTGCTGAACTGGTAGAGCAAAGCTTGTCGAGATCAGAATCTCAA
>CANHCT010000019.1 GCA_947459175.1 Hymenobacteraceae bacterium
AGTAGTATCGGCAATGTTCTTCAGTGCATTTTGGGTTAGAAATGCCTGATGACTGGTAATCAATACATTATTAAAAGTAAGCAGCCTGGCGAGAGTGTCATCCTGAATGATATCTCCTGAATGGTCATGAAAAAACAAGCCCTCTTCTTCCTCATAAACATCCAGCCCAAGGCTTCCGATTTTTCCAGATTTCAAAGCCGCAATTACCGCCTTGGTATCTACAAGGCCGCCTCTGCTGGTGTTGATGAGCATTACGCCTTGTTTCATTTTTTGGGTTTTTTGTTCATCAATCAGGTGAAAGGTTTCGGGCGATAAAGGCAAATGAAGAGAGATGATATCAGACTGTTCTAACAGGGTGTCTAAGCTGCAGTATTCGGTAAAAGCTTCTATTTCAGCGTTTTTATATGGATCAAAAGCTAGGATACGGCATCCGAAGCCTTTCATGATGCCTGCAAAAACAGCTCCGATTTTTCCGGTTCCGATAACTCCCACAGTGCAGCCATGAAGGTCGAAACCGGTCAGACCGTCTAATGAAAAATTTCCATCCCTCACCCGGTTGTATGCCTTGTGAATTTTTCGGTTAAGGGCAAGAATTAGTGCCACTGCATGTTCTGCCACGGCATAAGGCGAGTAGGCGGGCACCCGGGCAACTTTTACATTGCACTCTTGTGCAGCCTGCAGGTCTACATGGTTAAATCCTGCACACCGAAGGGCGATGAGTTTAAGGCCTTTTTCTGCCAAATGGCGGATAACGGAACCGTTCAACTGGTCATTGACAAAGCAGGATATCACTGTGTGGCCTTCTGCGAGCTTTATGTTGCTCATGCTCAGGCTTTCTTCATAGAAATGTGTTGTACCGGAAGTCCCCGGATAAAAATCTTTTTCATATTTTCTGAATGAAAAAAAAGCAATGGAATAGTGTTTTTTCATTTGTTTCTAAATTAAATCTTTAAGTATTTGAAAATTCAAATATTCAATTTTTAAAAATATAACAATTGCCCTATGTTTGTTTAAACTTTCAGCATGGACAAATTTAGCTATCTTTCCAATGCCCACGGCGATTACATCGCTTCGCTGTACGAAATATATAAATCCGACCCTGCGGGATTGGATCCGCAGTGGCAGAAATTTTTTGAAGGATTTGAATTTTCAAGACTCTATTCCGAAGCCCCTCAGTCTGAACCGGTATCTTTCAGTTCAGGACAAGTGCCTGCTTCTCAGACAGATTTAAGAAAGGAATTTGCAGTAGCAGAACTGATTGAGGCCCATCGTTCCCGGGGCCATTTGCTGGCCAACACCAATCCCGTAAGGCAAAGAAAAGACCGGAAGCCCCGGCTGGCTTTATCCGATTTTGGATTGTCGGAAGCCGATTTGAATACCGTTTTTCAGGCTTCTGCTCTTGCAGGAATGCCGGGTGCCACCCTGCAACAGGTTTTGGACCGTCTCCTTCGCATTTACCAATCCAGGATTGGATTTGAGTTTCGCTATGTGCGGGATGCAGAGCAAAAAGAATGGCTGTTACGAAAAATAGAAGAGGAGTGGCCGGTATTTAATCCCTCTCACGACCAGAAAACCCGGATTTTTAAAAAACTGAATGAGGCGGTGGTATTCGAAAATTTTCTCCATACCAAATATGTCGGTCAGAAACGATTTTCATTGGAAGGAGGCGAAACCACCATACCGGTGTTGGATTTCATCATCAACACTGCTGTAAAAGAAGGTGCCGGCGAGGTAGTGTTGGGAATGGCCCACCGCGGCCGTCTCAATGTACTGGCGAATACCATGGGTAAAACCTACGAGCAGATTTTTTCCGAATTCGAGGGAACTGCCATTCCTGACCTCACGATGGGTGATGGAGATGTGAAATACCACATGGGCTACACCTCCGATCAGGAAACGGCCGAAGGATTACCGGTTCACATGAAATTATGTCCCAATCCATCTCATCTTGAGGCGGTTAACCCCACTGTTATCGGATATGTGCGGGCTAAAATGGCGATGCAATATCAAAATGATTCCCGTAGGATTGTACCAGTTCTTATCCATGGTGATGCAGCTCATGCGGGGCAGGGCATTGTATATGAGGTAACCCAAATGGCCAAACTGGAGGGCTATTCTGTGGGAGGAACCATTCATCTGGTAATCAACAATCAAATCGGATTTACTACAGATTTTGATGATGCCCGCTCTTCGGCATATTGCACCGAGGTTGCCAAAATCATAGAAGCACCTGTTCTTCACGTAAACGGCGACGACCCGGAAGCAGCAACTTTTGCGGCCATTCTGGCTGCAGAGTTCCGGCAAAAATTTGGTTGCGATGTGTTCATCGATTTGGTATGCTACCGCCGACACGGACACAATGAAAGCGACGAACCGAAATTTACTCAGCCTTCCCTTTACAACAACATTGCCAAGCATCCCAATCCAAGGGAAATTTATAAAAAACAACTGATTGAGCGGGGAGATGTAGATGCCCACCTTGCCGAAAAAATGGACAAGGAATTTCGGGACCTCCTGCAGGAAAAGCTGAACATGGTGAAAGAAACACCGCTTCCTTACAACAAAAAGAACATGGACAGGGAGTGGCAGACTTTCAGAAAGTCTCAGCCCGATGATTTTGATTCTTCGCCTCAAACGGGTGTGACTTTAGAGGAGCTTCACAAAATAGGAAAGGCCCTGATTTCCCTGCCGGATGGTTTTAAGCCGTTAAAGCAGATTGAGAAAGTTTTGAAAGACAGGGAGGAATCTATTTTTAATTCCGGACAAATCAATTGGGCTACAGCCGAATTGCTGGCTTATGGTTCCATTTTGGCTGAGAAAAAAGTGGTGCGGATTTCGGGTCAGGATGTGCAGCGGGGGACCTTCTCTCACCGGCATGCCGTGCTCCGCGACCTGGCCACTAATTTGCCCCACAACTCCCTGAATTTCATTGGAGAAGGTCAGGAAAAGCTTCAAATTTTTAATTCTCTGCTTTCTGAATACGCTGTTCTTGGGTTTGAGTTCGGCTATTCCATTGCCAATCCGAATGCCCTTATCATTTGGGAGGCCCAGTTTGGAGATTTTGCCAACGGGGCACAAGTGATGATTGATCAGTTTATTACCAGTTGCGAGTCCAAGTGGAGTCAAATGTCCGGACTGGTATTGCTTTTGCCTCACGGCTATGAGGGCCAGGGTCCGGAACACTCCAATGCAAGGCCCGAGAGATTCCTTCAGCTGGCAGGAGAATACAATATTGTCATTACCAACATTACCCGGCCAGCCAACTTTTTCCATGCATTGCGGCGGCAACTGGCATGGCCTTTCCGCAAGCCATTGGTGAATATGGCACCCAAGTCCCTTCTGCGACATCCGAAAGCGGTTTCTGATATCAAAGAAATGACCGGCGGAATGTTTAAAGAAGTGCTTGGCGATGAGGCCGTGAAGCCAAAAGATGTTAAAAAGGTGTTGATTTGTTCAGGAAAAGTATATTTCGACCTTCTGGAAAAACAAACCACCGACAAGCGAAAAGATGTGGCCATCATCAGACTGGAGCAATTGTTTCCCTTTCCCGAAAAACAACTGGCCGCCGAACTGTCTGCCTATAAAAATCCGGAACTGGTCTGGGTACAGGAGGAGCCCGAAAACATGGGGGCATGGAGTTTTATCCTCAGGCAAATGCGCCATCTGAATATTCAGGTGGTGGCCAGAAAAGTTTCTGCATCACCGGCAGTAGGATATCTGAAGGTTCACAATCAGGAACAGATTCAGCTGATCAATGCCGCATTTTCTTAAAACAATTTTTGAACCAAAGCATTAAAATTCAATGAGTTTAGAAGTAAAAATCCCAACCGTAGGAGAATCAATCACCGAGGTGACCATTTCAAGCGTCCTGAAAAAGGAGGGCGAATTTGTAAACCAGGACGAAATTCTGTGCGAACTGGAATCGGATAAAGCCACATTTGAACTGACCTCCCCCAAAGCGGGAGTTGTCAAATGGAAAGCCAATCAGGGTGATGCCGTGGCGGTGGGTGCTACCGTTTGCGTTATTGAGACTGAGGCGGCCAAAATTCCGGCACCCGCAGCACCTGCAGCAGAACCAATTCAGGGAAATGCACCTGCCGATTCTTCCTCACTTTTTGAAATCAAAGTTCCGGCTGTAGGTGAGTCCATTACCGAAGTAACCATCGCCAATTGGACCAAGAAAAGCGGCGACCTGGTCAATCAGGGTGAAGTGCTTTGCGAAATCGAGTCCGACAAGGCCACCTTCGAACTGACTGCCGAAACATCGGGTTATCTTCAAATTTTGGCCGAAAAAGGCAGCGTTGTGCCCATCGGTGTAAAAGTCGGAACCATTACATCTTCAGGAGCACCTGCTGCAGCAATTCCAACAACAGAGCCTTCCAAAGCAGCTCCTGCGGCAGCAGTTGAGGCAAAAGCCGTCGGTTCGGCTGCGGTTACCCCGCTTGCTGCCAAAATATTGGCAGACAAGGGAATAGATCCTGCTCAGGTTGCCGGTAGCGGTGAAGGCGGCAAAATTACCAAAGACGATGCCATGAAGGCCAAACCAGGTGCACCGGTACAATCCGCAGCCCCTGTGGCTTCAACAGCTCCGGCTTCGGTTTCTACATCTGCTCCAGCCGGCAACAGGCCTGAGAAAAGAGAAAAAATGTCTTCTCTCAGAAAAACTGTGGCAAGGCGTCTGGTGGCGGTGAAAAACGAAACCGCCATGCTCACCACTTTCAACGAAGTGGATATGAAGCCGATCATGGACCTTCGCAACCGGTACAAAGACAAATTCAAAGAAAAGCACGAGGTGGGCCTTGGGTTTATGTCCTTCTTTACCAAGGCTGTGTGCACGGCCTTGTTGGAGTTTCCCGGTGTCAATGCCAGCATCGACGGAGAGGAAATTGTTTTCCACGATTACGCTGACATTTCCATTGCGGTATCTGCCCCCAAAGGTCTGGTGGTGCCGGTAATCCGGAATGCTGAAAGCATGAGTTTTGCCGAAATCGAAAAAGAAATTGTGAGACTGGCAGGCAAGGCCCGGGACAATAAACTTTCCATTGAGGAGATGACCGGCGGGACTTTCACTATCACCAACGGAGGGATTTTCGGCTCCATGATGAGTACACCGATCATCAATTCTCCTCAGTCAGCCATTCTGGGTATGCACAACATCGTAGAACGGCCTGTGGTAGTCAATGGTGAAATTGTTATTCGCCCCATGATGTATGTGGCCCTGAGTTACGATCACCGCATCATCGATGGCAGAGAATCTGTGGGTTTTCTGGTTCGGGTTAAGCAGTTGCTCGAAGATCCCATGCGGCTCTTGCTCGAAGTGTAGGCATTATGGATTGAAATAGAGCCTGAAAATCAGGCCGGAAGAAATTTTTTCATTCGACTCTTCCAACCGGGATTCCAGAAAATGGTCCCGGTTTCTTTTTTTCCACACGCCGGTAAGACCGCCGTCCCGCTGTTCTGCCGCCACCAGTTTCCATTCTCCCAAATCAACCGCCTGCTCTTTTGGAATCAGGGTTATTTGTTCGGATTTGGCTTGAATCCAACCCGTGCCATCAGGGCATGACAAAAGGGGAAAATCTTTCTTTTTCAGAATATTTTTCATGCCCATGAGGCTGGCGGTCAGAGCTTGTTTCGGAGAAAATATGCCGGTGCCCCGTTTTGATTTTTCAATCCATTTGCCGTTTCTTATGGTCCAGACCTGGTCGGCAAGTCCTATGGCAGCAGAACCGATATGGCTCACCACCACAACAGAAACAGATCCGCCGGATTTTAACTCAGAGAAAACGGAGGAAAGCAGAAGCCTGTTTTCTGTATCCAGATCGGCAAAAGGCTCATCCAGCAAAAGCAATTCGCAATCTTTTGCCAGGGCAAGGGCAATGCCCAAACGCCGTTTCTCGCCACCGCTGAGATTTCCATTTTTACTGCCAAGCAAATCTTTGAGCTTCAGGGTTTTAATCAGGTAGTTTAGTTTTTTGGCTGCAATTTTTTCCGGCAAATGGCGAATGCTTTTCTCCAACTCATCCCTTACGGTCAGAAAGGGGTCCAATACAGGTTCCTGCTTTACTAATCCAATTCCTTCAAATCCCTTTACCAGTCTGTCTTTAAGGGGTTTAATTCTGTTGTCTTTCCAAAATAAATCTCCTTCGTCGGGACTGGTGTGCCCGGCCATTACCGAAAGCAAGGTAGATTTGCCGGCTCCATTTTTTCCAAGGATAAAAATCAGGTTTCCACATGGCACAGAAAAAGGTTTAAGGTCAAGGATTTTTCCGCGGCCCGGCACAGAAAAGACCAATCGGGAGGAGCGAAACAGGGGAGGAGAGGGGCTCAATTTTCTTTCCATTGGGGCGGTAAGTTGAAAAAAAAGTTCAACACCGGATGTTTTTTATGCGGGCCGCTATGAAATTTAGAAACTCAAACAGATGCACCCTCTATTTCATTAAAAAAATATCCGCTAAAACCCTTTTATTTGCAGCATGTCTGATAACAAACCTATGATTTTCCGGAGAAGCAATTATCTGATCATGCTTGCAGGAATTGGCTTTATTGTTCTGGGCTTTATATTGATGACTCTGGAAACTGCAGAATACGGCTTTGGTCCCCTTGGCTTGACTGTAGGCCCGGGTTGTATTGTGGCAGGCTTTCTCATTCAACTTTTCGCTATTCTCCACAAGGAGAAGCCAAATGACTGAAAAAGAGGCGGTTAAAAATCGTATCCAAACGTAAAGTAATATCTTGGGGCGCTGGTATATCCATTTTGCCTACCCCAGGCCATATCGAATTTCAGGTAATATCCCAACACCATAGTTCTGGCACCAAATCCGTAGCCGACCAGGAAAGGGTTTTCATATGATTTTACCTTGATAGAAAAATTCCCCTCTTTGATGTTGCGGGTATTCAGACTGTTTTCAGGGCTCCAGGGACCGATACCTGTCCAGGCTGTGCCCGCATCGGTAAAGGTGGTGAGCTGAAGGTTTCTCCAGAAATTGGAATTGATAGGCCCTTTGTAAAAGTACCGGATGATGGGAACCCGAAGTTCCGCATTGAAAAGCAAAAAACTGCTTCCGTAAATGTTGTTGTATTTGAAGCCCCTCAGATTGGTCACATACCGGTTAAACAACCAGTTCGTTTGTGCATCCTCACTCGAAACAATCTGATTGTTTTGGTTCAGGCCTTTCAATGGATCATCTTTTTGGTTGGTTGCTTCATATCCTCTGAAAAGCCAGTTGTCCATGCCACCCACCATATATTGCTTGGCTCCCGGCCCGAAAAAGTTGCCGAATGTTCCGCGAAAGGCCAGGATAATTTCTTTGTGCAGAGGCTGATAGGTTCTGAAATCTGCAAAAAATTCTCCGAATTCTTTCCGGGTATATTGGTTTGCAAACTGGTATTGGCCCCTGATTTTGAAACGGGTCCCCGAAATCATATTCATTCCCAGGCGGGTTGTATTGTCAAAAACCAATTGACCAAGGAGTCCATAGTAATAAACGAACTTATCAGGCCCGCCAAGACCGGGAACAAAACCATTGTTGTCGAAAATGGTCCTTTGGGTATTTTGGAAATAGGGAGAAAAATCAACCCTCAGCGCATTGGAAATGGGATAAGAAACAGTAGCTGTAAAGCCTGTGAGAATATCGCGTTGACGGATGGATTGCGAGAAACTGGTATTCTGAATGCTGATGCGGTCGGCCCTCAGTTTGAAGTCAACCCTTTTCTTCAGGTATTGATATTCCAGAAATGCCTGATTGTTCCGCATTTCCATATCTGTGAAATAAATAGCCATTCCGCCATTAAATCTATGATTTTCAAATATGTCGTGCATCGAAAAATCAATCAGAGTGCCAAGTCCCCAACTCGGTACAGGATTTACAACCAGACCGGTAGTGAGGTAGTTGGCTGTTACTTTTGGAGTATAGTCCAGTGGACCCTGAAGATCCAGAACAAAAGGCCTGGGTTCCTTTTTTAGCTTGGTCCGCTCGTTCTTTTTTCGCCCCCCTTTTTGATTGATGGAAATCCCCTGTTGGATTTCGGTTTTCTTTTCATCCTCAAAGATGTAATTCCTGATATCAATCCGGCAGGAATCACGGGCCCACCCAAATTTTTTACCTGACAAATCACCTGTCTTCTCGCTGCCTGAATCGGTCGGCGTAACCTGTTGATTGATTGGGATAAACAAAGGTGCAGCTTCAAATTTAGGATCCAGGAAAAGGCCCGGTTTAAGTCGGATGGTGGAGGTAAAAACGAGAGTTTGTTTTTCGGGATGAATGGCATAATCCTTCAAAGCATATTTGTAGGAGGTGAGGAGGACAGCTGCGGCAGGCACTTTGGAGGTTTCAACATAGGCAAGGTTCCGGGTACCTGATTCGTCTGAGAGGCAATAAATCCTTCCCTCACGGGAGCGCCAGGGTAGTGTGAGATTGCCGTTACCCGCCAGGAATAAGCCGGGTTTTTCATTTTTGGTTAAGGGCAGGCAAAACAGGGCCATTTTTCTTTTTAAATCCGGCAAGTTTTTTTCTGGCTGCAGACTGTCGGTTCGGGGTCGGTTGGATGAAAAGAATATGGAATCGCCTGAGGCAGAAAAAACAGGATTCAAATCATCATAGAAATCCTCAGTAAGTCGGATGGTTTTCAGGGATTTTGCCTCAACCAAATACAAATCGGAAAAGCCATTTTTACTCGCAGCATAAACCAATTTCCTTCCGTTAGGGGAAATGGCCAATCCAAAAACTTCATTTACTCCCTCAAATAAAGGAACTTTCCGTATGGTTTTCCCTTTGGTATTCAGAATTTTCGCTTGCCATTTTCCTTTCGTTGGATAAGCAATCCAGATTTCATTCAAGGGATTAAAGGTAAGCACCGGATACTCCCCTTCTGCATTTTGGTGTTTTACTTTGGAGCCCCCTCGGAAAATCACATGGCTTTTTCCGGTTTTAATATCCATCACCAAAACCTGAAATTTTCCCATTCCATAGCGGGTATAAGCAAGGAAATCTCCGCTTGGGCTGATGCATAATTGTCTATAGGTTTTGTTTTGAAAATTGGAGCCAATCTTTTGATTTTTAGGTGGTTCGTAAAAGAAACTCTGATTGGTACGGTAGTGGTTCAGGTAAAAGGTTTTCCAATCCCGGATGAACGCAGAGAAGGGCATGCCGAGGGTACCGCTGATGGCATTTTCTTCGTTTCTGATAATTCGGGTTAGGTTCAGAATATTGCCAACGCTGGATTTGCCGAATCTTTCTGCCATATAGTTCCAAATGGAGTGACCGATCATGAAAGCCTCGTTTCCCACATAATTTGCCGGTTGCCGAATCCTTTTGACGTTGTTATATTCTTTCATAAAATCATCCAGATCCGGGCTCCAACCTTCGGCAGCATACTGAATGGCTCCGCCGATGAACCAATCTGGCAGGGTAAGCAGGTATATGTTCTGAACTGCTTCTTTGAATGAGCCTCCAAACAGCATGTCCCGAATCATTATCTGGGCGATTCCTGCGGCAATCTGCTTTTTCAATTGTATCAAACTGCCCTCGTAGGCAACCTCTGCGATAGATTTTGTGAAATTTGTTTTTCCACCTATTACCATGGCTCCTTCACCCAGCCCTACATTGCTCATCAGCCGGTCGGAGGATGACAGGTACAGAAATACCTTTATTTTGGAGTAGGGTGTAAATCCGAATAAATCAGAAATTCTTTTAAATTCCTGCTCAGATATTTCAATGGCTGATCTGGCCAGTGCTTCACCTCCCTCATAATAGTGAAGATCAACGCTTTGCGAACTCAAGTATTTCCATTCAAATTGCCGGTACTGGATACGGTTCTTTCCAAATTCATCCTGGGCGGTCTGGGCATATGAATTCCATCCTGTGAGTAAGGATAAAAATGAAAGGAAAATATGCCGGTAGTTCAAGTTTGCAGGTATAGCTAAATTCAGAGTCGAAATATCGGGATTGGGCTTAAAACAAAAAAGTCCTGCCAGCGCAGGACTATTTATTTCTTCGGTCATTTCAGGATTATTTCATCCCGGCAACTTTCAGGATTTTGAATTCTGTTCTCCTGTTTTTCTGGAAATCTTCTTCTGTAGCAGCATCAGGAATTAAAGGCTTGGTTTCGCCATATCCTTTTGAAATTACCCGGTCTTTTTTAATTCCTTTGGAAATCATATAAGCTTTAGAAGATTCAGCTCTTTTGGCAGACAAATTCATGTTGTACTTGTCATCTCCGCGGCTATCGGTGTGTGAACTCAACTCAATGGTAATGGTTGGGTTGTCTACCATGAACTGAACAATCTTATCCAATTCGAGTGCAGCATCCGGACGGATATCCCATTTGTCGTAGTCGTAATTGATGTTTTCCACAACGAAGACTTCGTCCTTCTTAATCTTGTTGAGAACCACTTTGGTGCTCAGATTCAAGGTAGTTTCTTTCTGTGTAAGTTCTTCATATGCAGGCGATTTGCCTACAGTGGTGAAGGGCTCACGCTTGGTGTAATGTTCTTCTTTTTCAATGAAGAATACATAGTTTTTGGATGGTTCCATAGGGAAGGAAAATTTACCTTCAGCATCAGTATTGGTTTCTGCCACAACAGCTCCCTTATCGTCCAATAGTTTTACCAATGTGTTGGGCAATACCGACTCAACTCCTTTGTAATCTTTGGTATAGGCTTGCCCGTTGGTAACAAACTTTACAATGCGGGGGTCGTTTTTGCCATCTCTGAAATAGTAAATGTCGTCGTCACCTTTTCCACCAGCCCTGTTTGAAGAAAAATATCCTTCAATGGGTGATTTTAAAGTCAGACCAAAATCATCACTCACTGTATTGATTCCGGTCCCCAAATTTTCAACAGTTGTTTGATCACCTTTTTTTACGGCAACAAAAATATCCAAACCTCCGAGTGAAGGATGGCCATCAGATGAAAAATAAAGCTTGCCGTCTTCAGTAATCATTGGAAAGCTTTCTTCACCGGCTGTATTGATGTTTTCTCCAAGATTGGCAGGCTTGCCCCATTTTCCGTTTTCGTCCATTTTGGAGCGGTAAATATCCAAGCCGCCCTTTCCGCCTCTTCTGTTGGACGCAAAATACAATGATTTTCCATCCGGAGAGAGGCAAGGGGCGCCATTCCAATATTCAATATCATTTACTCCGGTCATCAGTTCAGGCTCCGACCAGGAAGTTCCGTTGTACCGGCTCAAATAGAGGCATACTTCTTTGTGGGTCTTTCTGCCGCCATCGTTGCTCCTTGAAAAAATCATCATTTTTCCGTCTTTGCTGAAGGTGGGGGTGGCTTCATGACGGTCGGCCATATTGATGCCGGCGACTTCACTTACTGCTGAAGCGTCGCCTCCGGTTTTGTAAGAGAAGATATTGGTGAAAGGAGTTCCTGTGGCTCCGTAAATGGAGGATGATCCTTTTGTGGAAGCAAAATACAGGTTGTTCTCAAACAGTACAGGGGCATATTCTGCACCGGCAGTGTTTACAGCTTCCAGATTGGAGATTTCGTACCAGAATTTCTTTTTTTCCAAATCTGCAATCTTGTTCAGATTTTCAATTTCCCTTTGTGCACGCTCCACACGGGAAGGCTTTCCGCCATTGCTCACATAGGTTTTAAAGGCTTCTTTGGCGGCATCATAGTTGCCTGCTGCTTTGAGAGCAAGGGGGTAATAAAACAGGATGGAATCTGCTTTGTATTTGGCGTCCAGGGCTGCTTTATAAAAGGGTGCGGCCTCGCCGATGCGGTTGGTCAGTCGAAGACACTCCCCAATCTGGGCATTGACATATCCCTTGTTTGCAGCAGTTTCCAATAATTTTTTGTACTCCTGCATGGCGCTTTCGTACTCCCCTTTGACCCTGAATTTTTTGTCAGCGGATTTGGTGTCGTTACCTGCCAGAGCGACACTGCCCAGCAAGAACAGAGAAATTCCGATAATTACGGCTTGTTTCATAGACTTGATTGTAACAATAGAGGGCGCAAAGTATGGTTTTCTTTCTGATTCGCCCAAAATTTATGCTCAAATTTTTATTTCAGCTTTTTGATGGGGCATTAGCGCAGGAAAATGGGAAATGGGCTTCCCCCACAAATTTCTGAACTGACCCAGTTCGGAAATCCAGGTAGGGAACAAGGGATTATCCGGCAACACGGTTCCTGAAGACAGGTGTTCCTGCAGTTCTCTTTTTGAAATTGAAATTGTCTGTTCTCCCGAATTTACCCAAAAAAGATGCAAGGGGACTTCTCCGAACCCGGCTTCTTTCATTAAGTGGCTGACAAATTGAAATAGCTTGTCTTTGCTGCATCCGCCAGGAAGATTTAATGCAGGATCGGCAGCAATGAGCAGGAAACGATTTTCTTCTGTCCATGCAATGGCCGAAAGCGGCTGGCTGTGGGCTTTCCAGCCGGAGAGAAATTCCCGGCAGGCGGAAAGAATTTTTTCTTTTTTTCCTTCTTCAGGTTCATAAGAAAAAGGAAAGATAAATAATGGACTATGGTCGGGTAGTTGAGATGTCATGCGTATCTTAAGTGTTGTTGATACAAAGATTCAGATGGATTGGGCAGAATATTGACGAGCCGGTGTCCAAGGCTTTCTACTTTTTCCTTCAGTTCGGCTTTCAATTCGCCGGCAACCGATCCGGTAAAATTAAAACCCAGGGACGCCTCGTCCTGTTGCAAGATGGATGAAACCTCTGCAAAATAGGCATCCAGGCTGTGACGGATGATGTTTTGGGCATATTCTGAATTTCGGTTTTCGAAAACCAACCGGGCCAGAGATGCCAGGGTCTTGTTAGGGCTTTTGTCGGAGTAAATATACCCGAGGGCCTGATTTTTTGATACTGGAAAAATCTCAATCAGTTCCGACTCAAACCAGGACGGCAAACGATTTTTCAGCCAGTCGGTGAAAACAATTTTACCCATATAACCACCACTGCCTTCATCCCCAAGCCAAAATCCCAAAGAAACTATTTGGCGGGTAATTTTTTTTCCGTCGTAAAGGCAGGCATTCGAGCCGGTCCCGAGAATTCCGGCAAATCCAGGTTCCGATCCGCAAAGCGCAATGGCTGCACCCAGCAAATCGGATTGAACCTCAATCCGGGCACTGGGGAAAAAATGCCGGAGCAATTTCCCTATCCTCACCGCTTGCTGAACCTGCGCACAACCTGCACCAAAATAAAAAACATGGCTGATGAGCATTGGGTCCACCTCTTCATTGTGGAAAAAGATTTCCAATCGAAGAAATATCTCACTGTCGTCCTGTATATAAGGATTAATGCCCGGACCGGGAATGACAATAGAATTTTTTCCGTCGCCGAGTCTGAGTTCTGTCTTGGTACCCCCGGCTTCAAACAGCGCAATCATGGAGCAAATGTGGGCATTATGCCAACATCTCAAAATGAAAATTTAATAAACGGAAGAATAAGGCAGGATTACCCCATCTACAATGTGAACGATGTTGTCTCCTTTGCCGTAGTTGGCCTCTGCCATTCTGATTTTACGGTTGTTCTGGTCCACAAATATGATGGTTTGCTCTTTGTCCAGATAAGCCATCAGGCTCAGTCCCGATATGGTGGTGAAATATGCCTTCCCGTCGCCTTTTGTAATCAGGGCAATGATTTGTTTCTCGGTAAATCGACCTTCAATGGTGTGGTGCGATTGTAAATCGCTCAGGTCATTGCTGTGTTCAGGGCTCAGCAGATATTCAATGGTTTTGGCACTGAGCCGCTTGAATGCTTTGTTGTTGGGAGCCAGAATGGTATATTTCTTTTGAGGATCAAGGTTTTCATAACTTCGGGTAGCCTCCACAAGTCTTTCGATGTTTTCCAGCTTGTGCAATTCTTCTGCTTTTATTGCTTTGAAGGCAGAGTCGGTGGATTTCTTGAATCTTGCCTGTCCAAAACTGTGTATGCAGAACAAAAACAGGCCCGGCACCAGCAGGAACTTGAGTGTATTCATTATTCAGGTTAGTCTGAGTTCTTGAACTCTTTGTTTTTCAATGCGGCCAGGTGCTCCAGGGTTTTCTTTGATTTTGGTGCCAGGCTCAAAGCTCTTTTCATTTCCCTGTCCTGATTTTGCATAACCCTGAAGAAGCCCTCTTCCGGCCAGATACACCGGGCAAGGCCGGCTTTCATATATTGATTCAGGGCCGGTTTCATTTTTATAAATTCTCCTTCAGGCATTTCAGTGCCGTAGTTTTGAAGATGTGTCAGCAATTCCCGGTTTGTTTTGTCATTAAACTCAAACCCATCCGCAAAACCTTGAATACCAAGTTTTTTAAGTTCTGATTTGTGGTCATTGAAATACCTCAGCAGGAAAGAATACAAGACCGGCTTATCGACCCGCCGGTTTACCTTTTCATCCTGAAGGATTGAATCCCGGGACAATGCAATATCGGGAATGATGCCTCCCCCTCCCGGCACCTTTCTGCCAAGGCGGGTTCTGAAAAACGGCCTGCCCTTTAATTTCATTGTATCCCTGACGGCCATTGCAGGTCTGCTTTCCGTTTCCTTAAAATAAGCCTGTCTTTTTCTCCTTTGATAACCTTTTTGGATGCAGCGACCGCTGGGAGAAAAATACCGGGAAATGGTGAGCCTCACCACCGAACCGTCGGTGAGGGTGATGGGTGCCTGAACCAAACCTTTGCCAAATGAGCGTCGGCCCACTACCAGCGCCCTGTCGTTGTCCTGAAGGGCGCCGGTAACGATTTCGGCAGCCGATGCTGTGTTTTCGTTAATCAGGACCACCAGATTTCCCGATTCGAAGAGTCCTGCTGCACCGGCCAGTGTTCTGCTGTTGTGCTCGGGATTGCGACCTTCTGTAAAAACAATCAATTGATTTTCAGCCAAAAATTCATCGGCTACTTTAACGGCTGCCGAAACATATCCACCCTGATTATCACGCAAATCGAGGACCAGCGATTTCATGCCCCGGGAAAGGAGTTCAATCAGGGCTTCCCGCATTTCTGCTCCGGTATTTTGAGTGAAGCGGCTGCATTTTATATAGCCCACACCATTCTCAGCAAAGCCGGCATAGTCCAGGCTTTTGCTTCTGATTTTATCCCGGACAACGGGCACTGTAATCTTCCCTTTTTCTCCCTTCCGGAGGATTTCCAGCATACATTGGCTGCCCTTGGGCCCCCGCACAAGGCTGGTGATTTCCTGATGGCTGATGTTTACGCCGCTGATGGGAATGCGGTTCACTTTCAGTATTTTGTCGCCAATCTGAAGTCCGGCTTTTTCAGATGGGCTGTCTTCAGTTAGTGCGCTTACCCAGATGGTGTCTTCAATAAACTGAAATTCGGCACCTATTCCCTCAAACTGGCTTTCCAATTGAGTAGTTCCCTCGAAAACTTCTTTTTTTGGAATATACACCGAATGTGGATCGAGTTCCTCTATGAGCGTTGTAAGGGCGGCATCTGCGAGCGAATCGGTGTCGGTTTTGTCGATGTAATCGGTGTGTATCAGACTGAGTAACTCCCTGAATTTGATGGCATTGATAATTATCTGGTCCTCTTCTTTCGATTTGTTTTGCCCCGGCCGGTTTCCCGCTATCCAAACCATGGCTGCCAAAACAAGCATCACGGGCAGCAAGTGCCTGAATTTAAATCTTTTTAGGAAAGATGGCATACCAGGTAATGTCGACATCGGTTTAAACAAATTCAGCGGATGACTTTTCCGGGAGCAGAGGTAATTATTTTGAATATTCCTTCAGAGATATTCTTTTTCACCATTGACATCCGGTTGGTGCTGAAGATCTTAATAAACTACAGTTCAAAGTTAAGACAAAACATCCGAATTCAGATATTTCAAGAGCCGGTTTTACTTTTTTTCTTTTTCCCCGTGTATGGAATGTTGTATTAGAAAGCGAGTATTCTTTCTGCCTCTTTGGGAAACTTACAGAAATTTCCTGAATCTTTCCTTCATTTGAACCCGAATGGAAGTTGCTGTTTCATCTCCACCCGTATTGTACCTGCTGCCGGTTCCCTTATCGGACACAGAAAATACCGATTGGCTGGGTGAATTTTACCGATCGGTTTTGCGCTCATGCAACCTCTATTTTGTTGAAAATGAGCGTACTTGCAGGAGATTTATTTCCTCTTTGAAACTGGGCATTGCCTTGGATAAACTGCAATTGGAGGTGGTAGACAAAGACACCGGTCCGACAGCCTTTCATCACTATGGAACCCTGATTGAGGAGCAAAAAACAGCTGCATTAATGTCTGAATCCGGTTGCCCGGGGATTGCGGACCCGGGTGCTTTGCTGGTGGCAGAAGCCCATCGCCGTGGTATTATCGTGAAGCCGCTTGCCGGCCCTTCTTCCATCATTCTTGCGCTGATGGCTTCCGGACTATCCGGGCAGTGTTTTGCCTTTCATGGTTATCTGCCCATTGATGAAAAGGAAAAGTCTTTGAAAATCAGACAACTGGAAAAAGAATCAAGAGAGAAAAAGCAATCACAGATTTTTATTGAAACGCCTTTCCGCAACCAGCGCATCTGGGAATCGCTGATCCGTAATTTGGGTCCGGAAACGCGTTTGGGCTTTGCTTCCGATATTCTGGGAAGCAGGGAAAAAATTGCTGTGAAGACAGTCACTGATTGGAAAAAAGGTACCGAACCTGTTTGGGAAAAGAACCCTGCTGTATTTTTCTTTATGGCGTAGCCTTTTCAATCTTTTGAAATTCAACATGTTGTATAATTTTTTTCGGTTTGCTGGTTTCATTCATCCATACTCATATTTTTGCGCCTCCATTTTTTAAAAGTTCAAATGCCATACTTATTCACATCCGAATCCGTTTCAGAAGGTCATCCTGATAAAGTTGCCGATCAGATTTCGGATGCCATTTTAGATTCCATGCTCAGCCAGGATCCTGACTCCCGGGTTGCCTGCGAGACTCTTGTTACTACCGGTCTTGTGGTTTTGGCCGGTGAAATCACCACCAAAGCCTATGTGGATGTTCAGGAAGTAGCCCGCAAGACCATTGAAAAAATTGGTTATAACAGTGATGAATACATGTTCGATGCCAAGTCCTGTGCGGTCATTTCAGCTCTGCATTCACAGTCTCCCGACATTGCCCAGGGGGTAAACGAAGGCGAAGGAGCTTTTAAAGAGCAGGGAGCAGGAGATCAGGGTATGATGTTTGGCTATGCCACTACAGAAACCGATAATCTGATGCCGCTCACTTTGGAATTGTCGCATCTGCTGGTAAAAGAACTGGCTGCCATCCGCAAGGAAGGAAAAGTAATGACCTATCTCCGGCCTGATGCCAAGTCTCAGGTAACCATTGAATATTCAGACTCCAACGAGCCCATCCGGATTGATGCCATTGTGGTAAGTACCCAGCACGATGATTTTGTAAAGCCGGCCAACAACTCCAGAGAGGCCAAGGAAACCGCCGACAAGGCCATGACCGATAAAATCTCTCAGGACATTCACCAATACCTGATTCCCAGGGTAACGGCCAAACTTCCGGAAAGGGTAACCCGTCTGTTCAACAGTCAGATTAAATATTACATCAATCCTACCGGTGTGTTCATCATCGGCGGTCCTCATGGCGATACCGGACTTACCGGCAGAAAAATCATTGTGGATACATTTGGCGGAAGGGGTGCTCATGGGGGAGGTGCTTTCTCGGGTAAAGATCCTTCCAAAGTGGACAGAAGTGCTGCTTATGCTGCCCGTCACCTGGCAAAGAATCTGGTTTCAGCCGGAGTTTCCAGCCAGGCTTTGGTTCAGGTTTCGTATGCCATTGGGGTTGCCGAGCCGGTTTCTATCAATGTAAATACCTATGGTACCTGCAAAATCGGGCTTAGCGACGGCGAACTATCTGCCCGCATCGAGAAGCGTTTCAAAAACTATTTCAAGCCCAAGTCCATCATCGACAGGTTTGGTTTGAAAAATCCCATTTACTCCGAAACTGCTGCATACGGCCACATGGGAAGGGAAAGTTATGAGAAAGATGCAGAAGTGAACTATGTAACCGTTTCCGAAAACGGGGGTGTAAAAACGGAAGTTCGTACCAGCACCGCCAAAAAGATTACCTTTTTTGGCTGGGAAAAACTGGACTGGGTTCAGGACATCAAGTCCGAATTCGGGATATAATTTTTCGGATTATCATTTTTGCTTTTCATACAGCAGGAAAACCTTTAAATTTGCTTTATTAGTTCAATAAAAAGGCAGCCTTCGGGTTGCCTTTTTTTTCGGATTTATGGAAAATAATAACGGCTTGAATTTTTGTCTGATCATGAATCCGGCGGCCGGGTCAGTGAAAAAACTGAGCTCCCGAAAAAATTTGACAGATAAACTTCAGGCCGATTTTTTCTCTGCTACAGGCACAGAACTTCCAATTTATGAAACATTATATCCCGGCCATGCCACCCTGCTTGCCAAAGAATCTGCGGCTGCAGGGTTCTCTGCCTGCCTGGCCATGGGCGGTGATGGAACCATGAACGAAGTGGCATCCGGACTTTTGGGCACCCAAACGGCTTTGGGTTTTATTCCCATGGGTTCGGGCAATGGTTTGGCCCGGCATTTGGGATACGATATGGACCCCATTCGGGCCCTCAGGCAATGCCTGAAGGCTTTTCGGGTGCAGGCGGATGTCGGAAAATGCGGTGAGCGGTATTTTTTTCTGGCGGCCGGGATGGGTTTTGAGGGAACTGTAGCCCATGCTTTTGCAAAGCAAAAGGAGAGGGGTTTTTTTCAATACATCCGGTCTTCGGCAATTAATTTTTTTCACTACCGGGCCGAAACTTTTTCCTTTGAAGCAGACGGAAAAAAAGAAACGGTTTCTCCCTTTACCCTTACCATGGCCAACGGCTCTCAGTATGGCAATAATGCCATTATTGCACCCGGGGCCTCTGTTTGCGATGGCCAATTGGAATTGGTTGTCATCCGCGAATTTCCCTTTTGGGCTGCTCCATGGTTGTTTTTTCGGCTTATGAATGGCAGCATTTCCCGTTCTGTTTATCATGAAAGCAGTAAGGTTCGATCCCTTGTATTTCACCTTGAAAAACCCTCTGAGGGACACCTTGACGGTGAACCTGTGGTGTTTGACGGAAGATTGGAGTTTTCGGTGCTGCCCGCTGCTGTCACCTTGCTGTCACCCAAAAAAGCAGGCGAAATTTAATCCTAAATATTCTGTAAAAATCAGATAGCCAGTCTTTTGGAACTGAATTACTCCGTCCTGACGGTCTCCGCAGGTTCTACCCGGTTCACCATTCTTACAGGCAGCAGCAGGACCAGCCATGCCAAAGCAAAAATTCCGGCATTGATGCCAAGGAAGCCGGTCCACGACCAGGCTACAGGGACAAACGAGAGATAATAATTTTCAGGGTCCAGGGGAATCAGGTGAAAGCGATACTGCAAAGCACAAAAGCCAAGGGCCAGAATGTTGCCATAGAGCATTCCTTTTCCCATAGTTTGTAAGCCGTTGTAAATAAATATTTTACGAATCACATCGTCGGCTGCGCCCAGGGCCTTCATGATGCCGATCATTTTTCTGCGCTCCATTACCAGAATAAGCAGGGTGGCGGCCATGTTGAAACCTGCTACCACCGATACCAGAATAAACATAATCAGCACATTGCGACCAATTACATCCAGCCACTCGAACATCTGGGCCTGGGTAATGGTGACGGGTTCAGCAGCCAGATGGTAGGGGAGGAGGCGCAGAAGCCGCTCATAAATTGACTCGAATGCCGAAAAATCAGAAACAAATAGCTCAAATCCGCCCACCTGTCCGGCCGTCCAACCGTTCATTTCCCGAATCAGATTTTGAGATACAAAGACGAGATTATCATCCACTTGTTCCATTCCAGTTTGGTACAGTGCTGTGATTTTTGCTTTGCGGTAGCGGGGCGGGTCCTGCATAAAAAAAAGCACCACTTCGCTGCCCTGTTTGAGCATGAGGGTACCGGCCATTTTGCTGCTGATCCACATTTCACCTTCTGCGGGGAACTTCCGACGGGGCATCTGTGTAAAATTGGGCCGGAAAGCAGAAAAGTTGAAGTCATCACCGATGCCCTTCAGGATGATACCCGCTACCTCATTCTCTGTACTGACGAGGGCAGGCTTGAGCGCAAAACTCTGGACATGGCGGATGAAAGGGGCTTTTCTGAGTTTTTCTATTTCAGGTGCGCCCTGGTTTTGGGGTTTTTCTTCATACAGGCTTCCGGTGGTGAATTGCCGGATGGCCACATGCCCGCCTACAGAAAAAATCCTTTTGTTGATTTCGTGCCGGTAGCCGCTGTAAATCAATACAGATATGATGAGGATAGCCGTTGCCAGGCATACCGAAACGCGGGCCACCCGAATGGCTGTAAAGGAGAAAGAATCTTTTCCCGAAAATTGAAGCCTTCGGGCTATAAACCCTGAAAGTGACGGCCGCGGCATATCGGTTACAAAGGTAACACGGGTGGTTGGTTTTTTTTTGATGGAGCCCAATTGCCGGGGGAACCGGATGAGAATGGCGAAACTCAAAAGGAATTTCAAGTATTCAGTTTTTAGAAATTAGTTTTAAGTTGTAATGCATTGAAAAACAGAAAATTAAACAACTTTGAACCTTGAACTAAAAAATCAGGAATCCGAAACCCGCAGCGCCTCACCATTGCCTCCAGGCAAACACCAGCATATACATGCCAAATGCCATCAGGCAAAGTCCCGATATAAGTTTTACATAGGAGATTACCTTTTGGGTTAATCTGTTCACAATCAATTGGGCGAAGCCTGCCTTCAGCAAATCGGTTGAAAATACCGTCATAGCCGAGGCCGCAAAAAACAAGACCGGCAAAACATCGCCATGCTGCCCGAACCGCCGGCTCACATACTCGGAGGTACTCAGCCAGAAGGTCCATGGAAACGGATTGATGGTGTTGATGAGAAATCCCCTGATAAACAGTTCGCGGAATGCCCTGAAAGAAAAACTGATTTTTTCGGCTTGACGATGGCGGGTCCGGATGATTTCTCCGCCGGTGAGCAGCAGGATGATTCCTCCGGCCAAACCCATGGCCGGACCAAACCAGCTCAGTTTGTTCAATTGCAAAATCAACTGATAACAAACCACCATCAGCAGGCAATCGCTCGTCACTACACCGGCAGCCAGAGCAGCAGATACCCGGAATCCATGGATAATGCTGGCATTCAGCAAGGCGAAAAAAGCCGGCCCAATCAGAAAGGCCAGTCCAAAACCCAGCACAGCGCCTTCAGAAAGGGCCTGAAATATGAAGAATGGGGACCCATCGATCATGGGACAAACCTAAGGGGAAAATATGGTTGTGCCATGGTATGCGAAAGTCAGATTCTTATACCGGATTTCTGAAAGTTATAAAACAAAAAACCCCTCATTTCTGAGGGGCTTTTGCGGTCCGGACGGGACTCGAACCCGCGACCTCCGCCGTGACAGGGCGGCATTCTAACCAACTGAACTACCGGACCTTTCCCGTTTTGGGGCTGCAAATATGAAATTTCACTTTTTGTCCTCCAAAAATTAGGTAAAAAAAAGAGGAAATATTTTACAATCGATTCAAAATGAGAAGATTGTATTTTAGAATTCTAATGGATAGCTCCAACGCAGATTCTGATTTAATTCTTAAAGGCCGGAAATTTCTTTTTGTTATTCCCTTAGCGAATCCCTTTCTTCGTGCCCTCACATCAGTACCATACACCTTTGGAAAAATTTCATGGATTAATCGGCGTATTCCTCATACTGGGTATCGCCTGGCTTTTTTCTAACAACCGTTCCCAAATCAACTATCGGCTGGTGGTTACCGGCATCGTGCTGCAGATATGCCTGGCCATCCTCATCCTCAGGGTAGAGCCGGTAAAAAAGGTTTTTCAATGGATGGGCCATCAGATGACACATATTGAAGAGTTTGCCAAACAAGGCGCTGCTTTTGTTTATGGAGGGCTGATGGTGAGCGACTTTGCCGGCGGGAGCCGCACCTACAGCACGCCGGGGGCCTTCGTATTTGGCTTCAGTGTGCTGGCTACTATTATTTTGGTGTGTGTGCTAGTGGCCATTTTGTACCACCTCCGGGTGATGCAGTTTGTGGTGAGTGTGATTGCCAAAGCCATGAATGCCGTGATGCGGGTGAGCGGGGCAGAAGCACTCAGCAATGTTGCCAGTGCCTTTGTAGGTCAGGTAGAAGCGCAGGTGATGATTCGCCCCTATCTGAAAGGAATGACCAAAAGTGAACTTCTGGCAAGCATGAGCGGAAGCCTTGCCTGTATTGCAGGCGGTATTCTGGTGGTATATGTCAGCTTTGGTGCCAAGGCCGAGTACTTGCTGGCCGCCAGCATGATGGCCGCACCGGGTGCTTTGGTCATTTCAAAAATCGTTTTTCCTGAAACCGAAAAAAGCGAAACACTCGGCGAAGTGACCCTGGATGTGAAATCGCCCTACAGCAACATCATCGATGCCGTAAGCCACGGCGCTGCCGACGGCATGAAAATTTCTATGAATGTGATCGCCATGCTCATTGGCTTTATTGGTCTTATTGCCTGTATCAATTTTATCCTGGGCAAATTCGGGATGCTCCTGCCCCTGGATGCTCCCCTTACTTTGGACTGGATTTTCGGAAAGTTATTCTATCCCTTTGCCTGGGCCATGGGTGTACCGTTGCAGGACCTCGCCAATGCCTCCACACTTTTGGGACAAAAGCTGGTTATCAACGAGTTTGTGGCTTTTTCGCATCTTACGGCCGACCCCAAAGTATCAGCAGAAGCCCTGCCCATCGCCACAGAAAAAGGCCTGCTCATTGTGAGTTTTGCCATCTGCGGATTCGCCAATTTTTCTTCGGTGGGCATGCAAATCGGGGGCATCGGTGCATTGGAGCCCGGCCGCCGTGCCGATTTGGCCAAACTCGGATTCAAAGCCCTGCTTTGCGGCACACTCGCCAGTTATCTCAGCGCTACGCTGGCGGGAATTATTTTTGGATAAATCTCTGAAAATCAGTTGGCAGTATGGTTCTGCCCGGTGATTCGCTGGTCGGGTTCGATGAAAAACAATTCCTTTTTTGCCCGGGTGACGGCCGTGTATAACCATCTGTAAAACTCGGTGTCCAGCGGACCTTCTTTCAAAAAGCCATGGTCCACGAAAACGGCATCCCATTGCCCGCCTTGTGCCTTGTGGCAGGTGAGGGCATAGCCAAATTTAATCTGAAGCGGATTGGCTACCGGATCGGTCTTCAGGCGTGCCCAAAGTTTTTTCTGGTTTTTCTCGGTTTCTCCCCATTCGGCCATCAATATTTCAAATTGCTTTTTTTGCTGTTCATCAGAGAGTTGCGGAGATTCGGAATAAAGCAGGTCGGCATAGGCGAGGCAGTCCAATTCCTCCATATCCTCACTTTCGGCCAGTTGCATCTCTATGGCCACCATCCGCAGGGGATAATCTGAAATGTATTTTTTTACCCGCAGGATGGTACCGAGGTCGCCGTTGGCCAGAAATCCGATTTTCGATTCAGGGTCTGCAACCGAATAGTTGTTTTTCACAATAATCACCCAATCTCCGGCTTCCAGTTCTTCTTCGCGTCCCAAAATATGGCCCCGGATTCCCCGGTTGTAAAAAAGTGCCTTTTTGTTGGTTCGGGTGATGACCAGGGTTTTTTCCATCCCGAATTTTTGATAAGCATAGTCTATGCCTTCCATTACCCGGTTTGCCTTCATTCGGAAAACATCAGGAAAGTCTTTGGTTATCAGCGAGAACGCACTTGACTTTCCTCTTATGATTTCCCTTAGTGCGGTGGCATTGAATAAAATCCCTGAATCCGATTCCTGACGGACTACATCGGCCAGTTCGTGCTCCATAACCGAGAGTCCAAACTGCATTTCCAGTTCTTTTGCCTTTAGTGCGGGGCTGAGGTCGGTGCCCACGGGTGGCAGCTGTGCCGAATCGCCGATAATCAGCAGGCGGTTTTCTTCATTTTCAAATACATAGGAAATAAGCTCTTGCAAAAGGCCTTTGCTTCCGAATTCGGCCATATTGCCCAGCATCGAGCTCTCATCCACAACAAAAAGCGTTTTATTAAAATTATTTTTCTGCCTTTGCATGCTCGGGTATCCGAAAGAATCGGTTTCATACCTGAAGATGCGCTTGTGGATGGTAAAGGCCATGCGGCGGGTGTAAAGGCTCATCACCTTGGAAGCCCTGCCGGTGGGCGCCATCAACTGAACCCCGAGTTTCAGTTGGGGAAGGGTTTTTACCAGAGCACCCAAAAATGCGGTTTTTCCGGTTCCTGCATATCCCCGGAGAATGAAAACAGGTCTTTTCTTGTCCGTTTGGGCAAACCAGTTTTCCATCATGCGGAAAAGTTGTTTCTGGCCCTCGGTGGGAGAAAAGGGAAATCTTTTTTCCAGCAATTGTGAAAATCCGGACCCTGCTGCAGGGCCTTGCACCTCTTTTTTTCTTAGTTTTCCCCCTTCAAATTTTCCCTGATTTTCCTCCATGCCAACCGAACCGCTAAGCCAACAAATAAAGGACATAATACCCAACCGGCCAATTCGATTTTTAGAAGAAATAGCCCAAAAACTTGTACAGGATTTCGGACAGAATATGTCCGGGCTTGCTGTGGTAATGCCCAATACCCGATCTGCATTTTACCTCAAAAAAGAGATAAAAACCTTGCTGAAAGGGAAAAATGCCGTTTTGCCTGCAATGTTCAGCATGGAAGAATGGGTCAATTATCTGGCAGATAAGCCGGTGGTCAGCGAGCTGGAGGCACGGCTGCATTTGTTCGGAAGTTTTTTGGCTAAAAAAAATGCCGTAGAAAAGCCCGAAACATTCTTTGGGCTGGGTCAGATTCTGCTGCAGGATTTTGAAGAAATCATCCGCAATCAAAAACCCCTGCATTTGATTTACCGGGAGTTGAGCAAATGGGAAGAAACCGGAGCTGCTTTTACAGATTTTTTGGACGAGGATCAGGTGAAAATACTCGAACGCTTCTGGGCCCAGTTTGATGCTGATGCGATTACCGATGCAAAACAGAAATTCATTTCCCTTTGGCGCAGTCTTCCTGTTGTATTTGAGCATTTTATACAAACCTTAAATGGTCTTGGAGTACTTACTCCCGGTATGGCCATGGCCTTTGCCTCTGATTTTTCTCCGGAATCGGTCAGGGTGAAGAAGTTCAACAAAGTTTGGTTTGCGGGATTCGGGCACATTTCTGTCTCCGAGGTCCAAATGATGGAGAAGTTTTCTGCACTGGGCATGGCGGAGATTTTTTGGGATGTGGAGGAAGATTTTCTCGCCCGTGACCATATGGAATACAGCCGCCTCTTTAAGCGCCTTTCGAAAAGCGCGGTGCTGAAAGAATCCATTGAAAAATCGGCCAATGGTAAAGGCATTTCGGGTACGCAGCCCGAAACGGAATTGCTCTACTGCAGCGGTCTTGCGGGAATGGCAGCGGCCATCCGGCAGATGGTAAGGGGAAAGGGTCCCGAAACCGCCCTCATTGTGACCGACCCCGGTCTGATTGAAGCCTTGCTGCAGGCCGGCTATGAGGACGAATTTCCCTACAACATGAGCATGGGTTACCCGCTTTCGTTTACCACCCCTTGTCAGTGGATGTCCCGGGTTTTTTCTGCCTCCGAAGACGATGGCGGGTATCGGAAACTGCAGCTGGCCGAGGCTGTTCAGCATCCGTTTTTTCTTTCGCTTTTCCCTGATCATCAACCTAATATTCCGGCTTGCTTACAAGCGAATCCGCAATCGGCTTCCGCCTGGATCTCTGATTTTTCGGTCTGGTGGCAGGGTTTGGATTTTGATCAGATCCCCAATGCGGAGTGGCAGTTTGCCTGCCGCCTGCTTACAGAGGTGCTGCAAACTCTGGAGAAAACCATTTCAGAATTTGCTTCATATGAATGGTCGTATCAGGCTGTTTTTCAATGTTTTTCAGGTTTGACTCAGCAGAAGAGTCTGGCCATTCAAGGATCGGGGGAGAAGGGCATACAGGTGATGGGCATGTACGAGAGCCGGATTCTCGATTTTGAAGAAGTAATGATTGCCCCGGCCGGTGACGGAAATTTACCGGCAGGTTCGGGAAGAAATTCTTTTTTGAGCGAAAGCATCCGCAGGGCTTTCGGATTGCCCCTGCTGGCCCACATGGCCGACGACGAGGTGTATCGCTTTTATCGGTTTTTTCATCGCAGCCGAAAAATCACCCTGTTTTTGGATCAGGCGCAGAGTTCCGGGCCCGGCCGCATTGTGCAGCAACTTAAGTTTTCGCCTGAATTTCAGGCGCAGGTTTCGCAGCAGGTGTTCGACAACTTCCGCACACTGCCGAAGTCCGTTTCATTTCCTAAAAACGAATGGTTTTTTCAAAAACTGAATCGGTACACCCTGGATTCGGAAGAAAAAAAGAAATCTTTAAGCCCCAGCAGTTTATCTTCTTTATTTTCCTGTCATCTGAAGTTTTTTCTTTCCAGGTGTATGGGACTTGAGTCACCTTCAGAGGCATCGGAAATCGAGATGGACGCCCGGGATTTCGGCAGCTGGGTACACGGATGCGTACAGGAATTGTACCGAACACAGACCATGAAAGGGAATTGGCTTACACAAAAGGATTATGATGAGATGGAGGAAAGGTGGCAATTGGTGGAACATGATGTGTGGGACGGAATGCGGAAAGAGGCCGAATCCAAGAGCCTCAACGATTTCATGATTGAAAAGGAAATCGGCAAAGCCATGGGCAAAAATTATTTTAAATTTATGGCCGGGGCCGAGCCGCACAAATGGCAAAAAAATGAATACGATCTTCCGCAGACCATCATAGAAGCAGCCGGCAAGTCCTGGAAAATCGGGGGTAGGGCCGATATAATGTTGGAGACAAAAGATGAATTTTGGCTGATCGACCTGAAAACCGGCAGATTTGACGAGGATGGGAAATACCGGCTGAATCCGGCTGAACCGGTAGCCTTTGAAAAAAAGGTACTGGAGATGAAAGAGGTCTTTCAGATGCTGCTGTATGCCTGGTTGGAAAGCCGGCAAAACAACCGCAAACTGGTGAAAGCCATGTTGTTCCACATGGCCAATCCGAAAGCCAAACTGATTGATCCCATAGGCGATGCCGACCGTGATGAGGTTTTCCGCATGCTGCAGGAAATTTTGTCCGGGCAGATTGCCGCCCTTGCCGATCCGGGCACAGAAATTCTGCAAACCGAAAAAGTTGCCCATTGTACTTATTGTGAATTCAGCGGCATCTGCCGGAGGTGATTCGGGTGGGGGCAAGGGGTCAAAAGCAGTTTACAAGGGCCATGACAACCATCGGGTTGAATCGTATTCAAACCAAACCGGCAGGAAGGCAGATTTTTTTTCAGAGGCTTTGATGCAGAGACGGTTACAATAAAAAAAACAACCGTTTCGAATGGATAAAGGCAGTAATCTATCCCGGAGGTCTGTAGCACAGTGTAGAGGTGGTGCGGTCAAAGTTGATTCGACCCCATTCCGGGGTCGGGGGCCATGTATGGGATTTTGGTTACCGATATGTGACCCGCTCCCCGGGTCAGGTAGTCAAAATTTTTCGCAAATAACAGAAAATGGGAAAGCGATTCATTCATGCTGAGAGGCTGAATGATTGAAAACCAAAATATGGAATGACCTTTTTCCATTTTCCCTTCTTCGACCCCTGCAGGGTCGGGCAATGCGGAAATGAACATTTTCTATCAACCTTAAATCCCTTCGGGATTGGGTTTGCTTTGGAAGGAAATGCGGATTCAGGCCGATGGATTAACCGGATGCTGAAGGCATCCAAGGTTTATAGCAGGGAAATATTTTTACAACATCCCCGACCATGAAGGGGTCTAACCACCGGGCAAAATGCATTCCCTCCGGCTGCCGCGATCCCCGGGATTTATCTTTTTAAAACCCGCAACCCAATTGTCAAGCATCCAGGCCTGAAGGGAAAATGCCAGAGCCGGAGCTGCCGCCAAAGGTAATTTTTCTCCATTGGCCGGCATTCTCTACTTTTGTCTGACCCAACCGGGCCGGTAAGGTCTGTTCGGGATAAGCCTGCCGCCGGGTCAGAAACGGGGACGAAACTTTAAATCAGCATAACATTTTCATACACCAGGTATTCAGATGATGAACCGATTAGGCAATTATATTTCAGGCCAATGGATTGAAGCAGAAGCAGATGGAACTCCTCTGTTCAGCGCCGTATCGGGAGAAGCCATAGCCGTGGCTACCCGTCAGCAACTTGATTTTGAGGCGATTCTGGCCTATGGCAGGAAGCAGGGAGGGCCGGTACTCCGAAAAATGACCTTCCAACAGCGGGGAGAAATGCTGAAAAAACTGGCCCTGTATCTAACCAAACTGAAGGAAAAATACTACGAAATCAGCTACCAGACCGGGGCCACCCGTGCCGACAGCTGGATAGACATCGAAGGCGGCTTCGGTAATCTTTTTGCCAATGCCTCGCTGCGCCGCAATTTCCCCAATCAAACCTTTCATGTAGACGGCGATCCGGTTGACCTGAGCAGGGGAGGAGCCTTTATGGGTCACCACATTATGGTACCTAGAGAGGGAGTTGCCATCCACATCAATGCCTTCAATTTTCCCATCTGGGGCATGCTTGAAAAATGCGCCGTCAACTGGATGGCCGGTGTGCCGGCAGTGGTAAAGCCTGCCACATCAACGGCTTACCTCACCGAGGCGGTAGTTCGGGACATCATTGCCTCCGGCATTTTGCCTGAAGGTGCACTGCAACTGATCTGCGGCCCCGCCCGGAATATGCTCGACTTTACCGAATCTCAGGATGTCGTCACCTTTACCGGTTCGGCCGATACCGGAAGGATGCTGAAAGCCAACAAAAGGATTTTGCACGAATCGGTGCCCTTCAATATGGAAGCCGACTCGCTCAATTGCTCCGTACTTGGCCTGGATGCCTTACCCGGAACGCCCGAATTTGACCTCTTTATAAAGGAAGTAAGGAAGGAGATGACCGTAAAGTGCGGGCAAAAGTGTACCGCTATCCGCAGGATTATGGTGCCCGAAAACCTGGTGGAGGATGTGCAAATCGCCCTGGGAAAAGAATTGGCCAAAACCGTAATCGGCAATCCTTCGATGAAGGAAGTGCGCATGGGCGCTCTGGTGAGCAAAGAGCAGGTAAATGAAGTCCGGGACCGGGTGAAAGAACTGGCCCGCACCGCAGAAGTGGTGTACGGCTCTCTGGATCAGGTAGATGTGATGGGGGCAGACTCCGTAAAAGGGGCTTTCCTCAGCCCGATATTGCTGCTGGAAAAGCAGCCCTTCCGCAATACTGCCGTGCACGAAATCGAAGCATTCGGACCTGTCAGCACGATTTTACCCTATAAAACCACCGAAGAAGCTGTGGAACTTGCCAAAATGGGAAAGGGCTCACTCTGCTGTTCGATTTCTACATTCGACGATGCCATCGCCCGCGAATTCGTGGTGGGTGCTGCATCGCACCACGGAAGAATATTGGTCATGAACCGGGAAAATGCCAAACTGAGTACCGGACACGGTTCCCCGCTGCCCACCCTCGTACATGGCGGACCCGGAAGGGCCGGCGGAGGCGAAGAAATGGGGGGGATGCGGGGAGTGAAGCACTATTTGCAGCGCTGCGCCATTCAGGGAACGCCCACCACCATCACCGAAATCACGGGCATTTATCAGGCCGGAGCCAAATACAAACCGGCCGATAAGCATCCGTTTCAATATCATTTTGAGGATATCATGCCCGGCATGTCGCTCGCTACACACAAGCGCACGGTAACCGATGCTGACATCATCAACTTTGCCAACCTCACCTGGGATCATTTTTATGCCCACACCGACATTACCTCGCTGGAGGGCAGCATTTTCGAAAAGCGGGCGGCCCACGGCTATTTTATTCTGGCAGCAGCTGCCGGATTGTTTGTGTACCCGAACAAAGGCCCGGTGGCGGCCAACTACGGACTGGAAGATTGCCGGTTTGTAAGGCCTGTTTACCACAACGATACCCTGTATGTGCGCCTCACCTGCAAGGAAAAAACAGACCGGGATTGGAAAGGCAGGGAATTCCCGGCCGGGGTGGTAAAATGGTTTGTTGAGGTTTTCGACCAGGACGATGATTTGGTAGCGGTGGCCACCATCCTGACCCTTGTGCAGAAGAAATCGCCTTTCACGGAGTTTTCCAAAGCCAATGTGGAAAAGGCCCTGAAAAACCTGAAGCCGGACAGCCCTGCCCGCTGGGGCATGATGAGCGCCCGCCACATGGTGGAGCATTTGATTTTTCACTTCCGTACGGCCATGGGTCAAATAGAAACGGAGGTGGTAACCCCGGAAGACCGGATAGAAAAATGGCAGGAATCTCTGTGGAATTACTTTGCCATGCCCCGGGACTACAAGCACCCCAAGCTGCACACCGAACAAACCATGCCACTGGAATACAACACTTTGGAAGAGGCCAGAGCCGCATTGCTGACTACCTGGGATGAGTATCAGGCCTTTTTTAAGGCAAATCCCGGTATCAAAACCAACAATGCCGTATTTGGTCCCTTAGATAAACTGCATTGGGATTTGTTGGGCCGAAAACACTTTCACCATCACTTTGAGCAGTTCGGGTTGATATCGGATAGTGGGGGAAGAATTGGCTGAAAAGCAGATCAGAAATCAAAATCGTTCGCGGCAACCGGAAGATTGTCGCTCACCCGGTTTCCCGAAGCAAGTTCGGGACAGGTTCCCGATACGATAAATCGGGCCGGGCAGTGTGTCAGCTTCCCCGAAAACAACCCGGGCACGGCAACATTTACTCCCGCCCCGGCGGGTACCAGGTAAGCAAAAGCCACCAATCAGATTACCGGTTGGGGGCTTTTTCGTAGGGGCTTTCGCCTACTTGGATAATTG
>CANHCT010000020.1 GCA_947459175.1 Hymenobacteraceae bacterium
GGTATTGTATTTGGCTCTTTTCTGAAGTCTGCTTTTGGCCTTCTGATAAATTGCCATATCATTGTTTATCCGGTATTTTCTTCTGGATATGGAAAGGAGGTCGTACACCCAGCCCAATGCTGCCCCGATTATGGCACCCCCGGCCATCAGGTATACAGCATTCTCCAGGGTAAGATTGTCCGCACCTGCAAGGCTTACCGGATTCATTATGGCAATGCCAATACCGGCCCCGACACTCATCCCGAATATTTTTCCTGTCAGATCCTGCCGTCTTTCAATCCGGGTAATGGATTCGGCCGGTATGGTTCCTACGGAATTGGGAAAAAGTGCTGGTTGAAAATGACTTTTGTCATACCATAGATACATATTTTTGTCCGTCATTTTCAGGAGCCTTCCTACCTGCATATTTTTATTTGGTCCAAAATACACATATACCTTGGCGCCATAGTTTTCGTAGAAATTTCGCTTTGAAGGGTCAAATCCGGGCAGCAGTTTCCAGTTGATGAGCTTTGAAAAATCCGGAAGAACCTCGAAGTTGTCAATATAACGCCCCAGTTCAGCAGCTCCCAAAACCGAGTAGGTGAAGGTGGTATCTCTGCCACCTGCCAGGCTCACCAGCATTTGCAGATTACCCAGATTGTCTTTGCGGTAAACGGCACCCTTTACATGGGCGAGTTCGGGAAAAAGATTGAAGTACTCTGCTTCCATAGAGTCGATTTCGGCACCAACTCTGGGACTCAGCACAAAAGAGGACGGATCTTCATTTTGGGCAATGGCTGCCGAAGCAAGAAACAGATTCAGTACCAAACCGCAGACCATCTGAAGCCGGAGTGCCTGGGGTAAAAAGCGGGTCTTTGGCATATATTGGGGCGAATCTTCGAAGAAATCCTGTATTTGCAGAAATATTTTTTGTTTCCTTTGCCCTGATGATGCAAAACGATTTTTATAAATTCCTAATTGATAGCAAATTAAGAATACTTTTTTGCTTTGGCCTGTTCCTTTTTTTTATCGGATTCCGTTTGAATGCCCAGGGAGTGGAGGTGAATCCGGCCAATGGTCATTTCGGAGAAAAATCAATTAAAGGTTTTGTAGTATGTCTGGAGCTGGACATAAAATCAGTAGAAAAAAGCTGGAGCCGCTACCTGAAGTCGTTCGGTAAATTGGAAAGCAATGAAAAGCAGTCTTTGGAGGGTTACAACCTGATTTTGTCCAATGTTTCTTCCGATGCCATCGACCTCTATTCCCGAATCACCATTTCTCCCCGGTGTGTTCAGGTGTTTATGGGGGCTACCCGAGCAGGCTCGATGCTGGAATTGCCTGATAATCAACCTGAAAATATAAAAAAAATGCTGTACGACTTTGCTGTGGAGCAGTACAGGCAAGACCTTATCAATCAGATTACTGAGGCCGAAAGGGTGGTTTCTCTTGCAGTAAAGGCACATGATAAACGGACCGATGAAGGGGCTGGAATTAAAAACAGAATTCTGCGTAACAAAAAAGACAGGCTTCGGCTTTTGAATGACCTGGAGCACAATGCCGAAGACCTCAAAAAACTACGGCAAGACTCCATCCGCAATGTGGCCGAACAGGAAACTGCGCTCGACGAAATTTCCAAGGTCCGGAAGATTGCCGAAGAAAAAAAGTTGAAACTCGGTCAGGTAAAATGATTTGGGTCGCAGGTTCGCTTTTTCTGCAGGCCCGCCATGTCCTTTTTTTTGAAATAGTTTTCGTATTCCGGATTCGCTGAACTTGTTTTGCAGCCTGCTGATTCCGGAAAATAATGAGGTTACTTGTCAGAGGTCTTTGGTTTGGTTCGCTTGCGGGGTTTCTGTTTACACTATTCTCTGCCTATCTGAATGTCCGCAATCTGCTTGGGATTCAAATCGATTCCATGGTTTTTACTACAAGCCGGGATGGTTTTTTCTTCGGATTTCTGGCCCTCTTCACTCTTATAAATCTGCTCTTTTTTGCCTACTCGAGGGTGGTTTTTACCATTCCCAATCGCTTGCTTCTGATTCCGAACCGGCAATTTTGGACGCATACAAAACACCACAGGGCAGCACTGAACCAAATATTCAGCCATGCCAGCTGGGTGGTAGCTGCCACGGTGAATTATTTTCTGTGTTATTGGCTGGTGGTGGTGAAACATGAAAACCATTTTGAAGGAGGAAAACTTCCCGAAGTGGCGTGGTTTTACTGGCCCGGAATCGTGATGCTGATTTCACTTTTGACTGTTCCATTGAGGTTGCTGGTAAAAAATCCCAACCTTCTGGCAAGGCGGGACGGCGACCAATAACCGGCATTGCAATGCCCGATTGTTGACTAACAAAAATTTGTAAATCAGATAGTTAGTTCCTTTGCTTCCCTTGGGCTGATAAAGGTCCTTTACCATTTCAGGCATTATTTTTTCTCATTTTTGAGATTGCTTCCCGGTAAACAGATTGCAGGTAAAAAAATATTTGCCGGCCTTCCGTAAATGGATTCAAATTTGCACCTCAAGCCGTTTCAGTTTTTGCATCCCTGTAAATCCGTTTTTTTCATTCTTGCGGGCCTCCTTTTTGTGCTGCCGTCCTGCGACGAATTGCCCTGCGTGGAAAAGAAATCTCCGGCCTTGCGCATTGCGGTTTTCCGTGACAGTGCTTCGGTACTGCTTCCTGCTTCGGTTTCATTTAAAAAGCTTTCGGCCCGGTTTGGATCTGAGGTTTATTCTTCTGAAAATGAGTTTTTTAAAGCAGCCAACCGCTCCCCGGCCCGTCGTCTGACTATTCCATTAACTCCAGCCTCCGATTCGCTTTTGCTCATCATTTCCGATTCTCTGTTTACCGATTCATTATTCATGGATTTTCGTAAAGAGAATCTGTATGTATCGGCGGCCTGCGGATACACACCGGTGAAATATGATTTGAAAATCAGATACCTGAAGAGCAAACGATTTTCCCGTGCCCGACTTCTTCAAAACAAAGCCGACACCAACTCCGTAACCGACCATGTACAGATTATTTTTTAGCCTGATTGTGGTTTTTGTTTTGGAAAATGCATCGGCCCGGGAGGTGGGGAAAGACAGCATCTCATCTTCCGACTCTGCCCGCAAAGCATTGAAAATCAGACCAGCGATAAGGCTCGGAGTGGATGTGTCCCGCTTGTTTCTGTCTGCCATCAGCAAGGATTTCAGGGCGGCCGAAGCCAGTCTCGATTTCAACAGAGGCCGGCTCATTTGGGGAGCCCATGCCGGTTTTGCCCAACGCACTTTTTCGCTTTCGGGTCAGGATGCCTTCAGTTCGGGGTATTATGTTTCGGCCGGCTTGTGCCGAAATGTTTTCAACGAGAGCAACAATATCCTGGCATTTGGTGGCCGGTTGGCTGCTTCGGTTTACAGGCATCAACCCAGAAATATCTCTCTCCTGAATCCCTACACCGGTAAATCTGAATTTCAGAATCTGGACGAAGGCTCCGGCCGGCAGTTTTGGCTCGAGTTTGTTTCCACCATGCGGGCAAAAGTTGTGGGTTGGGTCATGGTCGGTTTTGAACTCAGACTCAAATACCGGCTTCCGGGAAGCCATACAGGCGAGGTGCCTTATTTTATCCCGGGATTCGGATTACGGGAAAACCGGCTCAGCCTGGGTTTTAATTATTACATTTTCATTAACTTACCCGCTAAAAAATAAACCGTGGCCGCAAGACTGCTGAAAATTCACCCCCTCAATCCGGAGCCTGCCAAAATAGAGGAAGCAGTAAAAGTCCTGCGGGACGGCGGTGTCATCATTTACCCGACAGATACGGTGTATGGTTTGGGTTGTGATATTTTTCATCCCAAAGCCGTAGAAAGGATTGCCAGAATAAAAAATCTCAAGCCCGAAAAGGCCAACTTTGCTTTTATCTGCCACGATATGAGCCATTTGGCAAATTATGCCAAGGTGTCTACTCCGGTATTTAAGGTGATGAAAAAGGCCTTACCCGGTCCCTTCACTTTTATACTTCCTGCCACCGGCGAAGTTCCCAAAATATTGAATAACAAGCGGAAACAAATCGGCATCCGCATTCCTGATCATCTGATTCCCAGGCTATTGGTAAAAGAATTGGGCCACCCTATCCTCACTTCATCCATTGTGGACGAAGACGATGTTCTCGAGTATTCCACCGACCCGGAGCTGATTTTTGAAAAATACAAAAATTTGGTAGATCTTCTCATCGATGGCGGATACGGGCACAACATTGCCTCTACCGTGGTGCTCTGTGAAGACGACGAAATGGAGGTTATCCGGCAGGGCCTCGGCGACCTGGACAGCATCGTTTGAATTTGGGTTGCCTTTTTCCTCAGGTTTAAATGATTATTGTTCGGGCATTAAACGCTTTTTCTGAAACTGCCGCATATTTTCCTTGCCCCTGCGAATTTGGTTTGGCAGATTTGCAGTCTTAATTTTTACACCATAAAATATAAATGCCTGCCACCAAAGCCATTGCGGAAACCATGCAGTTTGACCGCAAAAAACTAAGCGACAAAGAACTACTTTCTCTGTATGAAGCGCTGGTTAAGCCCAGGATGATTGAGGAAAAAATGCTCATTCTTCTTCGGCAAAACCGCATCAGCAAGTGGTTTTCAGGTATCGGTCAGGAGGCCATTTCGGTTGGCCTTGTTCAGGCTTTGGAGAAGGATGAATACATATTGCCGCTTCACCGCAATCTGGGGGTTTTTACAGGCAGAGAAATTCCCCTCGGAAAACTTTTCCGGCAGTGGGAAGGCAAGAAGGGCGGCTTTACCAAGGGCCGTGACCGTTCTTTCCATTTCGGAACCAACGATTACCATATCGTCGGCATGATTTCGCACCTGGGTCCTCAAATGGGAGTGGCAGACGGCATTGCCCTGGCCCATAAACTGAAAAAAGAGAGAAAGGTAACAGCAGTTTTTTCCGGCGATGGTGGGTCTTCAGAGGGTGATTTCCACGAGGCCATCAATGTGGCGGCGGTTTGGCAGTTGCCGGTCATTTTTGTTGTGGAAAACAACGGCTACGGACTCAGCACGCCCTCCGAAGAACAATTCAGGTTTAAGAACTTTATTGATAAAGGTCCGGGCTACGGAATAGATGCCGTAAAAGTGGATGGCAATAATTTGCTTGAAGTTTACCACACGGTAAAGCAGTGGGCTGCTGACATCAGGAAAAATCCAAAACCGCTTCTGCTTGAAGCCATTACCTTTCGTATGCGGGGCCACGAAGAAGCATCAGGTACCAAATATGTACCAAAGCATCTGTTTGAAGAATGGAAGGTAAAAGACCCGGTCGAAAATTTTGAAAACTGGCTGAAAAGCGAAGGAATCCTGACGGAAGAATACCAGAAAAAGGTAAAAGCAGCCATTAAGAAAGAAATCGATGCCGGTCTTGAAGATGCCTTTGCCGAACCCCTTCCGGAACCTTCAGAGACCGAAGAGCTTGCCGATATGTACATGCCTTTTGAGCAGCCTCAGGATGAGCCATCACGGGAGCAAGGCGAAGAAAAAAGGTTGGTGGATGCCATACAGGACGGACTCTCTGTTTCCATGGAGCGCCACCCCGGGCTCGTGCTCATGGGGCAGGATATAGCAGGATACGGTGGGGTATTCAAAATCACCGAGGGATTTGTGGAGAAGTTTGGAAAAGAGCGGGTCCGAAATACTCCCTTATGTGAATCGGCCATTGTGGGTGCCGGTCTGGGACTTTCCATCAAAGGCATGAAAGCCATGGTTGAGATGCAGTTTGCCGATTTTGTAACCTGCGGTTTCAATCAGATAGTCAACAACCTGGCCAAAATTCACTATCGCTGGGGGCAGCATGCCGATGTGGTGGTGCGGATGCCGACAGGCGCGGGTGTAGCAGCAGGGCCCTTTCACTCTCAAAGCAATGAAGCCTGGTTTTTTCACACACCGGGACTCAAAATAGCTTATCCTTCCAATCCATTTGATGCCAAGGGTTTGCTTTGCATGGCTTTTGAGGACCCCAATCCGGTTATGTTTTTTGAACACAAAGCACTCTACCGGTCGGTATCCGGAAAGGTACCGGCTGGTTTTTACACCATTCCTTTTGGAAAGGCCCGCATCGTCCGTCCGGGAAATCGGGCAACTATCGTCACTTACGGAGCGGCAGTTCACTGGGCACTTCGGGCGGTGGAAAAGGAGGGATTGGACGTGGAAGTGCTGGATTTGCGAACCCTGTTACCCTACGACAGGGAAGCCATTGCCGCCTCGGTGATCAAAACCTCCAGGGTTTTGGTCCTGCATGAAGATACCATTACCGGAGGGATAGGAGGGGAGATTGCGGCCTGGATTTCCGAAGACCTGTTTCGCCATCTGGATGCACCGGTCATGCGCCTGGGTTCCCTCGATACGGCTGTTCCCTTTGCGCCGACCTTAGAGAGGGGCTTCCTTCCATCAGATAAAATCACAGGAAAACTGCGGGAATTGCTTGAATTTTAAGCGATTGTCTCTCGGTGTTCCCGAGATTTTGGATCTACGGGGGTTTTTCAGGAGTTGCCGTTTTCAATGCTGATAGCACCTGCCGTTTGAGGCAGTAGTCATTCTCCTGCATCTCCTGCCCGATTTGGTCTTCCCCGAGCATTGCACACTGACGGAAAGGCGGTTGTTGGGTTCGTTGCCGGTCGGACTAAATTCCCTGTGTTCCGAATGTTCTTTGGATTCATCCCATTTGCTGCCTGCATTTCGGATTTGGGATTTCTTCCAAGACCAACAGTTCACACATAACGATTTCTCAATCCATCCTTCCGTGGAGTCCGGCAGTGAGGGGAAGAAATCTATCCCGGTTATTATTTCCACGCTGTCTATGGTTACGGCAAAATGGCTGAGGGTTTCTCCCGAACCCTGATTGGGTAAAATAAATCCAATGGCCTTTATTTCCGGCTCCCGGTAGTCCAGAATGACTTTATAGAAGTGCTCCGGTACGGAAACTCCGGAGCCGCCGATTCCGGGGAGGCCGGTTTTCAGGACCGGCCCGGTTACCACATACACGGCTTCGTTTTCAGAGGCCCAGGTCCTTACCTGCTCCTCCAGTTTTTTCCAGATTCCGCGGTTGAATTCCGGAACTTGCGGACACATATTGCTGTAATAAAAGGATTCGGCCATGGTTGCAGATGACCAGCCCATATCGGCAGCTGGTGCGAGATGGCCGCGGTCATAACCTGAGCCCCGGTAATCGGCATCTGTGGCGGTTCCGCCGGCAACAGCGGGGTCAGGCATGAATTTATTGGTTCGCTCAGAGCGTTTTATGGTCTCCTCTTTCGTCAGTTCATAGGCCACCCAGCTGGCTTGTTCATGGGCATCGTTGTACAAAAGTGAAAATCCTGTATGATGAACCACATGATCCCCCGGGGAAATCCCGGGAATTTCAGGATGCCGGATGTGGATTGCTTTTTTTTTCCGGGGTTCCTGGGTTTCAGCCGGCCTCCGGGTTCCGTCATCAAACAACAAAACGGCCTTCCCGTCGGAGGTGACAGCAGTCTTTTGTCCGTAAAGCAGGACCGGAAAAATGAAAACCACCCAAATGGCAATCCTTGTTATTTTCTTTAGCATTTGTAAACCCCGGCTTGTCCGGATGGATGGTGTTGTTCAGGCTGCCAGTCCGGATTTGGTTTTGCAAAAATTTCAATAAGAACCGACATCCGCAATACCCCCAGAAAAAACCGGCACTCCTTTTCAGGAAATGCCGGCTTCGGGTTTTTAAGTGGCTGGTTTTGTGTGGTTTTAGTTTAGAAAAGGCCGTTTGGCTAATCGCTGATAATCAATTTTTCAGTCCGTGATTTTCCTTCTGAATTCAGGCTCAACAGGTACAGTCCCGGCCTCATGCCTGTGGTTTTCAGGCTGATGGTTCTGCTATCCGAATCCACATTCTGATTAAGGCATAATTTTCCCTGATTGTCTATGAGCCTCAAATGGCAATTGCCTGAAAAAGAAGAGGGCAAACGGACTGTGATTTGCTCCCTCGCAGGATTTGGATATACGCTTACCTGAGCCGGATTTTTTTCTTCATTTTCAGTAGACAGGGTGATTTCGGGTGTGAGCAGGAAGGTTTTGGATGTGGCAGTAAAATAGCCGCTGGTGCTTCCGTTGATTCCCAAAACCAAAATTTTTCCGCTGGCAGGCATAAAGGTGTAAGAGGCGTAGAAATATTCCTGTGCAGGAAGTTCAAAGGAACCGGAAGGATGAAAAACTTCTCCTGTGCTGAGGTTTACCGTGGTTATGGCTATCCTTTGGGGGTCAAATCCGGCATCAGTTCCGATGAGATATACGAGATTGTGGCCCTTGTTCAGGACAAAATCGGCAAAGCCTCCGTCGGTGTATTCATTAATAAGGGCGCTGCCAGTATTGACTTTGGCAAATTGTTTCGTTGCCGGGTCAAATGTAATCAGGGCATATTCTGTTCCGCCATTGCTTCTGTATGCCATAAAAATGTATTTTCCATTGTTCAGTTTGCAGTCGGCAAACGGCCTTGTGGTAATGGATGCCGGTATCCAACCCGGGTCAGCAGGAATGATTTCGGAGTAAAATCCGGTGAAGGTGTTGTTTGAAGCAGAATAATATTCTGTAGTGGTTTTTACACTACCGCCGCTGCTGGGCCAACCACCGAAAACCACTGCACCGCCATCTGTTGCGGGAAATATATTGGCCTGAGACCTGTGGTCGCTCATGGGTCCTGTTGCGGTAAAAGTGTTGGATGCAGGATCATATACTTCGCCGGTGACAGCACCCGCTTGATTGAACCAGGCACCGGCAACCAAAATTTTTCCGTCATTCAATTGAACAGCAGCCAGTTGCATCCGTTCTCTGGTCATAGAGGCCTTGGGTTCGAAAGTTTCGCTTGCCGGATTATATATTTCAGTTGTGGCATAGCCTGGGGCAACTCCGAGGTTTTGCCCTCCTCCAAGCAGGAAGTAGCGGCCATCTGACATTTTTACAGTAGCTGATGCATCATGGGGATAATTCATCTGTGTTTCAGTAAATGTATTGGTTTCCGGGTTGTAAAGATCTGAATACATACAAGATACGAAATTCAATTCCCTGCCGGAGAAAGTGATGATTTTCCCATCCGGAAGAACAGTAGCGGTGGGGAAAATTTTGGCCCGCATCATATCGGGTCCGTGCTCAAAAGCAGCACCTGCGCCCTGCGCATTTACCTGTATGGAAAGAAAAGAGCCAAATGCGGCCATGGTCAGGCCTTTGGTCCATAGTCTGAGTTTCGCTGTTAAAGTCATAGCATAGGGGGTTTGTTTATGGTTCCAAGATGTGGCCCCCCTGGTATGGTATTCTATGATTTTGCTGATGCCTTGTCCTCATATTCGTCAGCTGTTTGATATTCCTGCGGACTGAAAAAAAATTCGCCCTAAACATCATGGATTTGCAGGAACAGGGCAATAGGCCGTAAACCGGAGGATTTCTCTTTATGAAAAGCTGATATGAATCAGTTTTTTGGAGAAAAATTGCGGCATTTCTCCTGATAAATTCTGCAGGATTTTCTCAGTCTTCGGGGTATGGCAGATACACAAAGCCGGTAAATTCCGGATCTACCACCAGCAAACAGCAAAATTCATCTGCGTTTTTATATGCTGTGGTAAACTGCCCATAGGCCTCCAATGTGAATATCTGCCTCTGCACCAACTCTTCGGCCATGGCGATGTAATAATGCCAGTCCAACTGATGCTCCCATTTATTATACAGAACTGAGCCGATGGGCTGCTCGTTTTTGCACAACACAAATACAGGATAATCGGATATCCGCCTGACACGCATCTGATAAGAAGCTTCTTTAATCTGGTCTGCTACTTTTACAAAATCAGAACTGATGGTTCCCAGAAATTTTCCATTCAGTTCCGGGTCGTTTGCGCTGAAATCCATGTTGTTGAAGGGTCAAAAAAAAGCCATCCCGGTAAGAAGATGGCCTGGTGAAAATTCTGGTGAAATCAATCAACTGTTCTGACTGAGCATAACCGGCATAATCAGCATGAGGATGTCTTCACCCGGTTCCAGCGTTTTGGGAATAATCAAGGCTGCCTTGCTCGGTGACGACATTTCCAAATCAATCAGATTGGAATTGATGTTGCTCAGCATTTCAATCATCAACTTACAGCTGAATCCGATGTCGATAGGCTCTGCGCCGTTGTAATCGCAGCTCAGTTTTTCGTTGGCTTCATTGCTGTAGTCCAGATCTTCTGCCGAAATCTGCAGTTCACTGGTCGAAATAGAAAAACGAACCTGATTGGTGGCCTTGTTGGAATAAATGGAAATCCTTTTCAAGGAGTTCAGGAGTTCCAGCCGCTCCACAGTCATCACATTGATGTTGTTGAGGGGAATGGCATTTTCATACTCAGGGAAACGCTCATCTATCAACCTGCAAATCAATTCGATATTGGCAAATTCAAAGAAGGCGTTGGATGAATTGAAATTCAGTTTTACAGGAGTTTTGTCGGTTGGCAAAAGGGTTTTGATTACCTGAAGGGCCTTTCTCGGAAACAGAATGGCTGTTTCGTTGGCCGAAGATATATCGTTGCGGATATACCGAACCAATCTGTGACCGTCGGTTGCGGCAAATACAGTTTTGTCTGTTTTCAATTGCAGATAAACCCCGCTCATGCTGGGCCGCATATCATCGTTACTGGTGGCAAACAGGGTGTTGCTCAGTGCACGGCTGATGGCATTGGCTTCCATGGAAATGGAAAATGCATTGGACACGGAAGGAACTTTTGGAAAATCCACCGCATTGGACCCGGACACCTTGTAGCGTCCGTTTTCAGAGTGAATTTCTATGCTGTAGGTGTCCTCATCCAAGGTGATGGAAATGGGCTGCTCGGGCAGATTTTTTAATGTATCCAGAAAAATTCGTGCCGGAACGGCAACAGTACCAGACTCTTCAGCATCTACCGGCATCGATATTCTGGCAGTAGTTTGAAGGTCAGATGCGGTGGCGGTAAGGTTGCCGTCTGAAATTTCCACCAAAAAGTTTTCCAAAATGGGAATAACCGGATTGGCCGATACTACCCCTGAAATAAGGGAAAGGTTTTTTAGCAACTGAGCTGACGAAACGACGAATTGCATATTGCTTCGAAGGTGTTTACTGGATAAAAAAAAAGCAGCCCTGGGCTGCCGGTTGCTCTTCCTCTTGGGCTTGAACCAAGGACCCCCTGATTAACAGTCAGGTGCTCTAACCAGCTGAGCTAAGGAAGAAGGTGGTGCAAAAGTAGAGGTCTGAATTAATAAAACAAAAACCCTCCTAATTTTTTTTTATTTTCCTGAAGACGAATCTTTTTTGGCAGCACTGTCTGCAGGAACAGCTGTGGCCGAAGCAGCAGCGGCCTCTTTGCGGGCTGCAACGCCATTGCCGTACATAATGTCTTTAATTTTTACAGAACGATCTGCCGCATCGGCAGGGGTAGGATAAGTTTGCTTGGATTGCCTTGCAGGCCCCTCCACTTCACCATAAACTCTGGAATTGGCGGCCATTTCATCCTTCTGTGGCAATTCCCTTACCTGGCTGTAGCGCCCACAGGAGGCCAAAACAATCACCAGGCTGGCTGTTATTAGTTGTCTTTTCATTTCCGAAATCGAAGCGCAAATATAGAGTGAAAGGGGTTGTATCTTCCAAATGAAAATCATGATTTTTCAGGTTTTATTATTCAGGGCTGCTTCGGACATTTTTATTCCCTTTTTTTAAATCTGAAAAATCGGGTTGATTTATTTGTTGTTCAAGTAAATAATTGAATTTCAGCATGTTGTTTGGTAAATGATTTTTTTTATTTCAAACTGTAATTTCCTTTTGCTCCCCAACCTTTTTCAAATAATTTTGTGCCCTCTCAAAAAAAATCAGAAAGAAAACAGATGAGTGTTCTCGTAAATAAAGATTCAAGGGTAATTGTACAGGGTTTTACAGGTTCGGAAGGTTCTTTTCATGCCCAGCAAATGTTGGAATATGGCACCAATGTGGTAGGCGGAGTTACCCCGGGAAAAGGAGGACAGATCCATTTGGACAAGCCGGTTTTCAATACTGTGGCCGATGCCGTTGCTAAGACCGGAGCCAATGTCTCCATCATTTTTGTTCCTCCTGCTTTTGCAGCCGATGCCATATTGGAAGCCGCCGAAGCAGGAATAGGTCTTATTATATGTATAACTGAAGGCATTCCGGTTAAAGATATGATTCCGGTAAAGGCATATCTTAAAAATAAAAAATCCATCCTCGTTGGGCCCAACTGCCCCGGTGTGATTACTCCAGGTGAGGCCAAGGTGGGAATCATGCCCGGATTCGTATTTAAAGAAGGGAAAGTCGGCATCGTTTCCAAATCCGGAACACTGACTTACGAAGCTGCAGACCAGGTGGTGAAAGCCGGACTCGGAATTTCCACTGCCATCGGAATCGGCGGAGACCCCATTATCGGTACCACAACCAAAGAAGCTGTGGAAATGCTGATGAACGACCCGGAAACAGACGCCATTATTCTGATTGGTGAAATCGGCGGAACTTACGAAGCCGATGCAGCAAGATGGATCAAGTCTGATGGCAATCGCAAACCCGTGGTTGGATTTATTGCCGGGCAAACTGCTCCTCCCGGCAGGAGAATGGGCCATGCAGGTGCCATCGTAGGTGGTGCCGACGATACGGCAGCGGCAAAAATGAGAATCATGCGGGAAAACGGCATTTTTGTAGTTGACAGCCCTGCCGATATCGGTGAGACCATGCGAAAGGCTATGGTATCATCCGGGCTGGTAACGGCCTGATAGCATGAGAATTGCGACTGAAATTTTAAAATCATAATACAATCAAGTTGAAACTATGGCACTTTTTGGAAATCAATCGAAAGACAACAACACATCATCCACTCCTGTACCTGTGCAGGAGACAACCACACATTCTCATGCCCACTCCAATATTATGAATGTCATCGGGAAGGGCACCACTGTAACCGGAGACATCGATACTTCCGGCGACATCCGGATCGATGGTAAACTTGAAGGCAATTTGTTCTGCAAAGCCAAAGTTATTTTGGGTCAGCATGCGGTTTTGGAAGGCAACCTTTCTGCGCTCAATGCCGAACTTTCAGGAGAGGTAATCGGAAAAGTAGAGGTGAGCGAATTGCTTACTCTAAGAAATTCATCCACCATTCACGGCGATATCAACACGGGAAAGCTGGTCATAGAAGCCGGAGCCAAGTTTAACGGCAGTTGCAAAATGGGTGCCGTTTCCAAAGAGGTTTCCCTCAATGGAAGCGATTCGCTGAAGAAACCTATTCAGGCTACGGTCTGATTTCTTTGCAACAAGGCAGCTATTCTGAGTTCCGATAATCCCGGCTGTAATCCTTGAATTCGTACCTTAAATATACTCAACTGGGTGTACAATTGGTTTTTTACATCCTGATTGGTTATTGGCTGGGTCGCTGGCTTGGTCCGAAAGCAGGAATAGGAGAATCTACCGGACAAGTAGTCGGAATCTTGGTTTTGCTTTGCCTGGGTTTGTTCAAAATAATCCGGGATGTAATGAAAGATGCATCCTGAATCAATGAAATCAGAGAGCAAGACCTGTCCTGAAAATCAATCGATTATTATCAATCAATGATCAGCATGGCATCGCCATAGCTGAAGAATTGGTATTTCTCCTTGATGGCCTCTTCATAGGCCTTCATAATCAATTCGTAACCGCCAAATGCACAGGCCATCATCAGCAGTATGGATTGCGGCATGTGGAAATTCGTAATCAGGGCGTTGGCAATTTTGAATTCGTAAGGCGGAAAGATAAACTTGTCGGTCCAGCCCGAATTTACTTTCAGTCGGTTGGTGGAAGAAACTGAAGATTCCATAGCCCGGAGGGTGGTGGTACCGATGGCACAAACTTTCTTTTTCGCATTTAAGCTTGCGTTTACCCGCTCGGCAGTAGACTGGGGAATGTTGAAGTTTTCCGAATCTGTTTTGTGCTTGGTCAGGTCTTCCACATCTACGGGTCTGAAAGTGCCCAAACCAACATGCAGGGTAAGCGGACAAACTTCCACACCTTTCAGAGCCAGCCTTTTTACCAGTTGTTTGGTAAAGTGCAGCCCCGCAGTGGGTGCCGCCACTGCTCCTTTGTTTTGCGCAAATATGGTTTGATACCTTTCTCTGTCGGCTTCTTCCACATCTCTTTTGATGTATTTGGGCAGAGGGGTTTCGCCCAGAGAATCAATGAGTTTGTAGAAATCTTCACCCATGGCATCCGTGAGGAAGCGAATGGTCCGTCCGCGGGAGGTGGTATTGTCTATCACCTCGGCCACTAAATCAGAATCTCCGAAATAAAGTTTGTTGCCCACCCGGATTTTACGGGCAGGGTCTACCAATACATCCCAAAGTTTGTATTCGCGGTTCAATTCACGAAGCAGGAAAACCTCAATTTTTGCTCCGGTCTTCTCCTTGTTGCCGTACAGCCGGGCGGGAAACACTTTGGTGTCATTGGCTACCAGGGTGTCGCCCTCATCAAAATAGTTGAGCAGGTCTTTAAAAACCTTGTGCTCAATTTGACCTGTTTTTTTGTGCACCACCATCAGCCGGGCCTCGTCGCGGTTTTCGGCAGGGTAGAAGGCAATAAGTTCGGTGGGGAGATTAAAATTAAATTCGGATAACTTCATGAAGTATTACGGTACTTTGGTTTTTTAAAAACGGCCGCAAAACTAAGCAAAAAATCGGTTCGTAACAGAGCGGACCTTTTCTTTTTTTCTTTCGCAAAAATCCGGGTCCTGGCTTTTGCTTCTTCTTCACCTTGATTCCTGCCCCTCGGTTTTGTACCTTTGCCCCCCTTTTTATTTCTTGATTTCAAAAATGCAAATCACTTATTTCGGACATTCTTGTTTTTCTGTCAATATCGGGGGATATCAACTGCTTTTCGATCCTTTTATTTCCGGCAATGAACTGGCTAAAGATATAGATATCAACACGATAGAGGCAGATTATATCCTCCTCAGTCATGCCCATCAGGACCATACGGCTGATGCAGAAGCCATTGCAGCCCGCACCGGTGCCACCATCATCGGCATCTGGGAAATCCATGCCCATTATTCGGCACTGGGTCTGAAAACGCATCCCATGAATATCGGGGGAAAATGGCCTTTTGATTTCGCTACCGTTCATATGGTCCCAGCCGTTCACTCCAGTTCCTTTCCGGATGGTAAATACGGCGGTCAGCCCGCAGGTTTTATTATTGAAAACGATGAGCATACCTTTTATTTTGCCGGCGATACCGCGCTGTTTTCGGATATGAAAATGCTGGGGGAGATGCATAAAATTTCCTTTGCCTTCATGCCCGTGGGTGACAATTTTACCATGGGAATAAAGGATGCCATTGTTGCCTGTAAGTGGATGAATGTGAGTAAATTAATCGGTATGCACTACGATACATTTCCCTACATTCAGATCGAACATGCCGAGGCTTTGGTGCTGTCGAAATTCAACGGGGTTGAGCTTATGCTCCCGGAAATCGGAAAAACTTTCAGTATTTAAACCAAACATTCTTTCAATCACCTTAAAATGGGAAAAATCATTGGCATTGCCAATCAAAAAGGAGGAGTAGGTAAAACTACTACTGCTATCAATCTGGCGGCCAGTCTGGCGGCCATGGATAAAAAAACGCTGCTTGTGGACGCTGATCCTCAGGCAAACAGCACTTCAGGAATCGGCTTCGACCCCAAGGAAATCGAGAATTCCATTTACGAGGCCATGGTGGATGGAGTTCCCCTTTCAAAAATCATCCTGACCACCGAAATCAAGCATCTGTTTTTGTTGCCGAGTCATATAGATTTGGTAGGAGCAGAGGTGGAAATGATCAATCTCGAAAACCGGGAAGGAAAAATGCGGGTAGCCCTCAGCACCATCAAAGACGATTTCGACTATATCATCATCGACTGTTCGCCATCCTTGGGTCTGATAACCGTAAATTCATTGGTTGCAGCCGATAGCGTCATCATTCCGGTTCAGTGCGAATTTTTTGCTTTGGAAGGATTGGGTAAATTGCTCAATACCATCAAGATCATTCAAACCCGCCTCAATCCGGAACTCAGTATTGAAGGCATTTTGCTCACCATGTACGATCAGCGGCTGCGACTTTCCAATCAGGTAGTGGATGAGGTGAAGCAGCATTTTCAGAATATGGTTTTTGAAACCATTATTCCAAGAAACATCAAACTGAGCGAGTCACCCGGCTTTGGCGTACCGGCCATTTTGCATGATGCCGACAGCAAGGGCTCCATCAGTTATCTCAATCTGGCCGGAGAAATCGTTAAAAAATCCTAAACCGACACCAAAAGGAAACCGACGGCATCATTTCAATTTGATAGATTTGCGGGAAACAGACCATATGAAAAAGAATACCGGATTGGGCAAAGGGCTTGGAGCTCTGCTGAGCGACAGTGTAAAAGGGGAAAATGTCCCTTCGGCCGCACTAAAAAATGCGCCTGCCGGTCCGGGTATCGACCACATTGACATCACCAAAATAGAAACCAATCCCTTTCAGCCCCGCTCGCATTTCGACAAAGAGGCGCTGGAAGAATTGGCTGAAAGCATCCGGGTTCAGGGCATCATACAGCCCATTACCCTGAGGCAACTTTCTGATAACCAATACCAATTGATTTCGGGTGAAAGGAGATTGCAGGCATCGAAACTGGCTGGTCTCACCCACATTCCTGCTTATGTGCGAAAAGCCAACGACCAGCAAATGCTGGAGATGGCTCTGATAGAAAACATTCAGCGGGAAAATCTGAATGCCCTGGAAATTGCTTTTTCTTACCAGCGCCTGATTGCCGAATGTAATCTGAAGCAGGAAGAACTCGGTGACCGGGTGGGCAAAAAGAGAGCCACCGTAAACAATTATTTACGCTTGCTTCGTCTGCCTCCGGAAATACAAGCCGGAATTCGCGACGGCCTGGTAAGCATGGGCCATGCCCGGGCTTTGGTAAATGTGGAATTTATTGAAGACCAGTTGTTTATTTACAATAAAATTGTTCGGGAGCAGTGGTCGGTGCGGCAGGTGGAAGAAGCAGTGCGCAAATTACTGGAGCCCAAAGCCTCCGGGCCGTCCGAAAACGGGGCCAGGGAGGGCAGCGAAGATCCGGGCATGAATAAAATTAAACAGCAATTGTCGACCCGGTTTGGCACGCGGGTGGTGCTTAAAACCGGCAAAGGTGAAAAAGGCGAAATCCGCATTCCCTTTCTTTCTACCGAAGACCTCAACCGTATTCTTGAACTTCTGAACCTTTGAAAATGAAGGGTTTGCTTTTCTTTCTCCTGATGGGAATGGCTGTTCGGTCATCTCCGGCCATGGGTGCTCAGGAATTAAGGCAAAAGGGAGGAATTGGTTCTGACTCCGTGGCCTCCCGAAAAGATATGAAAGCCTACAGGGATCCGGTGAGGGCCTCCCTGCTCTCGGCTGTTTTTCCCGGCGCCGGGCAACTGTACAATCGCAAATACTGGAAATTACCCATCCTGTACGGCGGAGCTTTTACCCTCGGATATTTCATTCACCTCAACCATGGAGAATATGTGAAAACCCGGGATGCCTACCTGCAGGTACAAGCCGGTAAGCCCGACAGATTTAAAGGAGTTTACAATGCCGATCAACTGGTGCGACTCCGGGAATATTGGAGACGAAACCGTGATTTTCTCGTAATCATTTCTGCCTTTACCTACCTCCTGAACATTGCCGATGCCGCAGTAGATGCCCACCTCAGTTCTTTCGATGTGGGCGATGACCTGTCCCTTCATTGGCAGCCGGCTGTATATATGGCTGGAAATCAGCCTGTAGCGGGAATTAATTTAGCCCTTCGCTTTCACCATTGAAACATGAAAAAGAGCAAACTGCACATTTTACTGATTGGCTATGGCAAAATGGGAAAAGCCATAGAAACCGTGGCTCTGCAAAGAGGTCACAACATTTCGGCCATCGTCAGTGACCGCCAAATAGACCTCGAGCACATTTGCCGGTCTTATCATCCAAACATTGCATTTGAATTTACTTCTCCGGCCTCAGCGGTCAATAATCTGGAGATGCTGCTGGATGCCGGTATTCCTGTGGTTTGCGGTTCCACCGGCTGGCTCAGCCAGTGGGATGCCATCCGGGCCAAAGTACAGGAGCAGAATGGTACCTTGTTTTATGCATCGAATTTTTCTCCGGGAGTAAATCTGATGTTCAAAATGGCCGAAATAGCCGGTCGGTTTTTCAACAGCATGCCTGAATACGAAGTTTCGGTGGAGGAAATTCACCATACGGAGAAAAAAGACATACCCAGCGGGACTGCCATTACCCTTGCCCAAAAAATCATGTCGGGTATGGACCGCAAAAAGACCTGGACAATAAATGAAAATAAAGGGGATGATGCTGCTATACCCATCCATGCACAGCGGCTTCCGGATGTGCCCGGAACCCATAAAGTCAGCTTTAGTTCGCCGATTGATACGCTGGAAATCAGCCACATCGCCCATAACCGAATGGGTTTTGCCACAGGGGCTGTGCAGGCAGCTGAATGGGTACTCGGCAAGAAAGGCGTCTACCTCATGGAAGACTTCCTGCGGGACCAGTTCTGATTTGCCCGAATGAAATTTTCATTTCTGGTCTTGGTGGTCTTATCAGGTATTTTCCCGGGTTTCAGAAATCGGGCCATGGCTTTTGCACAACCGCTGCGGGTGGCCTGCGTGGGCAACAGTATTACCTTTGGTTCGGGATTAAGAGACAGGCAGTCAGAGTGTTATCCCAATCAATTGCAAATGCGGCTCGGGTCAGGGTACCGGGTTGAGAACTTTGGGGTGAGCGGGGCCACGGTGCTCTCTACCGGCGATGTACCCTATTGCCGGCAAGTGGCCTACCGGGCTGCTCTTCGGTATAAACCTGACTTGCTTATCATCAAACTTGGAACCAATGACAGCAAGGCCCACAACCGGGAAAAAAGCAGCGGTCAGTTTATCCGCGATTACAAAAATATCATCAGCAGTTTCAGAAAAGCCAATCCCGGCATCAGGATAATGATTTGTCTGCCGGTACCCGTTTTTGGTGAGGCATTTGGTATCCGGGAATCGGTATTGAAAAATGAAATCAGGCCGGCCATTGAGCAGATAGCCCGGGAGGAAAAAGCAGATCTTATCGACCTTTTTACACCCCTTCAGGCCCACAGCGAATGGTTTCCTGATAAAGTCCATCCCGATGCTTCCGGGGCTGCAAAAATTGCTGCTGTTGTGTTTGAAGCCATAAAAAAACTAAGGATAAAGGATTAGGAACAAGCATTGGGATTTCCGTCATCGGGGTAGTATAAAAATTTTGTAATGTGCTGAATGCCATATATTTAAAAGATTTGATTTGAAATGAGGGATTGGATATTCAGACCGGGAAAGAAGGAAGATTTGCCTCAGGTGCTGGGACTGATAAAGGGCCTTGCCGAATTTGAAAACGCTGAAGAAAAAGTGGAGAATACCCTGGAGAAAATGGAGGAAGAGGGCTTTGGCCAAAATCCGGTATTCAGATTTTTTGTTGCCGAAAAAGAAGGGGAATTGCACGCCTTCGCTCTTACTTATTACCGCTATTCCACCTGGAAAGGCAAGGTGTTATTTTTGGAGGATTTGTTTGTGCAGGCCCCTTACCGCGGAATGGGAATCGGAAAAAGGCTGTTGAAGATGTGTCTGGATTTGGCCGCAAATGAGAAATTGCCCTGGCTCTGCCTGCAGGTTTTGGATTGGAACCAACCCGCAATTGAATTTTACCAAAAATTCGGCGCATTTCAGGACCCGGACTGGATCAATGTGATGATTCCGGTGAATCCTCCGCACTGAATCCCTTTATCATCCGTTTTCCGCCTGATGATAAAACATTGAAAGCCTTAAGCTTGTGATGAAATTGGGGCTCCAAAAAAAAATCTGGTTTTCGAAAATATGCTATTGCCGCAGAATCGGGCTTTTTGCCGTTTTGAGGATTCATCTTTATTCCGGATTAAAATTTATTCAATTCGGGAAAGTTCAAAAACAAAAAAAGTCCGAATGCCGTTTAAACGGGTAGATTCTGCTGTTTAGAATCATTTCAAATAACAGCCGGATTTTCATCTCAACTTGGGCGCCTTGGGATTGAGAACTAATATTGCCCGCTGATTTTTTTACAAAAAAACAAATTCAAAGAACCATATGAGTTGGATTTCGGACGCTCTTACAAGTTCCATAGGCAGAAAGCTTTCGATGTCGCTGACCGGATTGTTTCTGGTTTCCTTTCTTTTTGTTCACCTCTCCGGCAACTTTTTGCTTTTCAAGGCAGACAACGGAGATGCCTTCAATCTGTATTCTCACTTTATGTCCACGGCCGGAATCATCCGGGTGCTGGAGATAGTTCTGGTTGCAGGTTTTGGCCTGCATATCTACACTGCGATTGTCCTCACAAGAAAGAATGCCGCTGCCAGACCGGTGGAATATGTGGCAAACGGAAGCAACAAGAAAGTGACCTGGTTTTCTAAAAACATGGGCTTGTCCGGTTCCATCGTATTGGTTTTTCTCCTTCTGCACCTTCAGAATTTTTACTGGCGCTACCACAACTGGGACATCCCCATGGTGGAAATTGATGGCAAAGAATACAAGGATATGTACTTTTTGGTGGCCTCTGTTTTCAAAAATGAGTGGTGGGTAAATCCGGTTTATCTTCTGGGCCTTTTGTTGCTGGGATTTCACCTTCAGCATGGCTTTGCATCGGCTTTTAACACGCTTGGTCTGGAGCATAAAAAATATTCCCCCATCATTTCCCGAATCGGAAATTTAATTTCGGTATTGATTCCATTGGGCTTTGCAACAATGCCCCTGTATTTCTGGTTGTTCAATTGATTATTTAATACTCAGGCACCATGACATTAGATTCAAAAATTCCTGCAGGTCCTCTGGAAGAAAAATGGGCCAATCACAAGTTTAGCCTTAAGCTGGTTAATCCTGCCAATAAGCGGAAATACGACATCATTGTCGTAGGTACCGGTCTGGCCGGAGCTTCGGCAGCAGCATCTCTGGCAGAGTTGGGATATAATGTAAAGGCATTCACCTTCCACGATTCTCCCCGCCGGGCGCATTCCATTGCTGCTCAGGGCGGAATCAACGCAGCAAAGAATTATCAAAATGACGGAGACTCAGTATTCCGCCTTTTTTACGATACCATCAAAGGTGGCGATTACCGGGCAAGGGAAGCCAATGTATACCGTTTGGCCCAGGTCTCTGTAGACATCATCGATCAGTGTGTGGCACAGGGGGTTCCGTTTGCACGGGAGTACGGCGGATTGCTTTCCAACCGCTCTTTCGGAGGGGCACAGGTATCCCGGACATTTTATGCCAGAGGTCAAACCGGTCAGCAACTCCTCCTTGGTGCATACAGCGCCATGAACAGGCAAATTGCTGCCGGAAAAGTGAAACTATATACCCGGACAGAAATGCTGGATTTGGTGGTGGTAGACGGAAAAGCAAGGGGTATCATTACCCGCAATCTGGTGACCGGAGCCATCGAATCTCATTCTGCCCATGCAGTGCTCTTGTGTACAGGGGGATATGGAAATGTTTTTTATCTGAGTACCAACGCCATGGCCTGCAATACCACCGCAGCCTGGCGGGCGCACAGGAGAGGAGCCCTTTTTGGCAATCCCTGCTTTACTCAAATTCACCCTACCTGTATACCGGTTTCGGGTGATTATCAGTCCAAACTTACCCTTATGTCCGAATCCCTCAGGAATGACGGGCGGGTATGGGTTCCCAAAAAAGCCAACGACAGCCGTTCGCCTGAAGACATTCCGGAGGATGAAAGAGATTATTTCCTTGAAAGAAAATATCCCTCATTCGGAAATCTGGTACCCCGGGATGTGGCCAGCCGGAATGCCAAATATGTATGCGACGAGGGCAGGGGAGTAGGGGCTACCAAACTGGCTGTATATCTGGATTTTGCCGATGCAATTAAACGTGATTCCGAGCCTGTGATCAGAGCCAGATACGGCAATCTGTTTGATATGTATCAGCAGATTACAGGCGAAAATCCATACAAAACCCCGATGCGAATTTACCCGGCTGTACATTACACCATGGGTGGCCTTTGGGTAGATTACAATCTGATGACCACAGTCCCGGGATGTTACGCACTCGGAGAAGCCAATTTTTCTGACCACGGTGCCAATCGTTTGGGCGCCTCGGCACTTATGCAGGGTCTTGCGGACGGATACTTTGTAATTCCCTATACCATAGGAGATTACCTTGCAGGCATAGGTTCCGAAAAAGTGGGTACCGACAGACCGGAATTTACCACTGCCATGCAGGAAGCAAAAGACAGAATTGCCCGCCTTCTTTCTATGAAGGGAACCAAGACTGTAGATGAACTGCACCGCGAACTCGGTCTTACCATGTGGGATTATTGCGGAATGAGCCGCTCTGGCGAGGGCCTGACCAAAGCCAGGGACATCATCAAAAACATAAAAAATGAATTTGAAACCAATGTCCGGCTTATGGGTACCAACGAAGAGATGAACCAAACTCTGGAGAAAGCCCTTCGCCTGGCAGACTTTATTGAACTCGGTTCACTGATGGTAGAAGATGCCCTGAGAAGAAATGAAAGTTGCGGCGGACATTTCAGGGAAGAATACCAAACCCCTGACGGCGAGGCACTAAGAGATGACAACCAATTTGCCTATGTGGCAGCCTGGGAATACAAAGGCGACAATCAGCCGGAGGAATTGCACAAAGAGTCCCTGGCTTTTGAAAATGTAAAACTTACTCAGCGTTCCTACAAGTAACTACCATTTTATGAAAAGCATGAACCTAACCCTGAAAATCTGGCGGCAGGCAAACGCTCAGGCCAAAGGGGAAATGAAGACCTATTCTCTATCCGGAATCAACGACCACATGTCGTTTTTGGAAATGCTGGATGTACTCAATGAAGACCTGGTAAAAAAAGGGGAGGAGCCTGTTGCCTTCGATCATGATTGCCGTGAAGGCATTTGCGGTGCTTGTTCTTTGGTTATTAACGGAAGGCCACACGGTCCTTTGCAGACCACCACCTGCCAGCTTCATATGCGGAGTTTTAAGGACGGTGATACCATTTACATAGAACCCTGGAGGGCCAAAGCCTTTCCGGTAATGAAAGACCTGATTGTAGACCGCAGTGCATTCGACCGGATCCAACAGGCGGGTGGCTATGTGAGTGTAAATACCGGATCGGCACCCGATGCAAATGAAATTCCCATTGGCAAACAGATTGCAGATGAGGCATTTAATTCTGCTACCTGCATTGGATGCGGCGCTTGTGTTGCGGCTTGTAAAAATGCCTCTGCCATGCTTTTTGTCGGTGCAAAATTGTCGCAATATGCGATGTTGCCTCAAGGGCAGGTAGAGCGTAAGCGTAGGGCAGAGGCCATGGTTGCCCAGATGGATAAGGAAGGCTTCGGAGCCTGTACCAACACAGGTGCCTGTTCAGCGGAATGCCCTAAGGAAATCAGTATGGCCAATATCGCCATGATGAACAGGGAGTTTCTGACAGCCAAATTTACAGGTGAGGCTTAGATTAGTCTAAGCCACTGTTAATTAGTTTTTTGGCTATAAATGGTCTTTGTCTTTTGGGTTTGTCAGTTTAGTTCATTCTATGGAAATTTAAATTCCGGTGAGGACATTTATTCAAAAGCCAATTTTGTCTAATTGTTTTTTTTGAGTTGTAATTTCCGTTAAAGTCAAGAGATTGAGATAGAGTTTATAATATTTCGGGTCAGTGCGAAATTTTTGTACTTGACAAAGATTGGTTTTTTATCAGTTTCATGTTTTGCAAACAGGAATAACGATTATCCAATATAATTTAGTAAATTTATATATGTTCATGACTTTTTTATTAAATATTTTTTCAAATTTAGTGTCGTTAAAATTTTAAATAATTTGATAATAGTACAAAAAAATGAGTAGTCGAAAAGTATATTTTCCAAATCTTCATGGTTTGAGATTTATTGCAGCTTTTCTGGTAATTATCCATCATACAGAGCAAATAAAAGGTATGTCAGGAATTGATAATTATTTTTTAGATAGTTCATTTATCAGCGAGATTGGTCATCATGGAGTTAATTTATTTTTTGTATTAAGCGGATTTTTAATAACATATTTACTTCTAGTTGAGGAGAAGGAGTTTAAATTAATAAATATAAAGAATTTTTATGTTCGTAGAATTTTAAGAATATGGCCATTATACTTTTTAATTGTGATATTTTCTTTTTTTATATTGCCGAAAATTTTTATATTTGATTTATATGGATCTAGTAAATTAGATATTTTTTCAGATTTTTATAAAAAAATAGCTCTGTATTTAATTTTTTTGCCAAATTTAGCCATGTCAATGTCTTTTTTTGTTCCGTATGCATCCCATTTATGGTCCATTGGAACAGAAGAGCAATTTTATCTTATTTGGCCAATATTATTTAGGTTTTTTAAAAATAGTAAGTTATTGGTTATGTGTTTAATTGTTTTTTTATATTCAACAATAAAAATTTTGCTTGGAAGTCAAATAGTGTCTGAAATTCCATATATTAAAATAATTGAGAACTTTTGGCAGACTTTCAGCATTGACAGTATGGCTATCGGAGGTATTTACGCCTTAATTTATTTTTATAAAATGCAAATTAGAAATTATTTTTTAAATATTTATTTATTTTATTTAGTTTTATTTTTCACACTAGTTTTGATTATTTTAGGGTGTAATTTGGGTAACTTTCATAATCAATTTTTTTCAATCCTGTATGGATTGATCATTTTAAATTTATCTTTAAATGAATTTAGTAAAATAAATCTTGAGAATAAGATTTTTATATTTCTAGGAAATATTTCTTATGGTTTGTATATGTATCATCCAATAGGGATAAAGATAGGATTGCTGTTGGGAGTATTTTTGGGGCTGAAGACCAACTTTTTTTTCTATCCCGCAATATTGGGAATTACTGTTTTGATTTCAACTATTTCATATAAATACTTTGAGTCTTATTTTCTAGGATTTAAGAATAAATTTTCGAATATAAAAAGTGGATCTTCAGGATTTTAGTTTAAATGTTTATTCATAATTACAAATTAAATTTACACTGAAGTTTGTTTTTTTTAAATTTTTCTTTGGTTTGAAAAATTTATTCGCGTTTGTGAATTTATTTTGGTTTGGTTTCTTTTTTGTTCCTTCGCATCCTCAAATTTCCTGTTTTTAAATGACCTGGAACAAATGGAAAGAATTGCCTGCTGAAGAGGCTGCCAAAATGTTGTTTTCCTGCTGCGGATCAAACCGTTGGGTCAAGGAAATGATGGCCTTTTTTCCATTTAATTCTGCTGAAGAATGGGTAAAAAATGCCATTCATATCTGGTACGACATCTGTTCAGCCCCGGACTGGACAGAATCTTTTTCCCATCATCCCCAAATCGGAGATCTCTCCAGCCTGAAGGAGAAATTTGCCGGAAAAGAACAGGCAGGAGTGGCCATGGCGGGTGAAGAAATCCTGCATCAACTGTCCGGGGCCAACCGGGATTATGCTGAGCGCAATGGATTCATTTTTATTGTTTGTGCTACCGGAAAATCTGCCGGCGAAATGCTGAATCTGCTGAAAGACCGGCTCACCAACTCCCGGGAAGAAGAAGTCAGGATCGCAGCAGGGGAGCAGATGAAGATTACCCTCATTCGCATTCAGAAACTGCTGGAGCAGGCTGACTGGAGTTTTCTGAAAAACAGCCACATCACCACCCATGTACTCGATACTTCCCTGGGAAAGACAGGCAGGGACATCTGCATCAGGCTGAAAGATGCCGGCAACCAAACCATTGCCCAGGGGCGGACCAATCACGATGGCCGTATTCCGGATTTGCTTCCTCCGGGGCGGATTTTACCTTCGGGAAATTACCACATGGTTTTCGATACCCATGCCTATTTTCAGGCTCAGGGAACTACCGGATTTTATCCGGAAGTGGATATTAATTTTACTGTTTTCGACAATTCACATTATCATATTCCTCTGCTTATCAATCCCTTCGGATACAGCACCTACAGAGGAAGTTGAAGGTTAAAATCAAGAAAAAGACATGAAACTGAGTATTCCTTCAGACCAGAAAGAAACCTTATTCCGGCCTCTTCGTGAAGCCAATCTGGCCTTTCAAAAAATATATCCCGGCGACCGCACCGAGCGTCAGCCGGTTCACACCCTTTACGGCGGGGCCAACTTGTTTAAAGCCGATGCAGCGCAGAAAATGGGTCAGCGTGCCCTGGAGATATTCGAAACCTATGCTCCCGATTTCCTCACCTTCGGAAAGGTATTTGGTCTGGAAGGTGCCCTTGCCCTCACTGAATCTGCCAGATCGGCTTCTGAAATTTTGTCCGAATACCAGAGTCTGGATGCATCTGAGAAAAAGAAACACCCTGCCAGGCTTAGCATTGAGGTGTATGAAAAAGTAAAAGCCAAACTCAGGCGGGAAGCCATTGAAGATTACCGCATCGATTTCGAAGATGGATATGGCAACCGGAGCAATGAGGAAGAAGACGAAACGGCGGTTTTTTGCGCCCGGGAGCTTGCCAAAGGAATGTCAGAGAAATCATTGCCCCCCTTTATCGGAATCCGGATTAAGCCCTTTACCGAAGAAATGAAGGATCGGGGATTGCGCACCCTGGATTTGTTTATCACGGCGCTTGTTGCCGAAACCGGGGGGGAATTGCCTGAGAATTTTGTCGTCATGCTGCCCAAGGTAACCATACCGGAACAGGCTGCCACGCTTGCCGATTGCTTTGATTTGCTTGAAAAAAATCTGGGCCTGCCCAACGGGGTCCTGAAAATGGAAATGATGGTGGAGACCACCCAGTCCATCATGTCTGCTGCCGGAACCAATCCCCTCTGGCAACTGGTCAAAGCAGCACGGGGCCGCTGCATTGCCATGCACTTCGGAACCTATGACTACACCGCTTCGGCTGGTATCACGGCCCGGTATCAGGAAATGGATCATCCTGTCTGCGATTTTGCACACCACATGACCAAAGTGGCCCTTGCCCACACAGGAATCTGGCTCAGCGACGGAGCCACCAATACCATGCCTATTGGCCCGCACCGCGGAGACGACCTCACAGTGGAACAGTTGCGGGAAAACCGGGAAGTCGTGCACAGGGCATGGAAAAAAGGCTATGACCACATCCGTCATTCCTTGTGGAATGGATATTATCAGGGCTGGGATCTCAATCCGGCTCAGTTTCCCATGCGCTATACCGCAGTTTTTGCCTTTTTTCTTGAAAGTTATGACGAAGCGGTGGAGCGTCTGAAAACATTTGTTGAAAAAGCAGCCCGGGCTACGCTTATCGGAGATGTTTTTGATGATGCGGCAACAGGTCAGGGTTTGCTGAATTTTTTCCTCAAAGCACTGAACAGCGGGGCTATATCAGAGGAAGATGTGCTCAAAACCGGGCTGACTATGGAAGAAATCCACAGCCGCTCATTCAAGAAAATTCTGGAAGGAAGGAAAAAAACGGCCTGATTTCAGTTGCACTTTTATTTCCCATAAATGAATTTCCCTATTATTGCCTCCAAATCTAAAGACATGAAAATAATTGCCGGTCTCGCATTCTTCCTTTCAATGAGCAGCATTTCGTTCGGACAACTGGATTATGCGAAGATTTTGGGGGATACCGCCTCAAAACCAAATGATAAGAAATTCAATATTGCCCTGCAGGTGGGCGCTGGTACCCGTACAGGTGTTTTTCTCGAAAGGGAAAGAGAGAACAACCGCGATTTCAACCGGCGGCTCAACTATGGCTTTCATCTTGAATTTCAGCCTACCTACTTCATTAAATCCAACTGGGGTGTTGGTTTGGTAGCCAATATGTACTGTGCCCAATCCACAGGCAACTATGAAATGACCAACGACCAGAACCCGGATATAGTGATACGCAAATCCACCCAAACCGATGCCATACTGTTTGTGGGCCCGGCACTGGTTGGCCGGTATGAATATGAAAAATTCAGGTTGCAATATTCCGTAGCCGGCGGAGTTCAGGCCTATGGCTCTGAAATGAAATGGGATGAGCCATCTGCTGGTAAAAGTTACAAAACCCAGGTGATGGCCGCGACATGGTCGGTGGGGGCCAATCTGCATATTGGCTATCAGGTGATGGAGGGGCTTCATGTTTTCCTCAGCCCTGCATACTATTTCGGCCTGGTAAACAGAGCAGAATTTAAGGCTGTTAATGATGAAAAGATGACCAGGAACCTGAAAGGGGAGGACAGAATCGATCTTTCCCGTTTCTCTCTGGGCTTAGGCGCTTCGTACAGTTTCTGAGTATTTCTTTGAAATAATTTGCAAGCCTTTCTCTTTTTCAGAGAAAGGCTTGTTTTTTTGCAGCATGCTCAAATGGGAAGATGTTTTGAAAATGTCCTCCGGCGGTACGGAACCTCCGGAAAAGAAGGTTGTAAAATCGGAAGAAGAATGGAGGGACATACTCGACACGGAGGTTTTCAGAATCACCCGAAAGAAAGGCACCGAATTTCCCTTCAGTTCAGCACTTTGCAGCCAATTTGGACCCGGTAAATACGCCTGCGCTTGCTGCGGAACCTTGCTTTTCGATGCTCAGGAAAAATTTGAAAGCGGCACAGGCTGGCCATCATTTACCCAACCAGTCTCAGACAATGCCATTGCATACCATTCGGACCGAAGTCATGGCATGCATCGGGTAGAAACTGTATGCCCGGTTTGCGATGCCCACCTCGGTCATGTTTTTCCGGATGGTCCTGCGCCTTCGGGTTTGCGATTCTGCATCAATGCCTTGGCTTTGAGGAAATTGGACTAAGGCCCTTTGGAACTGAAGCAGGGTAAGGAATCAGGTTATTCCTTTTCGGGCCTCAGTGCTTCAGTTTTTCTTTGAATACTTTTCGGAATTTTTCCAGTTTGGGCCGGATTACATACTGGCAGTAAGGTTGTTCGCTGTTCAGCTTGTAGTAATTTTGGTGATAATCTTCTGCCGGAAAAAATTCTTTGAATGCAGCTACTTCGGTAACTATGGGTTTTTCCCAGGCACCCGAAGCATTCAATGATTTTATGATTTCCAGGGCCCTCATTCTCTGATTTTCAGAGTGATAAAAAATGGCACTGCGGTATTGTGTGCCGATGTCGTTTCCCTGACGGTTCAGGGTGGTGGGGTCATGGGTTTGGAAGAAGATTTCCAATATCTCTTCAAATGAAATAACGGAGGGATCAAAAGTAATTTGCACCACTTCGGCATGGCCGGTAGTTCCGCTGCATACTTCTTTGTAGGTGGGATTGGGTTTTGGACCTCCGCTGTATCCCGATTCTGCCTTGAGGATTCCCTTCACATCTAAATATACACTTTCTACACACCAAAAGCAACCGGCACCAAGCGTGATCTTTTCCATATCTGATTGATTTTCAGTAATTTTTAATTTATTTTTCTCAGGCAATCTGCCGGTATTGCTCTGGCAACCGGCAATTCCGGAACCAAGCCAAAGCAAACAGAAAAACAGAGCGCTGAGTTTTTTCAAAATCATACGATTTAAAACCTGCTATCAGGCCCAATTGTTTTTCAAAGAAGAAAATGGCAACCGAAAATTGGAGCCATAACTTTAAGCAGGGTAGGCAACGCCTTCATGGGCAGTTACTTAAAATCTACCAGTCTTCCGAATTGCTCTTTTTGGTAAAAGTATCATCCGCAGGGCTGAGGATGTAAATGTCGTTTCCGCCCAATCCGTTTGCTCTGGCCGAGGAGATAAATATTTGCTTGACCGACTCAAAGTAATGGGTGTCATTGCCCGGTGTGTTGATGGGATATCCCAGATTTTCAGGCTCCGAGAAGGTTTTGGTTTCCGGGTCGTATTTTGTTTTGAATAAATCAAATCCGCCGAGGCCTTTCAATCCGCGGGAGGCAAATACCAGAGTTTTCCCGTCAGCAAGCCAGACAGGAGCAATTTCGTCTTCGGGTGAATTGATTGTTTTATCCAATTTCCAGGGCTTTCCCCATTTTGCTTCTGTTTTTCTTTCAGTTAATTGTAAGTCGTAAGTTCCGTCGAAAAGGCTGTTTGCAGCAAATGCAATTCGGTCCATGGCAGGATTGAAGTTTCCGTTTGTACTGAAATATCGGTTTGGGATTTCAGTTTTAACCATTACCGGTGACTTAAATTCTTTTTCATCCCATTCGGTTTCCCACAAGGTGCCATTGTGTTCCGGACTGTAAAGCAGGAGTTTATCGCTATTTCCAAGAAATTGAACCGATGAAAATTGGGCCTTGTTTCCCGATCTGGGATGCAGGGGGAGGGCTTTGTTCCATTTACCACTTTCATCCTTCAGGGAATAGAACAATTTCCCGGAATATTGGCCATCGGCTTCCGAAACTTCATCTGCAAAGAGTGGCCTTCGGGATGTAAAAACCAGAATTTTCCCATTGGATGATAAAACAGGGGAATGTTCTGTGTACAGGCTGTTTATGTTTTCACCCGCATTTTTTATTTCATAGTGGGATTTTTCACCAGATAAAAAATGAATTTCCGTCCTGTGGATTTGGGCAATCAGGTCCTCAACTCCCCGTCTGAACTCATCGCTCGTCTTTGATACTGCTAAATATTTCCGGTAACAGATCAGGGCAGAATCAATTTTCATATTGAGGTGGTATGCCCTGCCCAGCCAGAACTGATAGTTGGGATTTACCTCATTTTGACTGCTTCGGGCCTTTTTTATGTATTCAAGA
>CANHCT010000021.1 GCA_947459175.1 Hymenobacteraceae bacterium
GCCCATAGTCTTGGGTAAAACCATATCGAATGAGGTGTATGTGGCGGATTTAGCCAAAATGCCCCACCTGCTGATGGCGGGGGCAACCGGTCAGGGCAAGTCTGTGGGAATCAATGTCTTACTGACATCTTTGCTTTACAGAAAACACCCCTCGCAACTGAAGCTGGTGCTGGTAGATCCTAAAAAAGTAGAACTGGCCCTGTATTCGAGGCTGGAGCGACACTTCCTTGCTGCCCTCCCCGATGCAGAGGAATGCATCATCACCGATACAAAAAAGGTTGTCAATACCCTGAACTCCCTGTGTATAGAGATGGATGCCCGGTACGATTTGCTGAAAGATGCCATGTGCCGTAACATCAAAGAATATAATCAGAAATTTACTGAAAGGCGGTTGAATCCTGAAAACGGACACAGATTTTTGCCTTTCATAGTACTGGTTATTGATGAATTGGCCGACCTGATGATGACTGCCGGCAAGGAGGTGGAAACTCCGATTGCCCGCCTTGCCCAATTGGCCAGGGCCATTGGAATTCACCTGATTGTGGCCACCCAAAGGCCATCCGTAAATGTGATTACCGGCATCATTAAAGCGAACTTTCCGGCTCGCCTTTCCTTCAAGGTCACATCTAAAATCGACTCCCGCACCATTCTGGACCAGGGCGGCGCCGACCAATTGGTATCGGGCGGGGATATGCTCCTTTCCATGGGCAGCGACATCACCCGCATTCAATGTCCGTACATTTCCACGGCCGAGGTGGAAGCTATATGCGACTACATCGGAGCCCAGCGGGGATATGAATTGGCCTACCTTCTGCCGGAAGCACCGGGCGAGGAAACAACAGGTCAAGTGGAATTTGACCCTTCGCAGCTGGATCCCCTTCTGGAGGAAGCAGCAAGGCTGATAGTGGCCCATCAGCAGGGAAGTACATCGCTGATTCAGCGCAAAATGAAACTGGGCTACAACCGGGCGGGCCGCTTGATAGATCAAATGGAGTCGCTGGGTATTGTGGGCCCATACGAGGGCAGCAAGGCGCGTCAGGTTCTGGTGGATGAATACGGTCTGGAATCTTTACTGGCCGGACTGAAATGAAAATAAGCCGCATTTTTCTTTTTCTGATTCTGGGTTTGCAAGCCTTTCAATCCAGGCATGACCCGATGGCAGAAGGAGTCCTGAAAGCTGTCAGCAATAAGTATAAAAAAATGCAGGGTTTTTCGGCTGTATTCCTGCATGAATCAGAAGATAATTCCGGTAAGACCAGAGGATCTGTAAAGGGAGAAATTAAAGTATCGGGCAACAAATATGTGCTCATCACGGGAAATACCACCCTGATTTGTGACGGAAAAACGGTTTGGAACATTGATAATAAAATCAAAGAAGTAAGCATTTCCGACTATGAACCGGAGCCAGACGACATCACCCCGGAGAAGATTTACAATTTCTATGAAAAAGGCTACAAGTACATCTTTATGGGGGAGATGAAAGTGAAGGGGAGAATCTGGCAAACGATAGACCTGGAGCCGGAAAACACGACCAAAGAAATTTCCAAAATCCGGCTTTTTGTGGATAAGCAAAGCCGACAGATTGTCCGTTGGATTTTGTTTGAAAGGGGAAGCAACGACCGTGAAGTTTTTGATATTCAAAGCTTTACGGTGCTGAATAAAATTCAGCCTGTTGATTTCAGTTTCAGTAAATCCCGGTTTCCGGGCTTTAAACAGGTGGACTTGCGCTGAAGTCCTTCCTGCGGCGTTGAAGGCCTAGAGGGTCCCGTTGCGAAAATGTTTTTAGGTTGTGATTTCAGTACCTGAGAGAAAAATTAAAAACAAACTTTTTCATTGCTTTAAAACTGCTGTTGTTAAATTTGCCTCATCATAAAGGCAAAAACCTAAAACTGATTAACGTTTAACTTCTAAAAATTTTTCAATCATGACAAATGATCAAAAGGTAATTGTTGGCTTTCTGTGCGGCGCAGCAGCAGGCGCACTGGCCGGACTTCTTCTGGCACCAAGTTCAGGGGAGGAAACCAGAAAAAAAATTGCGGAAAAAGCAAGTGAAATGAAAGAAGATCTTTCCAATCAGTTGACCCAAAGCTTCGGCCGCATCCAGGAGCAGGTCAACAACTCGCTGGGAATAAAGAATAACGGCATTGCTACGGATGCAAATGCAAGGAAAATTGCCTCCGAAACTGTAGACTCCTGATTATTCATAAAAAAAAAAGCCCTGTCCGCAGGGCTTTTTTTTTACCCATCTGCGTCAATGACAATACCAAGCATTGGCCGATGAAGAAAAAACCGTTTATTCTTCTCTTAATGAAATTTTGGTTTCAGTGCTTCCTGTAAGGTGAAAACGACGGCCATCTTTATCCTTTTACTTGCCACAATGCCTTTTGTGCGTGCACAGGAAGAACCAAAGGCAAAATCCCGGTGCCTGATAAAAGGTCGGATAACCGATTACAAAACCAAGGACAACATTCAGGCCAAAGTCGTTTTTCAGAAACAACCGGATGCCACTCTTACGGTAGTGTCGATGTCAGGACCCAACGGCTATAAGGCGAATCTTTTCGAGAGGGGCCGTTATATTGCCATCGTTTCTGCAGAGGGATTTGTCAGCGAGCAAATTGAATTTGATTTGCTGAATGACTCACTTGCTTCAATGGAGGAATGGATTTTTAATTTTGAACTGATAGCCATACAGTTAAACGGCATCATCCCTTTTTATAAAATTCTGTTTGATCTCTCAAGTTCAGCAATCACAGCCGGCTCTGAGCCCGAGTTGCTGCGCCTGAAAAGCATGCTGGAAGAAAACCCCGGGATCGTCATCAGGCTGGAGGGATACGCCGATATGGCTGTAAACTCCAAAAACAGCCTGAAACTGGCCGAAAGCAGGATAAAATCTGTGAAAAAGTGGCTCACCGAGAGAGGAATTTCTTCAAAAAGAATAAAAATGAGAGCGATAGGGGCGGGAAAATCAGCCACCGAAAAAACAGAAAAAGATACCCGCAGGGCCAACCGCAGGGTTGAAATCAGGGTGCTTGAACTATAATTTTTTTTAAATTGTTGTAACAAAAAGTCAGTCAGGGTATTATGTTTGAATTTGTTTTTTTCTTGTAATCCGGGAAAGGAATCTTTACTTTTTTGATAAATTACTGGTAATCAGTCGACAAATTGTGTTTTCCATGAAAACAAAAAGCATTTTCGCTCTGTGGCTGTATTGTTTGGGCCTCAGTACTTTGGCTCAAAACAAAAAACAGGAAATCCTCTATGCCGATAAGGTGTTGGATTTTTCTTCTGAATACAGTCTTGAGCTTTATTCCAGCAAGCAAATTTTGGGTGAACCCAATGCACTTCCGCTCGGCGGTGATAATCCATTTGCATGGAGTCCGAAAAGACAGACCGGTATTCAATTTATTACTGTGGGGTTTGCCAAAGAAGTGGAGATTTCTCAGATTGCCATCGGTGAATGCTACAATCCCGGAGCTGTCAGCAAGGTGTATGCCATAGAACCCAATGGAAAAGAGCACCTTATCAATCAATTTACGCCGAAGCCCATCCGGCAGGATTCCAGGTTGCTTCATATCTTTTTGGAGGAGCCCTCGCCCTGGCCGGTGAAAGCCATAAAAATTGAAATGGACTGCGATAAAGTCCCGGGTTTCAATTCCATTGATTTCATCGCCATTTCGGATGGAAAAGAGCCTGTCGAAGTAAAAATCAATGATTCGAAGCAAATCAATCCCAATGTTTCGACCGAGCGCCTGACCGAAAAAATAAACTCGCAATACGACGAAGTTAACCCCATCATCAGTCCGGACGGAAAGCGTTTGTATTTCGGCCGGCAAAACCATCCTGACAATACAGGCAGAGAAAAAGATGCGGAAGACATCTGGTATTCGGATTGGAATGACCAAAAGGGAGAATGGGGTCCGGCCAGAAATCTTGGTCCTCCCATCAACAACGACAAGCCCAATTTTATGTGTTCCATCACTCCGGACGGGAAAACAGTACTGCTGGGAAATATTTACAAAATGGACAAAAAGAACACCATGGAGGAGGGAGTTTCTATGGTAACCATTGGCCCGGAGGGATGGGGACGGCCAAAAGCTCTGAAATTCAACGGCTACATCAACGAATACAAAAGGGCCAGCTATTACCTGTGCCAGAACCGGAAGGTAATGTTTCTTTCCATCCGGGCGGAGGATGCGCTGGGTGAAGATGGTTCGGATCTGTATGTGAGCTTTTTGCAGGATGACAGTACCTGGAGCAAGCCCATCCACACCGGCAAAACCCTGAATAGTGTAGGCAATGAGACTGCCCCTTTTCTTGCTGCCGACGACAGAACACTGTTTTTCAGTTCGGACGGATTTTCGGGTTACGGGAGCGATGACATTTTCATGAGCCGCAGACTTGACAACTCATGGACCAAATGGTCAAAGCCGGCTAATCTTGGAAAAAACATCAATACCGGTCAATCTGATATCTTTTTTACCCTCCCGGCCAACGGAGATTATGCTTATTTTTCATCCGGCGGGAAGGATTCTGACGGACAGTTGGACCTTTACCGTTTGCGAATTCCGGATCTTTTCAAACCCTCACCCATGGTAGAAATTTTCGGAAAGGTTTTGGATAAATTTTCCAGAAGGCCTGTCCGGGCCAAGATTGTGTATGAGGACCTCAATACCGGTGAGGAATTGGGAATCAATGAATCAAATTCTGCCACAGGGGCTTATAAAATTCTGGTACCCGTAGGGTCAAAATATGGCTATCTTGCACAGGCAGACGGCTATGTTTCGGTCAACCAAAATCTGGATGCCGAAAAACTGGAAGAATCTCAGACCATCAACCAAAACCTGTATCTAATTCCCATAAAAAAGGGTTCTCAAATTGCCCTGAACAACATCTTTTTTGATTTTAATAAAGCAGAACTAAAAAAAGAGTCCTTCGCAGAACTGAATCGCCTTGTGGAAATGATGAAAGAAAGCCCCAAAATGAAAATTGCCATCGGGGGCCATACCGATTCCAAGGGTTCGGATGAGTACAACATGAAACTATCTGCTGACCGGGCCAATGCGGTGAAAAACTATCTGCTGAAAAAAGGCATACCGGAAAACAGGATGACCATCAAGCAGTTGGGAAAAGCAGACCCGCTCACAGTGAACGAAGAAGCCAATGATGGCGCTTCACTGAACCGGCGCGTGGACATTACCTTCGACGGGGACCTGTAATACCATTAGGTAAAGGGCTGAAGAATGGAAATACTGCCTTGAAGGAAGTCTTCCGGGCCTGTTCGTCCATTTTCGGATTCAAAAGAAAAAACCATTGGCGCAAAAACCCGGTTTTATAAAAATGAAAGTATTAATTCTGAGCACCTCACCCAGAAAAGGGAGCCTGACTCTGCGGTTTTCCCGGTATCTAAAAAATGAAATATTGAATTCCGGAATAGCAGAATCGGTTCATATTCAGGATTTTGAAGACTTTGATTTGCCTACGATTGGTCGCTCTAAAATAAACACTGAAAATCCAAGTACTTTTCAGAAAAGCCTGCTCGATTCCTGGAATGAAGCTCAGGTCATTATCTTTTGCTGCCCCGAATACAATTGGACCACCAACGGAGAGGTTCTCATTATGACGGAACAACTTAGCTCAAAATCCTTTTCATATCTGTTTGACAACAAAGTATTTGCGTTTGCAGGTACCTCTTCGGGACGCGGAGGCAGGCTGCCAGCCTTGGAAACAGCAAAAGTGATTTCCAAAATCATCTCCTTTCAGAATCAGTTTTCCATTGTATCGCCAAAAATTCTGGAGGTACATGAAATTGCCCAAAATCTGAATGAAAATTCTCTTTCGAAGGGAAATACCGTATTCGAATCCGGGGTTCAGGACTTTGCCCGGTACACCTTGAAAGTAGCCGCCCGTTGGGTAATCGCTGAAAAATTTGCCTGATTTGCAGCCGTATCAAATCCCCGGAAAATGAACCGAATAAAAAATATTGGGGTAGTGCTTCTGATTGCTGCCCTTTGCCTGTCGGGCCGGTGTGCCACTGCAGGAGATGTGCCCAAGCCAAAAGTAAAATGGGGCATCTCGCTCATTACCTGGGGCCCTGCATTTGAAACCGGAATCGAAGAAGCGGCTCAGCTCGGACTGAAGGGGATTCAACCCGGAATAAATGTATATGAGGCCTATAAAAACAAGCCGGCCGAACTCAGGTCGAAACTAAAAAAAGCGGGACTCCGCATGCCGGCATTTTCGGCAGGTCAGGTAGAAGGTGACCCGGAAAAAAGGCAAGCTCAAATACAGGAATTCACCGAAATAGCCCGATTTGTCAAGTCGGCGGGAGGAAAATATCTGCAGGCCGGAACCCGAAAGCGGGATGCATATCCTCCCGGGAAGGACAAATTGCTTCAACTGGCAACGGCCCTGAACGAAATCGGAGAAGCGGTAAGGAAAACCGGCATCAGATTGCTCATTCACCCGCAGATGCAGCAAATGTGTGAAACACCCGAAGAACTGAAATTTATCATGGAAAATACAAAGCCGGATTTGGTGGGCCTGGTTTTGGATGCCGGCCATTATTCTTTGGCAGGCGGAAACCCTGCAGAAGCGGTCTTAACATACAGAAAAAGAATAGAGTTGGTTCACATTCAGGATGTTGTATCTCCTTTTCCCGGGCATCAGGGATCTAAAAAAACAAATTTCAGATTTGTGGAAGCAGGAAAAGGCAACAAAATCAACTGGCAGGAACTGATGAAATCCCTGAAGAAAAGTGGATTTAAAGGCTGGTGTATGATTGAAACGGATGCCCCGGCAGACACCAAAGCCAGCCCCAAAACAACCAGCCAAAACAGCCTTGATTTCCTGAGCACAACTTTCGGTTACCGGTTTGGTAAAAAATAAAATCGTATTTGTTTTTCTGTTGGTGACAGCCGTTTTTCAATTGTCCCATAACACAAAGGCGCAAAGAAGACTTTCTGATTATCAATCTTTTGCCACCTGGCTTGAAATTACAGCATCGCAAAAGCTGGCAAAAAACTGGTCGGCTCAGCTCGATTTTCAATACCGGAGAAGAAGCTACTGGAGCGGTGAAGAAAAAGGAATTCAGAACCCGCTGATCTTACCGGTTCAGATGGTTTTCCGGCCCTGGATTCACAGCCATCATGTGGAAAAATTTCGCTTTTCGGTTTCCCCTCTGGGATATTGGAGAAATTCCAATGTGGAGCCGAACGGAAATATCCGGATATCCCAGGAGTTGAGAACCTCATTTCAGGCGGTCTATGTTTTGGGGAAAAAGGCCAAATTCAATCAGCGCCTTCGATATGAGTTCCGATTCCGGTCGGGCGATGTGGTTTCAGAATCCTCGAGTTTTGGTTTGGCGGGCGCAGATTTTCCCATATCGCCACAGGTCTCGCGAATCAGATATCAGGTCAAATGGCAAAAGCATTTTTATCGGGCGGGAGAGAAGTTACCCTGGTATTTTGCTGCAGGAAACGAACTCTTCCTTAGCCTGGGAAAAAAAATAAAGGATGGGGACCGGCTTGACCAAAACCGACTGGCTATCGGACTGGGCCGGGAGGTCAGAAAGGGACTGAAGTTGGAAATCGGCTACCTGAATCACTGGGTAACCCGCAAATCTGACCCGCAGATGAACCATTGCTTTACCCTGAATATCATTCTGGAAAATGCTGGTGAACTCTTTCACGGAGATACCGGCGGGGGCGACTGAGCGCCATGCGCTATTCGGGAATTATCCGCACAGTGCGGGGCATTGTTTTTTCGAATACCCCCAGATTGCGGATCAGTAAGGCTTCTTTTTCCGGTTTCAGACAAATAAAACTGATGGTATCTCTGGAGCAAACGGCATTCCGGTAAATGACCCAGGAGCGTACTTTCTTCCAACTGGGGTGGTTTAGATTATTGCCGTAAATAATGGCAAGCCAGGCCTTCCGGTTTTCAAAAATTTTATTTACCAAGTGAGGATCAAGATTCCCGCTAAGCTTCAATCTGGCAAATTCCATAGAAGCCAATCCCCAGATATCCAGAATTTTGCAATCGGAATAATAGGCCAAAGCACCTATGTCGAGCACGCCCACCGTTTCTTTCGGGTAGTATTGCTGCACAAAGCGGGCCAATTGAACCTGTTGGTCAAAAATATTGCACATGGCCCGGGTACCAATGGCATAACTCTCAGCAGATCTGTTTAAAGGGCTGAAAAGGAGTATGAGAATCAGAAAGGCAAGCGAAATTTTCTTTCTGAAAAAACGAAGCAAGGCTCCGGAAGATTTGGCTTGGGGCATTGCCGAAATTTGCTTCCAGCAAATCAGCCAGGAGATGCCCATGAGGTAAGCTTCGTATCGGTACACATGATTATATCGGGCAAGGAAAAAATGCAGCACGGAAATACACAATACAATGTAAATCAACTCTTTATCTCTTTTGTTTTTATACATCCCCCACTCAGGGAGCAAATAGAGGGCAAAAGCCGCAGCAACCGCATGGGGATGGTTGGCAGCCTTCATCAGCAGCGACCAAAAATAACCCAAAACATTTCCCGTTTCCTGAACATTCATCCCGTATGCCTTAAGAACCAAAGAGTTGGGAAGAAAAAACCAGCCTTTGCTCACAGCATATATGCCCAAAATAAGGGTGGGCAACAGGCCCGCAAAGCCCAGAATACATCCCCGGGACCAAGCTTTATCCTTCCAAAGCCAAAGGACCAAGACGCCTATTTCGAACAAACCCTCAAACCGGATGCTGCCCAAAAGTAAACCAGCAACAATCAGCCAAAAAGGTTCTGAATTTCTTCCTCTTTCATAAACATAATCCAATACGATAAGGGCGATGAGGGTATGCAGGATGTGCTCCATGCTGCCAAAAAGCAGGACAGGAACGGGCATAAGAAAAAATAAACCCATGAGCATCATCCATATCTGCCAATGGTTCAGGCCCCGGAGTGCCGATTTTTTTGCAACGAAAACAAAAAGAAGAATTAAGGATAAAAAATTGATTATTAGGGGAATATAAATACTTTTCCCAAAAATCCTGAAGCCAGCAGCCAGAAGGATGGTGAAAAGTGGGGATGAAGCCGTTGAACTGAATTCGTAAGGTGTAAGGCCCCAAACGCCATGAAAAGCCAGATTTTTGGCCAGGGCCATCATGATGAATGAGTCGTCGAGGGCATAACAAAATTCTCCGTTCAGCAGGGTTGCCTGAACCATTCCTATTCCACTGAAAATGAGGGCAAAAAGAAATGCCAGCCAGGCAATTTTCAGGTATGGAACCGGCTTTGAATGCATGTTGTGAGATTATGGGTTACGCCCTGAGCATTTTGTGGATGGTTTGAACCAGATTTTTCTCATGGTTTACCGGCCTTTCCGGAACAGGCGGAACCGCTATTTCTGATTTCATATATCCGGCGCACTCCTCATCATGTTCGTAGACCCGAATGCCGGGAATATTATGAAAATTCCGGGCGGCATCTGCATTGATCAGGACCGGAACTCCGGCCATCATCAATTCGGGGATTTTGGTGAGGGAACCGGTGGACACATTCTGGTGAATCCAGCACACAGAACAGCGGCTCAGGAGTCCTGCCAACTCTTCATTTGAAACTGAACCATACAGATAAATCTGATCGGCACCAGGCAAATGCGGCAGCAAGCTCTCGGTGAGATATCCCGCCACATGGAGTTTAATTCCTTGATTTCTAAGGTGCTTATGAAAAAATTTAATTCGGTTCAGCATACCGTCGAAAGTAGGCTTATTGCCGGCAGTACCCAGAAGCAGGACATTTCCCGGAGCAGCGGCCGTTTTGCGGTTTTCTCGTATTTTCAGAAGAAACTCTTCTACCTCCCGCGGAGGGAAATAGGGCAGATATCCGGCATCGAGGCCGAAGAGTTTGAGAATGTATTGCTCCTCCCGGGAAATGGTGAAAATGGCCTGACACATTCCCAAACTTTGCAGCTCTTCTTCAAACCAATGCGGGGCAGACCGTCCGGTAAAATCAGATTTTTGACCCGATATCAAAGACTCCAGATTGTGGGGCAAGGCAATCACCTTTAATCCGGAATCCCTTGCGGCATAGCTCATCAGAAAATTCTGTTGCCGGTTGCTCTCCCAAAGCAGCAGCTTATGATTTTTGGCATAAAACTCCATGGTTTTCTGCCGCTTGTAGTAGTTGAAGCCCAACTGGGTGAGGGCTTCTTTGGAGAGGCTGGATTTTATCTTGTGAAGGTTAAGAAGTTTCAAACCCTCGAGGGCCGCAAATTTTTTCTGAAAAATTCGGGTGATGTCCGGGTCATAAAATTCACTTTCAATCTCGTTATCTACCAGTATTTCAGATATTTGTGCCGTACGCTTACTTCCGCCGTCGCCCCAGGGGTCGGCTTGAAAATGGGAATGCCTTAAAACCAGTTTTTTCAATACCGGAAGGAAAAAAACGCAAAGTAAAGCAAAAACAGACGCGTGCTTCATTAGGTTTGCCCTTTGTAAACGATTCGGCTTTGTACCGCTATTTTTTCAAACCCCTGACCGACAGGGTAATTGCCCTGATTGTCCTGATATTGGCTTCGCCGGTTTTGGTCTTGATTACTCTGGCACTTTGGTTTGCCAACGAGGGTAAACCTTTCTTTTTTCAGCGCAGGCCGGGAATGGGAAACCGGATTTTTTCCATCATCAAGTTCAAAACCATGAACGATAAAAAAGATGAATATGGCCATTTACTTCCTGATGCTGAAAGGCTTACACCAATCGGAAAATTTGTAAGAAAAACCTCACTCGACGAAATTCCCCAATTAATCAATGTCTTGAAAGGAGACATGAGCCTGATTGGTCCCCGCCCTCTGCTGGAAGAATATATTCCGCTCTACAACACACATCAAAAAAGGCGGCACGAGGTCCGGCCCGGGATAACAGGATGGGCGCAGGTAAATGGCCGGAATGCCCTTGACTGGCCAAAAAGATTTGAAATGGATGTCTGGTATGTGAATAATCTCTCCTTTTGGCTGGATCTGAAAATCATTTTTCTGACCATCCTGAAGGTACTGAAATCAGAAGGGGTGAATTCTGCCACCTCTGCCACCATGGAAAAATTCAGGGGAAACGGACAGCTGCAAGACTGAGTCAGGCCTCATGACAACTTCTCAAACCAGAATTTCGTAAATATCCGATTTGTTGCGGGTGATATTACGGAATTCAAAAAGGCCGGGCTCCCTTCGGCCGGAACCTTCAGGACCCTGTTCGATCAGGTCAAATGTGAGACAATCAGATGGCAAACCCTTGAAAATGAGGGTAAATAAATAAATTTGAGTGCGGAAAAAATAGGTCCATTCGGGAGCCATGGTGATATTTTCGGCATGGAGCAGGGGCACCCTTTCACCCCCCTGGTGAGAAAACAAATAAGTTGAGTGCCAAATTCGGGCTTTCGAACCTTTACCAGCCAAAATTAAGAAGTGTATAATCACCTGATTTTCCACCTCTGGCTGCAGCAATTCATCGGGAGTCTGATAAATTAAAACGGAAGGCTTGGGCTTTTCAATAAAAGGGACAAACAAAACCGGCAATTTCTCCGGAGCGGCATTGGGAAGGCTTTCAAATAATTTTACCATTTCTTAACGATAATAAATACGGCCGGGGTCATAAGTGAATAACCAAAAAATTGGTTCCACGCCGGTTTCTAGGTTTTAATAACAAAAATACTCATCACCCCAAATACAAGCAAGGACAAAAATTCCTGCAGGGTTTTGTGTTCTGCCTGAGAAAATGGACCACCACTGCCTTGATAACCAATGCGATTGGCCGGTACCTGAAAAATGGATTCAAAAAAAACAAGCCCCGGCTGAGTAAAATAATGACCAACAAACTCAAATTTTGAAACCAGGGAAAATATATCGGCCCGGATGCCCGTGCCAGGCAAAGGTCTTAAATAGATTAAAAACCATGAGAAAGAGAATGGCTGGTCGGGCCTTTCATATGGTATAATGATTCGGCGAAAAAACCGGGAAAACAAATTGAAGTACGAAACAAATAAATAGTTTTATTAATATTGCCATTCAATCGTTTTAGCCATGAAAAAAATCAACTATACATTATTAATGTGCCTCCTGGCCTCCACATTCTATTTCTCAGCCCGGCAATGGACCTGGAGCAATTCCGGCGGCGGACCAGCCGGCAGAACCGGTGCTCCCACCGCCGGCGGAGGCAATGAACTGACATGCCAGAGCTGTCACGGCGGTTCAATCAATCAAGGCACCAATCTTTTATCACTGAATATTGCCGGCAACCCACAGAGCTTTCAACCCTCCACCACCTACGATTTGACGGCAACATTTTCAAATGCGAGCAGTGGCGGACATGGCTTTCAGGTTGTGGCACTCGATCCTCAGTTGGCTTCTACGGGTACTTTTATTCCCGGAACCGGCAGCAAACTGGTAAGCGGTAACAGCAGGCAGTATATTACCCACAACAACCCCAACAGCAGCAGCTGGGCATTCAAATGGACATCTCCGGCTACCCTACCCGCTTCGGTAAACTTCTATGCTGTTACTGCGAATCGGGGCGGAGGTCCTTCCAGAGCATTTACCATCTCAAAAACCATTGAAAATACCACCAGTACCATTTCCGGAGTCAATGAGAAAGAAGCCATCAGCTTGTTCCCCTTTAATGTAGACAAAGAATTATTTGTCTCTTCCGGTAATGCCAACAGCCCTGTTTTGGCCTGGATGATTACAGACCAAATAGGAAGAATTATAGCCCAAAGTGAAAAAGCGGCACTTTCCGAAGTGGAAAAAATTGACCTCCCCGGTGGCCTTCAGGCCGGAATTTATCAGGTATTGGTGTTTACACCATCCGGCAGAGTAACCAAACGCTTCTTCAAAAATTAAAGATAAAAAAATCAATGTCATAAAAAGCGTGTTTCTCCGGAACACGCTTTTTTATTGGGTTGCAGTTTGGATTTTTCGGGAGATGGAAAAACTTGACTTTGGGTTTCTGAAAGATTTTCTGGATAAAAAAGCAGACCAATGGAACCGGCCCGATTTTATCGGCGATGATCCCATATCCATTCCGCATCTTTTCGAAGACCGCCGGGACATTGAAATCATGGGATTGTTTGCCTCTGTGCTGGCCTGGGGGCAGCGGAAAACCATCATCCAAAGTGCACAAAAACTCATCCGGCTTTTCGGAGGCGAACCCTATGCATATGTGGCTGCTGCTGGTAAAAAAGATTTAAAAACCCTTGGCCAATTCAAACACAGAACCTTCAACGGATCTGACCTTCAGTATTTTGTACACTTTCTTCAATTCTGTTATGCAGAATGGGGCAGCCTCGAAAATGCTTTTTTCGCCGGAACAGAAAAGAATGAAAATCAGGTAGAACAAGGCCTCATTCAGTTTCGGAACCGGTTTACCGGCTTTGCCGGATATCAAACCCGACATGGAAAACACATTTCATCTCCTCTGAAAAAATCGGCTTGCAAGCGGCTCAATATGTTTCTCCGGTGGATGGTGAGAAAAGACAAAAGAGGTGTGGATTTCGGCATCTGGGAATCGGTATCACCAGCTGCGCTGATATGCCCCTGCGATGTGCATGTGGAGCGGATTGCCCGGTCGCTGGGACTCATTCAAAGGCCGAAACCCGATTGGCAAATGGCGCTGGAGCTCACAGAAAATTTGAGAAAAATGGACCCGGCTGACCCTGTGAAATACGATTTTGCGCTTTTCGGACTGGGCATTGAACTGAAAAATCAATCCGGCAGGGAAAAAATACTGCACCCTGTCCTTTGAACAACAGAATGTCTGAAAACAGAAAAGCCCATGTTTCCACGGGCTTTTCATTTCAAGGTATAAACGATCGATTTAAAATATTTTTTGTATCTGCTTCTGGAGGATAAACCCTGCAGAGGAAGACGAAAAATTCAGAAAAAATATACTGTGCTTCTCTTGCAGAGCTTTCGGAAAGTTTATTCAGCATCCCGTTTCAAAAAACAAACCTTTCTGCCTTTGTCACCGACCTTCGCTTCAGGGCTTGTAAGATTTTACAAACATAGGAACTTTTTTGAAACGCAGCACATCCAAGCCGAATTTTAGGATAAAATATTTCAAAAACAGCATCAGCAGGACTAAATCAGGGATATGCCGGTCATTTCTGCCGGTACAGGAAGGCCCAGATACTGTAAAATAGTGGGGGCGATATCACCCAATTTGCCGTTTTTCAGGGTCCGCCCAGAGGTAAGTTCATATCCCTGTGCGACCAAAACACATGGCACCAAAGCCGTGCTGTGGGCAGTGTTCGGACTTCCGTCTTCATTCACCATGAAATCGGCATTACCATGGTCGGCAATTACGAGAACCGCATAGCCATTTTTTTCAGCAGATTGTAAGATTTCTCCGAGGCATTTATCTACTGTTTCACAGGCCTTTACTACAGCTTCGAAAACACCGGTATGCCCGACCATATCGGGATTGGCAAAATTGAGGCAAATAAAAGCCGACTCCTGCTTGTCCATTTCTTTTCTGATTGCCCCGCTCACCTCTGCGGCCGACATTTCGGGCTGCAGGTCGTATGTGGCCACCTTAGGCGATGGACACATGATGCGGGTTTCGCCTTCAAAGGGCTCTTCTCTTCCACCGCTGAAAAAGAAAGTCACATGGGGATATTTTTCAGTTTCCGCAATCCGGATTTGCCTGAGGCCGTGCTGTGCGATCACCTCGCCCAGCGTATTGCGGAGATTGTCTTTTTCATACAACACATGGATGCCCTGAAAAGATTCGTCGTAGCGGGTCATGGTGATGTAGTACAAGGGGAGTTTTTTCATCCCGAATTCAGGAAAATCCTGCTGGGTAAGGGCCTGGGTAATCTGCCTTCCTCTGTCGGTTCTGAAATTGAAACTGATGACCACATCGCCCTCGCAGATTCTTCCCTTTTCCGAAAAACCCTTCAGCATCATGGGTTTTACAAATTCATCTGTAATTCCCTCATTATAAGAATCCTGCAAGCCATCTTCCAAATTCTCCACCTCTTTCCCCAATCCCTTTACCAGGCAATCATAGGCAACTTTTACTCTTTCCCACCTCTTGTCGCGGTCCATGGCATAGTAGCGGCCCGTAACCGAAACTACCCGACCGGCTGTGGATTTTGCGTGTGAAATCAAGTCAGAGAGAAAGCCCTTTCCTGATTTGGGATCTGTATCGCGGCCATCGGTAAAGGCATGAATAAATAAATCGGAGAAACGGTTTTCCGCAGCCCAGTCACAAAGGGCTTTCACATGGGCGATGTGTGCATGGACGCCACCATCAGAGACGAGTCCGATCAGGTGTATTTTTTTATGATGATTCCGGGCATACTCCAAAGCAGCGGCCAATCCGGGCAGTGCAGCGAGTCCGCCATTTGCGGCCTCGAGATTGATTTTCACCAGATCCTGATACACCACCCGACCGGCACCCAGATTCATGTGGCCCACTTCGGAATTGCCCATTTGTCCTTCGGGAAGGCCCACCGAAAGTCCGGAAGCCTCCAGATGCGAATGGACATAACGGCTCAAAATACCATTGTAGTTGGGTGTATGGGCCCGGTTGATTGCAGAAACCTTCGGATTTACGGCTATCCCCCATCCGTCCAGAATAACCAGCATTATTTTTTTCATGATATTTTTGTTTGAAAGAAGGCGATTGCCTAGTTTTCCGATTCTTTTATTAACCCTATGAGAATCAATGCCCTTCTGGTTTTTATTTTCTGGACGAACCTATTTGCCCATGCCCAGAACGGATCTTTCCTCGAGCGCACAAAACTGGCTTTAAAATCAGGAAATTCGCAAAAATTAGCCGAACTGATGGCTGAAAAAATTCAGTTTGGCAATGAAGGTGAGGCATCTACCCTGAAAAGCACGGAAGCAGAAAAGGAATTGAATCAATTTTTCAAAGCCCACCCGCCGTCAGACCTTGCCCAGCTTTTCGAGGGTCGCTCAAAAGACGGAAAGAAATATTTTATCGGCAAACTGAGCACCCGTTCGGGAACCTACCGCATTTCGGTGTACTGGAACGAAACACCGCAGCCCCGGCTGATTTCCATAGACATCAGCGCCGAATAAGGGGTATATTGAGAAAGTCCGGATACCGGAAAAACAGATTTCACTGAAAGAATTCACGGGTTGGTTTTTATTGCCCGTTTTTTTCATTTAATTTTGCGGCAAATTTGACAACCTACATGGTAGAAACTTTTGTAAAATACAAGGTTAAAGACATGTCTTTGGCCGCCTGGGGTAGAAGAGAAATCACCCTCGCAGAAGCAGAAATGCCTGGTTTAATGGCCCTTCGCAAGGAGTACGGCCAATCTAAACCACTTCAAGGAGCCCGAATAGCCGGTTGCCTCCACATGACCATCCAGACAGCCGTTCTGATCGAAACGCTTGTGGCGCTCGGTGCAGAAGTGACCTGGTCGTCATGCAACATTTTTTCAACTCAGGACCATGCTGCCGCAGCCATTGCAGATGCCGGAATTTCGGTTTATGCCTGGAAAGGACAAACTGCAGAAGAGTTTGATTGGTGCATAGAGCAAACCCTTTTCTTCGGAGAAGACCGCAAACCCCTGAATATGATTCTGGACGATGGCGGCGACCTCACCAACATGGTGCTGGATCAGTATCCCGAACTGGTGCCCAACATCAAAGGGCTTTCAGAAGAAACCACCACCGGAGTTCTCCGCCTGTATGAGCGCATGAAAAAAGGCACTCTTCCCATGCCGGCCATCAATGTGAATGACTCGGTAACCAAATCAAAATTCGACAACCTGTATGGCTGCAAGGAATCCTGCGTGGATGCCATCCGCCGTGCTACCGATGTGATGGTTGCCGGAAAAGTTGCCGTAGTAGCTGGATTCGGAGATGTAGGCAAAGGCTCTGCCAAATCATTGTCTGCTGCCGGAGCACGGGTAGTGGTTACCGAAATCGATCCAATTTGTGCGCTTCAGGCTGCTATGGAAGGTTATCAGGTGATGAAAATGGACAACGCCGCCAAAATTGCCGATATATTCGTAACGGCTACCGGCAATAAATCCATCATCGTAGATCGTCATTTCAAAATGATGAAAGACAAGGCCATTGTTTGTAACATCGGACACTTTGATACCGAAATTGATATGGCCTGGCTGAACGGAAACTATGGCCACACCAAAGAGGAAATCAAACCTCAGGTAGATATGTATACCATTGACGGTAAAAACATCATCGTGCTGGCCGAGGGCCGTTTGGTAAATCTGGGCTGTGCCATGGGCCACCCCTCATTTGTAATGTCCAACTCATTCTGTAACCAGACTCTGGCTCAGATCGAACTCTGGACCAACACCTCACAGTACGAAAACAAAGTGTACACCCTGCCCAAGCATCTGGACGAAAAGGTTGCAGCATTGCACCTGGATAAAGTTGGCGCTGAACTCGAAGTGCTGACCCGCGACCAGGCAGATTACATCGGGGTAGGTCAGGCCGGACCTTACAAAGCCGATCATTACCGCTATTGATACCACCTGTTATCAGGTGCAAGAGAAAGTCCCGCTTCCGGCGGGATTTTTCTTTTTCGGGGAAAGATAAAAGTGCAGAGAAACTCTTTGAGGATATTTTTCTAATTTTTTTAGAAATTTAAAACCAATTTTTTTGGTATTTTTGTTGCCTGTCTTTTTCAGGGGAAAAATACCATGTACCTCAACTGCCACTCCTTTTTCAGTCTGAACCACGGCACACTTTCGCCGGAGGTGCTGGTGGCAGAAGCCCGGAAACGGGGCATTACCCGACTGGCCCTCACCGACATCAACAATACATCCGGCATTTTTGATTTCGTGCAGTTTTGCCGGCAGGCCCGCATCGAGCCGGTGGTGGGCATCGAGTTTCGAAATGGCTTCTCGCTTTGCTATGTAGGTTTGGCAGCCTCTCCGGCAGGATTCGAAAACCTGAACCGCTGGCTGAGCGGGCATCTGTTTGCTGCCGGCCATTTTCCTGCTGAAGCACCCGAGCTGCCGGAAGTCTTTTGGATTTACCCCCGCCAAAACCTGCCGCAGCGGGCACCTTTACCGGCCGAGTGGCTGGGTATCAAGGCCTTTGAATTACAGCAATGGCACTTTAAAAAACAAAAAAGCGATTCTCTTTTTGCCGGATGGGAAAGCAAAACACTGGCCTGGCAGGCGGTAACCTTTCTGGACAAAAAAGGCTTTAATCTGCACCGGCTGCTGCGCTGCATAGAGCAGAACACCCTGCTCAGCAAGCTCGACCCAGGCAGCCACGCAGCTCAGGACGAATGGTTTCCGGCACCGGAAGAAATGCTGGCTGCTTACAAAGATGATCCCGGGCTCATCCTGCGGGCCGAATCCCTTCTGGAGGAATGCTCCTTCCCTTTTGCTTTTCATGAACCCAAAAACAAAAAGATCTTTTCGGCCGACCGAACCGATGACCTGGCCCTGCTCCGTAAACTGGCCGGCGACGGCCTCCTGTACCGCTACGGAACCGACAACCGGACCGCCCGCAAGCGGGTGGAAGGCGAGCTCAGGATTATAGAACAACTCGATTTTTCGGCCTATTTTCTTATCACCTGGGACATCATCCGATATGCCCGAAGCCGGGGCTTTTTTCATGTAGGCCGGGGCTCGGGCGCCAACTCTGTAGTGGCTTACTGCCTGGGCATCACCGATGTAGACCCGATAGAACTGGATCTGTACTTTGAACGCTTCATCAATCCCCACCGCACCTCGCCGCCCGATTTCGACATCGATTTCAGCTGGGACGAGCGGGAAGAAATTCAGGATTACATTTTCAAGCGCTACGGACGGGAACATGTGGCCATGATCGGGGCCTATGTCACCTATCAGGGAAGTTCGATTGTGCGTGAACTGGGCAAGGTATTTGGTTTGCCCAAATCCGACATCGACAAAATGGCGGATGCACCGCAGGATTTTCGGGATACGCAGACCATGCAATGGATCAACCGCTATGGTGCCCTGATGAAGGACATGCCCAACTATGTATCCATTCACGCCGGGGGCATTGTGATTTCGGAGGAAAGTATCTATCGCTACACCGCCCTGAACATGCCGCCCAAAGGCTTCCCCACAACGCAGTTTGATATGTATGTGGCCGAAGAAATTGGTTTTGCCAAATTTGATATTCTGAGCCAGCGGGGGCTGGGGCACATCAAAGATGCGGTGGACATCATTTACGAAAACAGGGGGGTACATGTGGATGTCCATGCCATTCAACGCTTTAAGAAAGATCCGGCGATTGCCGGCCAGCTGCGCAGCGCCGAAACCCTGGGCTGCTTCTACATCGAAAGTCCCGGTATGCGGCAACTTCTGAGCAAACTCCGCTGCGACGACTACATTACCCTGGTGGCGGCTTCGTCCATCATACGGCCCGGAGTAGCCAAAAGCGGTATGATGAAGGAATACATTTACCGCTACCACCATCCGAACAGTTTTCAATACATCCACCCGGCGATGGAGCCCCTGCTGAAAGAGACCTACGGGGTAATGGTGTATCAGGAAGATGTCATCAAAGTAGCCCACCATTTTGCCGGATTAAGCCTGGCCGAAGCCGACATTCTGCGCAGGGGTATGAGCGGGAAGTTTCGCTCCCGGGCTGAATTTGAGCGGATTAAAGACAAATTTTTTGACAGTTGCCGGCGACGCGGCTATGCCGAAGACATCACAGCCGAAGTATGGCGGCAAATCGAGAGTTTTTCGGGCTATTCGTTCAGCAAGGCCCACTCGGCCAGTTTTGCTGTAGAGAGTTACCAAAGCCTGTTCCTCAAGACCTATTACCCCAAAGAATTTATGGTGGCGGTAATCAACAATTTCGGAGGATTTTACCGCACAGAGGTGTACATCCACGAAGCCCGCCGTTGCGGTGCAAGGGTAGAAGCACCCTGTATAAACCGGTCCGATGTGCTGACGAGCATCAGAAAAGATACCATCTTTCTCGGATTTGTACACATCAAAAGTCTGGAAAGCCATATTGCCCGGCAAGTAGTGGAAGAGCGCAACCGGGGCGGACGGTACCGGAATTTGCAAAACCTGCTGAAGCGGGTAAAAATGGGTCCGGAGCAGGCCATCATCCTGATCCGGATCGGGGCTTTGCGGTTTACAGGGCAAAGCAAAAAAGAATTGCTTTGGGAGTCTCACATGTATTTTCACGGAAAAAACAAGCCTGTACCGGTAGTGGCAGATCTGTTTGCAGAAGACGAAGAGTCCGGATACAGCGAGGCCGTTGCCATGCCCGAACTGCCACCCGACCACCACCTGGAAGATGCGTACGACCAAATAGAACTGCTGGGGTTTCCGCTGGTATCGCCTTTTGCACTCACCGACTGGCGGGAAGAAAAAATCATTCCGGCCCCGCCTGCCCTGCCTGCTCCGCAGAAGTAAGGCCGGACCCAAGCGCCGGCAAGAGACCGGACAAGGAGCAGGAAATCACAAAACAATCTTTTGAAAATCAAATTTTTAGGCCATAAACAGACAAACCAACTGAAAAAAATATCGGGAAGGATGAAGAAAGAGGTTTTCTTTTTTCAAAGAAATCTTTCTTCTTGCCCGCAATAAAAAAATCCAAAACCATGCTGAGCCTCTCTCTCATCCTGATTTGCTACCTGCTCGGGAGTATACCCACCGCCGTGTGGACCAGTAAAGTGGTATATGGTTTCGATATCCGCACACAGGGTTCGGGCAATGCCGGTGCCACCAATACTTTCCGTGTTTTGGGGAAAAAGGCTGGAATTTTTGTGCTTTTGTTCGACATTATGAAAGGCGTTGCGGGCACATCTCTGGCATTTTTACCGGATCAGATTTGGCAGGCAGGCAGCGTTCAGGGCATGATGCTGCTGGGACTGGCCACCGTGCTGGGTCATATCTACCCGGTTTTTGCAGGCTTCAAAGGCGGAAAGGGCGTGGCCACCCTGCTGGGTATGGTGCTCAACATTCATCCGATGGCAGCCCTCATTTGCGTGGGTGTTTTTCTTGGTGTTTTTATCTTATTCCACTATGTATCAGTGGGTTCTATGATTTCGGCCCTGGTTTTCGGCAGCTTGGTGATGGCAGGATTCTGCGGACCGGCCGATGCAGCTACAAAAGGGCTGGCCATACTGCTGGTGGTCCTTGTGGTATTTACCCACCGGAGCAACATCCGGAAACTGAGCGAGGGGCGGGAAGGCAAAATGTATTTATGGAAACGAAGAACGGCTTAGGGCATTTCGCTCGAAAAATACCCGGCAAACTTCCATACCTCCAGTACATCATCAGCAGGGACAAGATAGGGATTAAAGGCCGGATTGGCTGATACCAGAAGCAGACAATTTTGTGTCTTGAGGTAATTGAAAACCTTTTTGAATACGATGCCTTCGGAGCGGGTGATAACAATGCAGGGCGTATCATCCTTGATCCGGGTCCAGTCTTCCAGATATTCAGCAAATACGGTGGAGCCCGAAACCATGGGGAGCATGCTGTCGCCCTGAATGGTAAAGGCCCGGTATTTTTTTCGGGCATCCAGAAAAGGGATTTTGAAGGAGGGGAGTTTTTCAACAAAATCGGCATCGCCGTAGCCGGAGGTATAGCCGGCGGCAGCCTTAAGCGGGACCCATTCCACATTGTCGTTTCCGGAAGAATCAACGGTGATGGCCAGAACCTTTGGCCCCGGAACCGGAAATCCGTCTTCTTCCTTCAGGATGCGCTTTCGGTTTTCATTTCTGCTCACATCGGTGGTGATGAGCTCGTCTATAGAAATACCAAAAAAATCGGCAATCTTTTTTATGTTCTCCAACTTGGGTTCGGCCCTCCCCTCTTCGTAGGCGCCGTAAGTAGAAATACTCAAACCCAGCAAAGCCGCCATATCCGACTGATTGCGTCTGGGTTTGTGGCTTTTTCTCAGAAACTTAAGATTTTCAGAAAAATGCTGCATGCTTTTCTTTTCTAATTTTTTTAGATTTTTTACCAAAATTATTGGCAAATGTAGAACCAATTTTTTTAGATTTGCCAAAAGTTCCTGAAAATTCAGGCAATCCCCATTATGGACCGTTCCATTGTACATATCGATCTGGATTCATTCTTTGTGGCCGTAGAGTGCCTGAAGGATGCCCGCCTGCGTGGCAAGCCGGTGATTGTAGGTGGCAGCAGCGACCGTGGTGTGGTGTCGGCCTGCAGCTATGAGGCCCGCCGGTTTGGTGTACACTCGGCCATGCCCGCCCGAACGGCCCGGCAGCTTTGCCCCGATGCCATTTTTATCCGGGGCGATTTTGAAGCCTACAGCCGGTATTCGGATTTGGTAACAGAACTGATTCAATATCAAGCACCTTTGGTAGAAAAAGCCTCGATAGACGAGTTTTACATAGACCTCTCGGGTATGGAGCGCTATATGGGCTGCTATCAGTGGGCCAAAAAGATAAAATCAGAAGTCCTCAAAGAACTGGGCCTGAAATCAACCATTGCCCTCTCGCCCAACAAAACGGTATCGAAAATAGCTGTGGGAGAAGCCAAACCCAACGGGCAGATCTACATTCCCGAAGGCATGGAGCGTGGTTTTCTGCATCCGCTGCGCATAGAGAAGATGCCGATGATCGGCGAAAAGACCTCGCATATGCTGCGTACGATGGGCATTTCTACCGTGGGCATACTGGCCCAAATGCCCCTGAAAGTGCTGGAACGCGTTTTTGGCAAAAACGGCACCTGGATGTGGGAGCGCTCAAACGGCATAGACCCTTCGCCTGTGGTGCCCTATACAGCACAAAAATCCATTTCCAGAGAAAGCACCTACGAAAAGGACACTTCTGATACAGACTTTCTGCGACAGGAAATCATCCGGATGCTGGGCGAAATCTGCTTCGAACTCCGCGGGCTGAAGCAAACGGCCGGCTGCATTGCTGTAAAAATACGCTATGCCGATTTCGATACCCAGAGCCGGCAGATGGCCATCCCATTCACCGCTGCCGACCATGTGCTGCGGCGTTGTGCGCTGACACTCTTCGACAAGTTGTACAACCGCCGGGTGATGATCCGACTCATCGGGGTGCGGCTGAGCAAACTGGTATCGGGAGGCACTCAACTCGATCTTTTCGATAATTCTTCGGCCCTGAGTCCGCTGTATCAGGCCATGGACCAAATCAGAATAAAACACGGGCTCTATGCCCTGCAACCGGCCTCTGTGCTGGAGCAGCCCCGAAGCAAAACGATGCTGGAATATCAACAATACAAAACAAAAAATTGACCTATGAACAATGAACCAATTTTTGCCGGACTGCCTTTGATGGCATTCATTACCAACTTTTCACCGGACGGAAATTTTGAAAAAATCTATGTGGTGATGAAAGAGAAGAAAGAATACAGCGGCGGCAATGAAATAAAGCAGAGGGCATTGCCAACCGCATGCTCTGTTTGGAATGGTCCGGCCGCTGCCAAATGGAGAGCGGGCTGAGACCGGAAGGTCAGGAATGCAGATTCAAAAATCCTTTGAAAAAACAGAATGGAATCGGTTGATAACTTATTCCCCTGATTCTGGAAACGGCAGATCTGCTGAAAAGAAAGCCGATGACGGCAACCGGTAACGGACAGAATTTTGAAAAAGTCAACTGATTGACCGTCCCGGATTGATTTTATTTGCGTAAACAAAATGAACGGCAAAATAAGACATGAGTTTACGGCCAAAATTTGGCAGCATGATTCCCCTTATGGCTGGCATTTTGTTTCACTGCCGCAAGCCTTAGCAGGAGAAATCAGAGAACATTTAAAATGGCAGGAAGAAGGCTGGGGACGATTAAAAGCAAATGCAAAAATCGGAGGTTGTGAATGGAAAACAGCCATTTGGTTTGATACCAGGCACAACACCTACCTGCTGCCCATAAAAGCAGAGATCAGAAACAAAGAAAATCTTAAGGTTAACCAGGAGATAAAAGTCACTATATGGATATAATGGTCGGAAAAGTCTTTGGGCCTGCAACCGATATGTTACGGGGTCAGGCCTTCGGGATTTTGGTGTTCTCCACTCCGGACGGGCTTTCTGAGGCATTTTTTTTCCTGTTTCGGTAAGCCAAAAATCTTTCACCGGGCAAGCCTGTGTTGGCAGATTTTTCCGAAGTGCAGCAGATGGTTTTTCTGCGTTTTGCATTCCCCTTTTTTTATTTCTTCCAAACGGGCTTTTTCGCCTAATTTGCGCTTTGTTTTTTGCCTGATTCGGGGCATTTTCGCTCAGCCGGATGATTTCTTTTTTACAAGGTCAAATAAAACAGCTCGAACCAGCGTTGATGGTGCTCGCCGTAGGGGGCGTTGGCTATTCCATGCGTATTTCGCTGAACACTTATTCTTTTTTCAAGGAGCAGCAGGGGGATTGCACCGTGCACACCCATTTGCACTATACCCAAACGGATGGATTTTCTCTCTTCGGATTTGGTCAGGCATCTGAAAAAGCCCTTTTTCTGCATCTGATTTCGGTAAACGGCGTAGGCCCGGGAACTGCATTGGTGGCTTTGAGCTCTATGGCCGCTGAGCCACTGGCCGAAGCCATTGCCCGGGAAGATGTAAAGACCATTCAGGGTCTGAAAGGAATAGGACCGAAAACGGCCCAAAGAATTGTGCTTGAACTGAGGGACAAAATCAGGAAAGAGGTGCAGCCGGGAAGCCTTACCGCCACGGGCAACAGTCCAAAAAATTCAACCTTGGAAGACGCCCTTTCGGCACTGGTTACCCTGGGAATTCCCAAACCCACGGCAGAAAAAGTACTGGAATCCATTGTAAAACAAGCTGATAAAATCTATTCCACAGAAGAGCTCATCCGCCTGGCCCTGAAGAGGAGCAGCTGATTTCGGAATTTTGAACCATGACACCTCTCCCTTTTTTCTACGATACAGGTCTTTGTGCGGAATGGATAGCCGGGCCCTTGAAAATCAAATCTTTCACGAATAACAAAAGCAGTTTAATTTTTATTTGTGACCGACTTTGACGCCTGAAAAATTCCCCTTCGTTTTCTTTCGTGCCAAATGGCTGGCTGCACTGCTCCTTTGCAGTTTGGCCCTGTTGTGGTCTGCCGGAGGAATGGCGCAGGGATTTCTGGACGACGACAGCGTAAGCAAAAAAGACTACAAACCCAGTTTCAGACCAAAACTCAATTTCGCTGACCGCCTGGGAGACAAATTTTCAAATCCGCCCAGCCGCTCGCCACTCTCGCTTGAAGACCCGGATATCTTCAAAACCAAAGTTGAAATTGATTCTGTATCAAAAAATTACAACATATACGATAAAGTAGGCAACCTCGATTACCGGCCCGGATCTTCCATGACTTTTGAGCAATATGAAAAGTACATGGATGCCAAACTGCAAAAAAACTACATGAAGGCCAAGGCCGAAGGACAGGATGGCGAAAGCCCGACCACCGGCCGCTCTCTGATTCCCAAAATCTACCTCAGTCCCATCTTTGACCGGATTTTCGGAGGCAATTACATCGACATACGCCCCAATGGTTCGGTGATGCTGGATTTCGGAGGTCAATTCCAGAAAATCGCCAATCCTAATGTGCCCATCCGGCAGCAGAGTTTTGGCAACTTCCAGTTTGATCAGCAGATTAATGTGAGTGTGCAGGGCAAAATCGGAGAGAAGATGCGGATGAACATCAACTACGATACCAAAGCTGCCTTTGATTTCGACAACCAGATCAAGCTGGACTACACGGGAAAAGACCATGAAATCATTCAGCGCCTGGAGGCTGGAAATGTGAGTATGCCCATCAGTTCGGGGCTGATTACCGGAGCGCAAAACCTTTTTGGACTTAAAACCACCATGCAGTTCGGAAAGCTGAGGGTAACCTCGGTGGTTTCCAATCAGAGGGGCCGTGCCAATTCATTGAATTTGAAAGGCGGAAGCCAGACACGGAACTTTTTGGTTGCCTGCAATCAGTATGAGGCCAACCGTCACTTCTTCCTGAGCAATGAATTCCGGAACGGCTACGAAAAATCCTTAAGGACTCTTCCTCAGATTACCTCGGGGCTGAATATTGTACGGGTGGAAGTGTATGTGACCAACAGGGCGGGCAACACCCAAAACCTCCGCAATGTATTGGGCCTCATTGATTTGGGAGAAGCCAAACCCCTGAAACCAGTCTGGACAAAAGCCGGAGTAAATCCCCGTGCAAGTTCTGACAACCAGGCAAACACCCTCTACTCCAGCATTTTGGCTCAGGGACCTGCCGTACTGGACGGCGAACAGACCCGCGCTACCCTCGAGGGCTTGGGACTGGCGAGAAGTACAGATTACGAGTTTCTGAAAGGTGCCCGTAAACTCCAGCAGGACAGAGACTTCAAAATTCAAAGGCAGCTGGGTTACATCTCGCTGAACTTTGCCTTGCGGGATGATGAAGTATTGGCTGTGGCCTACGAGTATACCCTGAACGGCCGCAACTACAAAGTGGGGGAGCTTCAGGAAGATTATTCCGTAAGGGGAGAAAGCGGCATGGTGGTGCTGAAACTGATTCGGCCGGCCGTAATCAATACGCAACTTCCCACCTGGGATTTGCAAATGAAAAATATTTACAACCTGGGCTCCTCACAAATCAGCAAAACCAATTTTCAGCTTAGGGTCATTTACCGCGACGACAGTTCGGGGGTAGACAACCCTGCAATGCCCAAGGGCAGGCTGATCAAAGACAAGCCTCTCGTGCAGATATTCAACCTCGACCGCCTTAATCCGGCCAATGAATTGCAGCCCGACGGCAACTTTGATTTTATTGAAGACATTACCATCGACTCCCGCAACGGGCGCATCATTTTTCCGGTACTGGAGCCTTTCGGCGGGACCCTTCAAAAACAATTTGTCCTCCCGGACGAGTTGCAACTGGCTGATAAATATGTGTTTAACGACCTGTACCGGAAAACCCAGCCCGATGCCCTTCAGGCAGCCAACAAGGCCAAGTTTTTTATTTCGGGCAAAATGGAGAGTACCTCCTCCAGCGACATCACCTTGCCCGGGGTCAACATTGCCCAAAACTCAGTCAAGGTTTTTGCCGGTACCAATCTGCTGGTAGAAAATGAAGACTACACCGTAGATTATGCCTTGGGAAGGGTAAAAATTACCAATCAGGGCATCCTAAGTTCAGGCCAGGAAATCAGGGTTGATTATGAACAGGCCGACCTTTTTTCCTTTCAGCAGCGGTCTTTTTTCGGTTCCCGTTTCGATTATGCCTACTCCCGGAAACTCAATTTGGGTGGTACCCTCTTGTATCTGAACGAAAGGCCTGTAATCAGGCGGGTGCAGGTGGGCAACGAGCCCTCTCAAAATGTGATGGTGGGCCTGGATGTGAACTATAAATCCGACAGCCGGTTTCTGACCAAGCTGGTAGATGCCCTACCCCTGATTCAAACCAAAGAGACCTCGTCCATCACTGCTTCGGCCGAATATGCACACCTTTTTCCCGGCACCAATAAATTTGTGGATGCCTCCGGCCGTGGGATATCTTATCTGGATGATTTTGAGGGAGTCAGGACCCCCTATTCCCTGAGCGGCCAGTTTTCGAGATGGAAATTATCGTCCGTTCCGGCCGGATTTGAAGGGCCAGGCTACCGGATTTCGGACCCCAACAGCTGGCAAAATCTGAACTTCAGGCGGGGCCATATCGCCTGGTACATTGTAGATAACCTTTTCTACCGGTCCAGCGGGGGCAACAAGCCGGCCAACATTACACCGGAGGAAGTTAAAAATCACTATGTACGGGCAGTGGGGCCGCAGGAAGTATTCCGCAACCGTGACCTGAATGCCGTAAACCTGAACGAGCAGGTTTTCGACCTCGCCTTTTACCCTAAAGAAAGGGGCCAATACAACTATTTTCCCGGATTGAATTCACAGGGCTTGTTGCCGAATCCAAAGCAAAGCTGGGGAGGCGTTACCCGTGCCATCAATACCGACACCGATTTTGACGCGGCCAACATCGAATACCTGGAATTCTGGATGATGGATCCCTTCATTCAGGGGCCGCTGGGTGCCATTGAGGGCAAACAATACGATATCAGCTCAAGAACAAGGGAGGGTACACTTTCGGTAGATCTGGGAAATATTTCGGAAGATGTGATGCGGGACTCTAAACTCATGTTTGAGCAGGGTCTTCCTATCCGGCCTTCCCAGCAGGGCGATGTAGACAATACCCCTTTTGGAAAAGTACCGAAAGGCCAGATCATTCAGTATGCATTTGACAATGACCCTGCTTCAAGATCCATTCAGGATGTGGGATTGGACGGATTGAGCAATGAAGAGGAGAAAACAAAATTTGCCGGCTACATTTCGGCTCTGCGCAACAGCGGCGTAGACCCTGCCGTGGTGGCCGAAATTGAAAATGACCCTTCCCGGGATGATTTCAAATATTTTCTGGACGGCGACTATGATGCTGAAAATGCCAAAATTCTGGAACGGTACAAAAATTTCAACAACCTTCAGAACAACTCGCCCGTAGGCGGCACTGCCGATTTTACACCCAGTTATTCGAATCTTCCGGATATGGAAGACATCAATCAGGACAATACCCTGAGCGACCTGGATGCCTACTATTCCTACAACATCAACCTGCGGGCATCGGACATGGAGGTGGGCAAAAACTACATCATCGACAAAATTTCGGGCCCCGATTATGCCTGGTACCTCTTCCGTATCCCCCTGAAAGACAAGACCCATCCCAACTTCGGGGGCACCACCGGCAATATCAACGATTTCAAAACCATGCGCTTTATGCGGCTCCGGCTGAACGGAATGGAAGAACCTGTGGTTTGCCGTTTTGTGCAATTTCAATATGTGGGCAGCCAATGGAGGCCTTATCCGAAAAGGATACCCTCCGACGGACCGGTAGACATTGTGGAAGACCGCTCTGCCCTGCGCATCGGTACTGTAAACATAGAAGAAAACGGCAGCGGTGTGACCGGCCAGAAAACACCTTATGTCATTCCTCCCGGTGCCCAGCAAAGGGACCGGGACATCACATCCGGGGTAAACAGGCGGCTCAATGAGCAGTCACTCTTGTTGTGCGGCGACAACCTCGGAGATGGGGCATCCAAAGCTTGTTTCAAAAATGTGACCTTCGACTTCCTCAATTACAAGCGTTTACAAATGTTTGTGCATGCCGAAGCGCCGCTGGGTTCCAGCACGGGGGACTACCAAACCCAGCTTTTTGTACGCCTCGGAACCGACTTTAATGAAAACTACTACGAGATATCCATTCCTCTGAAACTCACTGCATTGGGTGAAACCGACCCTGAGAAAATCTGGCCCTCTGTAAACCATCTGAATGTAGCCTTTCAGGATCTGGTAAGAATAAAGCTGGAGCGAAATCAGGCAGGGGCAAACTTTCAGGGCAGATTTACAAGGCCGGTTCAGAACGGGGAGCAAACCTCCTTTGTGACCGTAGTGGGCAATCCCGACCTTAATGCCGTGGTCACCATCATGTTGGGGGTACGAAATCCCACGAATGTGGATGAAAACGACGGATTTGAAAAATCAGTATGCCTGTGGCTGAACGAATTGCGGGTAACCGACTACGATAAAAATGACGGTTGGGCCACCACCGGAAGGGTAAATCTGAAGCTGGCCGATTTGGCCACAGTGAATGTTTCGGGCAAATATTCCACCCCTGGATTTGGCTCCATAGAACAGAGAATCTCAGAAAGAAGCCGGGAAACCTTTGCCTCCTTCAACATTTCTTCCAATGTGACACTGGATAAGTTTTTCCCCAGAAAATGGGGCATCAAGTTGCCCATGTTTGTTTCTTATGAAACCACCGTAATTACCCCAAAATTCGACCCTCTAAATCCGGATGTGCGGGTAGACCTGCTGGATAAAACGGGTAAATACAAAGATTACATCCGCCTCATCCAGGACCGGACAGAAAAGCGGGCCATCAACTTCACCAATGTTTCGAAGGTAAAAACCGGCCAAAGTCAAAAATCTTATCCCTGGGACATTGAGAATCTGAATTTTACGGTGGCCTACTCAGAAATCAAGCGGACCAATATAAACATCCATTCCTACATTTCTACCAATACCTTATTGGGTGTGGGCTACAGCTACAACTCCACCGCCAAGCCGATTGAACCCTTTAAAAATGCCAAATTCCTGAAATCGAATTATCTGAAACTGATTAAAGAGCTGAACTTCAGCTATCTGCCATCCAATATCACCATCCGCGGCGACCTCAACAGAACCTTTACCCGCACACAATTGCGGAGTTCGGATGTGTTCAGTCCCGTATTGCCACCGGGCCTGCTGAATTTCGAAAAGAGCTTTTTCTTCAACCGCAATTATGCCGTTCGGTATTCGCCCTTCAAAAGCGTAACCTTTGACTACACCGCCAATGTAGCCGCCATCATCGATGAACCTACCGGCGATATTGACAATACCCAAATCAGGCCCGGATTTACAAAACGGGATTCGGTTTGGAAAAACATCCGGAACCTGGGGCGTAAAAAGAACTTTGACCAAAACATCCGCATGGGCTACAGATTGCCGCTGGATAAATTTCTGCTTACCGACTGGACAAGCGTAGATGCTGCTTATTCTGCCAGTTATATTTGGGCAGCTGCACCCCTGGGGTTGAACGACGACTCGGCCC
>CANHCT010000022.1 GCA_947459175.1 Hymenobacteraceae bacterium
AAGCCGCTGCATCCCACTTTCACCCGAAGCTGCTTATGCTCTGCATCCAGGCGAAAAACACCATTTTCTCCTGCCAGTACACCTACACCGGATTCCAGATCCATGACTTGAGCAAATGGCAAAACCTCTTCAGTGAGCAGATTTTTTACAACACCCCGAATCAAATGCTTCTGAGCCAGAGTTTCGCAGGCCAGACACAAAGAAATCAGGAGAAGACTTGCAAACCGCTTCATTTATTTTGCAAACCTAATACATTAAATTTGGGTAGCCTAATTTTTATGTCGGACAACCGGCAGGTTGCAGTTTACCGAACCTTAGCCCAAAGCCTGATTCATGCCATCATAGTAAGCATTTTATTTTGCTGCCGATTTCGGAAATCAATGCCCTTTTGAGAGAAAGTTCCGGAAAAACATTCTGATTCAACGGGCATTTACCCTCCGAATCACAGGCGGTACCGACTGCGCCTTTGCCTATGGAAAAACCATATTCAATTCCAGATCAACCTCTATGCTTCTGGGTCCAAGAAATTGAAGCAATTCCTCCTGATCTCCTGCCAGGGTGCGGACCAAATTTGGCTCAAAGGGGATCCAGGTTTCGAAGACAGGATTGTACAATTCAGAATATTCCTTTCCCGGCCAGAATTTGTAATCAAACTTGGAATAACCATCGGCCACATAGCCGGGATAGTAATAGTGGCAACCCAATTGAATGCCCAGCTCGATCTTCTTGAGCATCATGAGTTTACCCGGACTACATTTTTTGTAGGCTGGATCAAAATAATTCAGGATTCCGCTGATGGTTTTTTTGCCAAGGTCAAAAACCCCAATCGCAATCAACTTTTTACCATCCCGCATTTCTATCATCCGGGAAGGAAAAATCTCACAGATCAATCCCTGATTGGGAGATTGATTAAACAAAAAGTCAGAAGCCGATGGCGCTCCTTCGAAATTGATACTCTCCCGGTACAGGCTGTACAGATTCTCATGTTCTTCACCAAGCTTCAATGGCTTGATTTCCAGGCTGAAACCGGAATTTTTTTTGATTACTTCTTTTTGCTGCTTACCGAACTGAAAATTATTCAGCACCATCCGCATCCAAAAGACCCGAATCCAGTTTTCATCCAGATAAATGTAATCTACTGCAAAAAGCCTTTGCCCAATCCGGTACCAGCCAACGGACAGAAAATCATCCAACACCTCCGGCTTCAGGGCCTTCTCCTGATTGTGCTGCCTTCTGTATCTCAGTAATTTATTTAAAAGTACTTCTGATTTGTCCATTCAGACTCGTATCGGACAGTATTTCGTTTCTTGAAAGGATTCCGGGGTCTTCCATGGCCTGATACACCATATCGTGAATTCGGGGCCGGACATTGTTTTTAATCAGCAGGCTGTTTTCAGGGTCCGGATAAACACGGTTAGAGAGAAAAACGAAAATCAATTTGTACTTCGGGTCTGCCCAAACACAAGTCCCGGTAAAGCCGGTGTGGCCGAAGGTTTCCTTTGAGCATAAACCCGAGGTAGGACCATCCTTGGACCAAAGGTAGGGTTTGTCCCATCCAAGGCCGCGGCGATTTCGGGGGAAAATCCTCTGGCTGAATTGTTCAATTGTCTGGGGAAGGTGAAAATACCGGCCACCGTAGTATCCATAGTTCAGGTTCATCTGCATGAGTATGGCCAGGCTAAGTGCATTTCCAAACAATCCGGCATGGCCGCCCACTCCGCCAAACATGGCCGCTCCCGGGTCGTGCACATTGCCGCGGACCAGACTTTTGCGAAAGAGGGTATCTTCTTCGGTGGGGGCAATTTCGGATTCAGCGAAAATCCGTTTGGGCTTGAAGCATAGCCTTTCCAATCCCAATGGTTTATAGAATTGCCTCTCCAGAAACTGGTCAATGGGCTCATTCAAAACCCTTTCCACCAGGCGCTTGAGTATATAAAATCCCAGGTCGGAATATTTGTAATCATACCCGCCGGCCTTGTTTCTTTCCAGCAGGTCCGATTTCATCACCCAGTTCCAAAGGCTGTCTTCCATGGTTTTCATGGCATACAAACCCGGAACCACCTCTGTATCAAACCATTGATCTCTTTCGTCGCAATAAAATATTTCTTTGACGCTCAGATTCTTCATGGTTCGCTTCCAATAGGGAACGAAAGGCTGCAGCCCCGCCTGATGCACCAGAATTTCGGCAATGAGCATGTTTTCTTTGTTGGTACCCTTGAGTTCGGGCAGGTATTCGGAGGCTTTGTCCCAGATGTTTACCCTTGACCGTTCCTGCAAATACATCAGCCCCTGCAAGGTGGCCGCCACTTTGGTGATGGAGGCAATGTCGTACAGGGTTTCCTGATCTACGGGTACCAAAGAATCATAGGTCTGAAATCCAAAACCCTTGTGGTACACCACGGCACCGTCTTTGGCTACCAGTATCTGACAACCAGGGGTCATTTTAGAAGCAATGATTTCATTGGCAAAACTGTCAATCCGGGCAAACCAGGCACTTTTCATACCCACCTCTTCGGGCTCGGCAAAGCGAAGCCTTTCCAAATCGGGGCTGATGTGGCCAATTCCGTATTTGATGGTGCTGCCGGCTGAGACAGGCATTTTGCCTTTGGCCTGAAGCGCACCAAACAGCAACTCCGGCACAAGAGATTGGGTGAATTCATTCCATTCATAGGCCAGTACCAGGTGCGGTACAAATTCAGTTATTCCGGTGCTGTAGGCATTGCCGAAATGCACCAGAACTGATTCGCATTTCTTTGAAACCTGTCGGATAAACTCTTCTGTTTCTGGGGTAATGTTGTATTTCTTGCTGTGTACATTGCTGAGTTTGGCCAGTCCGATGACCACTGTTTTTCCTTCCAACTGAGACAATACCTCATCAAATTTCTCTTTCCTCGCCTTATCGGGAATCTGGAAATGAACAAAGGGTGCATATTGACTCAGGGCTTTTTGAAAACCATTTTTGGGCTGATCGCTTCCAATCAGCACAGAAGCAAATTTCAGGGAGTCCACCGCACGGAACGGAATCAGTTTCTTTCTGTTTTTGATGATGGTAATGGCCTCGGCATAGAGGTTTTTGATGAAAATCTTGTCCTCTTTCCTGTTCAAATCCTCCCATAGATTCCGGGTTTCAATCATAGGAGCGGTATTTAAGCCTGCCCAATGCTTGTAAGCGAGTATTTTTTTTATGCGCTTTTCGAGATCCTTCCACCGGATTTGCCGCTTGGCAAGGGCCGCTTCAATCATGCCAATGGCTACGGGTACATTTTCCGGAAAAAGCAAAACATCATTGCCGGCCAGCAGTGCCTTTACATCCGCTTCCCCGGGTCCGTAAAACTTGCTTAAGCCCTTCATATTCAGGGCATCCGTAAAAAGGAGTCCATCAAATCCCAGGTCTTCTTTCAAGATATCCGTCACCACCTTTTTGGAAATACTGGTGGGAAGATTCGGCGAATTGTCCAAAGAAGGCACGCTCAGGTGCGCCACCATCATGCCGCACACGGAGTCTTTAATCAACCTTTTGAACGGATAAAATTCCGTTTCCCGCAATTGTTCTTTGCTTCGGCGGATTACGGGAAGATCGTAATGCGAATCGGCGTCGGCATCACCGTGGCCAGGAAAATGTTTGCCTACAGCAATAATGTGCTCACTCTGAAGACCTTTCATATAAGCCGAACCCCTTTCTGCCACCGATTCCCGGTCTTCACTGAAGGCCCTGTACCCGATTACAGGATTGGCCGGATTGCTGTTTACATCCACTACGGGAGAGAAACTGATTTGGACACCCAGCCTTTTGCACTGACGCGCCATAATTTCGCCCATTTTCCGGATCTTCGATACATCCTGCAGGGCTCCGAGGGTCATTTGTTTTGGAAAATTTTGGGTCGAATCGAGGCGCATTCCCAGGCCCCATTCGGCATCCATGCCTATCCAAATGGGAATTTTAGAAATGGACTGGTAGTGGTTGGTCAGTCGGGCCTGCCTGCCGGGACCGCCCTGAAAGAAAATGAGGCCTCCGATATGGTTTTCTCTGATGAGTTTTTCTATTTCCGCTTTGTGCTCAGGCCCTTTGTTGCTGTATGCCGCCACCATAAAGAGCTGTCCTATTCTTTCCTTTGGGGTAAGGGCATGATAGAGGGAATCGGCCCATGCATACGATGCTTTTCCGGGCTGGGCCAGCGTTGAAAAATTAACCTTCCCCAAAAAGAAAAGCAGCAAACCAAAAGCAAGCCATGTCCTGAAGCCAGGGGAGATTTGCTTGCAATTCATCTCAGAAATATGGAAAAACCGGGAATGCCCAGTTGGATTGGCTGGCAAAATAATTTGGTCTTTTGTGATGCAAAGGTAAAAACAGGCCGGTCATTCCTGACCTTAATTTTTGGAATATTTCAAAAAAAACAGTATTCCTTATCAAATTAAAAATGCGTAAACTCAGGCCGGTCCGCGCCTTTGTCTTTTTGGCATTCGAAATTATTGGAAAAATATTATTGAATTGCTCCGGGGCATTTGCAAAATATTCTTAACAATTCTTTAACATTGCAAAACATTGACATCAGGACTATGAAAAAAGCATTGCGAAAAGAAATCAAATCTATGCTGGTTACCAGCATCAACATAACGCTCAATACGATTGACGAAAAGGCCGCAGGGAAAATTTCCCGGTCGGTAGAAAAAACAGCTGAAAGGCTCACCAAAAAATTTGCCAAAAAGCTGAAAATGAAGGGAAAGGTAAAAGAAGATGTGAACCTTCTGATGGGCAAAAAAAAGAAAAAAGCACTTAAGCCGGTTGAAGCACAGGCAGAAAAAGCCTGAAAAAGACTGGCATTGGGTTTATTGAAATGAAGCCAGTAATTGGCAGATAATCTATTGTTTAGATCTTCAAACCTAAAGTAAGATACCAAGCTCTCCCGTCGGAGGGAAGTATGCCCGGACCGGGATAAGACTCGGCCCTGCGGGTAAAGTATTTCTCGTTCAGGGCGTTGTTGAGACTGGCTTCCAAAAATACTCTTCTCATAGAATACCTGGCGGTAATGTCCACTACCCGGTAGGTCGGAATGATTCCTTCCACTGCTGTAGCTGTCCTTCTGGCATTGGTGGCATCGGAATAATGTTGCCCCACCTGCGAAAATTGTCCGCTGATGGCAAATGTTTTCTTTCTGATTGTCAAGCCTGTACGCAGCATATACGGCGGCACCATTTCCACTTTTTTATTTCTGATTGAAGGATCCTGCGTATCCACATAGCGGGCATCCACATAGGAAAAATTAACGAAGACCGACATCCGCCAATGCTGGTCCGCCGGACCGGTTCTGTACAATCTTTGTAAAAGTTCCAGTTCTCCAAAACACTCAATCCCAAAGTTTCGGGCGTTGGAAATATTACCTCTGTAGCGGTAGTCGTTAAACAAAGGCGGCCGGTCGGCCCTCAAAATCTGACCGATTTTTCCATTGTAAAACAAGCAAAAGCCGGTCAGTTCAAAAGCATAGCGGCCCTCTTTCCTTCCCCTGATGCCCAAATCGGCAGTAAATCCCCTTTCATCCCGGATGGCCGAATCGACCACAAAATTTGGATTAACAATGCGTAAGTCGCTGAAATTGATGGCCCTGTAGTTTTGAGATATGTTGGCATAGGCTTCAAGGGTACTGTCGGGCCGGAATGCCAGTCCAAGACCGGCAAGAATAAAGGATCGGCTCCGAAGTTTTTCTTCATTGTATGTTTGAGCTGCAATCAGATTGCCGGCACCATCGAAAGTCCGCAAATTGTATTTTCCCGAGGCTCCGGTTTCGGCAAATTCCCAGCGCAGGCCGGGCGTAAGGCTCCACTGTTCGCTGAATCTGAAAATGTGCTCAGCAAAAAGGGCTGCATTCAGATTTGGAAAGCGGTAATCGGAATTTTCCGGATTTTTCGGGTTAAGAAACTGAAATTCAGGTCCTTCTCCTGCATTGGCATCGCCCTGCCGGGCGGTGGTGCGGCCCCGGTACAGGCGTGAACCCAAAAGAAATACCTGATTCTGTCTGCCGAGCCGGTAGCGGTGAAGCAGCCGGCTTTCGGTCCCGACATTGGCAAAGCGGCCATCAATCAGGGTACGGTTTCCTCCAAAGTCGGCAACATTGATGCGCTCCAGATTTCCTACCGATTTTCTGGAAGCAAGCAGAGCAAAGTTCCTGATATTCAGCTGCGTATTGCTGTTAAAACGATAAGTAGCATGCAAGGCCGCCATATTCCAGTCTACTACAAACCAATTGCGGCTTCTCAGCGATTGCCAGGGGTTATCCTGAAAATTTTTATCCGTCAGGCCACCGGGCTGCCGGGCCAGGTAATACATCTTGGTGATTTCCATTTCCAGAATAAGCCGCTCATTTACAGAATATTCCAAAGAGACAAAGGCATTTCCGTATTCGAAAGAAGCATTTGGCCTGAAGCCGTCTCCCCGCTTGTATTGCCCGTAAGCGTAATAATTGAGTTTTCCTTTGGCCAGCGTTCCGCCAAGGCTGTTGAAGGAGTTGAAAAATCCCCTGCTTCCGGCCGACTGCCTTGTGGTAAACTCCAGTTTTTTATCCCGCGGACCCCGGCGGAAGCGAAAGTTCAGGAGCCCGCCAAATTGAGTACCATATTGCAATGAGGCCGCACCACGAACAATTTCTATTCTTTCCAAAGCCTCTGCCGGGGGTGTATAGTAGCTTTCGGGATAGCCCAAAGCATCGGCTGAAATGTCATAACCGTTTTGCCTTACATTGAAGTTGGCGGTTCTGTTGGGACTCAAACCCCGGCCTCCGACCCCAAGTTGCAACCCGGCACCGTCACTTTCCCAGATGTGGATCCCGGTGACCTTTCCGAAAACCTGCCTTGGGTTATTGGTGGCCAGATTGGCCGATGTGTTTTTCAATAAAATGACTTCCGATTTTCGGCCTTCATAGATGCCGAACTGGTCCACTGCCTTCATTTGAAGGATGCCGAATTCAACATTCGATTTTCCTGTAACCTCCACCTCATCAAGATTTTGGCTCACTATATTTAAAGTAATTTCCAGTTCCTGCCGCGGCCTGATTATTTCAATATTCTGAACGCGGGTGCCATAGCCTTCCGCACGGATCAGGAGTGTGTAAGTACCAAATGGAAGGGCCCTGAAAACAAACCGACCCGCGGAGTCACAACGGGTATTTAGCTGTATTTTTTCCAGATAAAGATCTGCAAAAGGAATGGCCTTGCCCTCCGCATCCCGCACCGCACCCGAAAGCAGGCCCTGCTGGGCAGCCACCTTTGCGGAAAAAAGCAATAGCCAAAGCCAAACAAACGATCTAATCTTCATACCGGATGATCCATTTTTTAGGTGCCCAACCTTCTTTTTCTTTCATCAGATCTGCCTGAGGGTCAATCAGTAAGCGACCCGGCTTGCCGTTAAGAGTAACATATAATTCAGCCCGTACCTGTGGCTCCCTCACCCCCTGAGCGGCATAATGCGAACCCAGAAAATGGGCAAACTGCAGAATCATATCCGGCTGCATCGACATTTGCTTTTCCTGGTGGATGTTCAGAAATTCAGCATTGACTACCGCACCTTCTCTGCCGGTTTTACCGTCTTTTACAAAAAACTGGGCCGTTCCGGCTTTCTCCATCAGCATGACCCTCCACGAAAAACGATAGCCTTCTTCGGTAAAAAAAACATTGCCCGGATACAGCAAATACCGCCAGGGAAACAAGATTTGAAATACGAAAAACAAGGCCAGAAAAAACAAAATGGCTTTTTCGATCGAGGGTCGAAAGGGTGAAACAGAAAAACCCGGCCTGATGAAAGGAAAGAACGAAAGGAGTCTTTCGTGCCAGGACGGAGAAAAAAACACCAAAGTGGCCCCCATCATCACCACGGGAAAAACACCGATTTGAAACAGAACTCCGGTCAGAAAATGAAACACCACCACCGCTGCATAAGCCAAAGGCCTGCTTCGATGCCAAAGCAAAAGGAAAGGAATGCTGCAATCGTACAGCATGCCCATCCACGAGAGAACATAAGCCGTTGGCTTGCAGGAAAATAAAGCTCCGATTAGGGGCAAATCATCCTGAGCAGGAAGCCAAATTTTCAGGGGCAGGGCTTCCAGGAGCCAGGCAGAATTGATTTTGGCCAGCCCGGCATAGAGATAGACAATGCTGATCAATAACCCAAAAATCCACAAACCCCAGCGTGGAACACAGCCGTAAACCGGAAAGTCGCTGTGCCGGACAGGTCGGGGAGCAAGGCAAAAAAGCAAACATGCAAGGCTAACAAAGTAATAATGATTGAGATAGTAACTTAAATCAATCAGTTCGGTGTAGGTAAAAGTTAGAAAAAGAAGACAAGCCGAGAACCTGAAAAACCATCCGAAGGCCAGCCCGATGGCAGATGCAAGCATCAGAAAATGAATGATATACAGAACAGGACCTGAGAAAACTGGTAGCCACTCAAATCCAAAATACCGAAAATGAAAAACGGGCTGAATGTAATGATCATCTACCCAGCCGAGGGCCAAAAACCGGATGGTCCCGCCCGCCATCATCATTCCGAAAACCCAGCGGAGCACAACAAAGGGCGCTGCACTGACATTACCGGTCAGGAAAGGCTCACTCAGAAAAGATTTGAATTTAAGGAACCCGGCCACCAAAATGGAAATGTTTCAGAATTCCTGATGTAAATAATTGAAAATCTGATGCTTGACCCAAATCCGCCAATCCATTTCCGACACCATCCTTTTTCCTTGTTTCACTCTTTACATTTTTCCTTGTCCCTTGCCCCCCAACAATGCCAATACATTAACTTTTGATTTTTGACTTTTTAACTTTTAACCTAGTCCCCATCCCCGCTCGAATAGGTAATGGCAATGCCAAGCACGGAAGACATATCGCTTTTGAAAAAGCGTGTCAGCTTTTGCATTTCTGTATGCAGTTTTTCGAGTCCGGGATCGTTGGTGGCCAGCAGATCTGAAAAAGAACGACCGGCAGGAAGGGCAGCAAAGGCTTCGTTTACTTTTTGAATTTGAGCCTCGGTAGAACCCACCAAAGCAGGACCTCCCTCCGATTGCAGCAAATAAGCCTTGAAACCGGGTCCGTTGCCGTTGCCGGTAAAACCTGTGCCATTCCAGATTTTGCATAAAGTATGAAAGTGCAACTGCATCATTTTTAGGGAATGACCAGAGAACACAGCTTCTGACAAATCGGGACGGGCCGATGTTTGTCCGGGTCTTTTTCCCAGGGGAAGGCCGAGTTTCATATTTTTCAGAAACTCAAAACTCTTCACAAACTCATTGTAAAGCATGGCCGTACTACTGCCTGTTCCGGTTCCCTTGTCTTCTGCAAAAGTTTTTCCGAAACCACCTTCCCAGCCCTGCAAAACAGACTCAACGCGTTGCCGGGCATGATAGCAAAGCTCTGTCAGATATTGTCTTGCATGGGGATTTTCGAACCGGTCCAGGACAAACTTCTGACTCTGGTTTTTGCCGAAAATCAAATACTCGATGGCAAAAAATCCCCTGGTATCCCGGTTGAAGTCGTTGAGATTGAATGCACTGCCGGCCAGAATTTGTTCTGTTTTGGTGGCACTGACCGGAAAAGTGGCAATTTCTTCCTGCAAGGATTTCAGGAGCCCCTCCTCTCCTGCCGGCCCAAAATTAAATGCACAGGCAGATTGCCAAACCTCTGCGGCCTTCATCCATTGCAGGCGCAGGGCGATTAAGCCGATTGAATCCGGATTGGCAACAAACAGGTCGGCCCTTTCTTTCAAAATGCTGAGCTCTGATAATACCTGGCTGTAAGCCGGCTTGATTTGTTGATTGGCATAAAAATTCAGCATGCTCCCCTTGTCGAAACCAGGGGCTTCGGGTCCCGCATCCGGATTCCGGATACAGGCATTACCCAAAAAAAGCAAAATCAGAAGAATGAAAGAAAATTGTATTTTCATGATTAACAGGTGCTTATCTGCCTTGCTCGGATATCCAGTTTTTTCTGAAATCATCAATTTGCTGGTTGGTAAATCCATAAATGGCTTTCAAATCAGCAATCACCCCGGCAAGCTTCGGCAATTGGGTTTCCGGAGTAGTAACGAACAGGTAACAGGCCGGCTGACCGTTCACCGGTGCATTCATTCTCTCGAGATTTTGGTCAATTTGTTCGGTGCTGATGCGTGTAAAGCCCGGATTCAAAAGGCGATATCCATGTAAAAAACCAATGGCCTCACTCAGTGCGTGCAGTGCATTGGCCTTGTCGGAGTCGCTTGGGTTGGTTTTACTCATCAGGGAAATGGTGGTGTGGCAATAATTGATGATGGTGGCAGCATTGACCATCTCCAGATTCAGCAGGATGGCTTCTCTGGCATTTCGGAGGTCTGACTCCACCACAGGATTGCGGCTGAGCGCTGCCTGAAGTTTTGTGTAATTCTTTTTCAGTTCAGTGTAAAAACCTGAACCATCGTTTTTGTCGCGTCGGGCGATATACACCGCAAAAAAGGCATCCGGACGGTTTGACTTTGCCGGATTGGAGGTATTCGGAAATCCGGGAGTGGATCCGGTAATGGCAATCACACGATCGGAAGTGGCCATGCTCAGAGAATCTCTCAGCAACAGATTTGCACGATGAAATAGTACGGAACCAAACATTCCTTTTTCAATTAGCTGCTCTGGCTCGAGTCCGTATTTATCAAAAAGGTAACCACCATATACCCCGCCTTTGTCATCACTTGATGGCGCTTTGGGGGTGTACAAATTTCCGCTTGCTGAAGCAGCATCGGCAAGCCAACCGCCTGCTCCGCTGATTCTGTCACGGTAATAAACAGTACTGAGAGAAGACAGTCCAGGATTCCCATCTGAAAATAAAGCAGTTAATGATTGGAAAGAGATGCGATTCGTTGATACCCGGCCTTTCTTTAGTGTATCCGTAATGGCCCTTAATCTGCCAAGGATACCCGCTTCAAATCGTGTATTGGCATCAAAGTTTGAGCCATCGTACACCGCTGGTAAAGGTTGGTCCTGAGGTAGGTTAGAATCTTTTTTGCAGGATGAAAAGAAAATGGAAATCATCACGGCCGAAGCCAAAAAGTACTGCCTATTGTCCATGTTTGGTAAGTATGAATACGGCTGCAAACCTATTTTTTATTTAGACTAATTCCAAATAAGGGAAGCGGGAAAAAGCCTCAATATTTAAGAAACTGTGGTTTTGAAAATTTTAAATCCGGGATTTTTTCTGAAAATGAAGCCTTTATCCCACCGGAAATTTCATTGATTTGCCGCCTCCCAAGGCTTATCTTTTTTTACAAATGCGGTTCCGCGAAAGGAGGCCAGCAGTTTCATATCGCCCTTCCTTCGTATCTCAATGTCCATCACGCCTGATTGAGCAGAAAACACCACCTCCCGGCTTTCGGCCACCAGCACATCTCCTTCCATGGCAGGCCGGCTGAAGTGGATAGAGGCCTGAAGCGAAACGCTTTGAAGACCCCTTGAATTACAGGCAAAGGCAAAACATGAATCGGCCATCGCAAAGGCCACCCCACCATGCAAAATGGAAAAACCATTCAGCATTTCGGTCCGGACTTTCATTTCGAGGCGGCAATAACCGAGCTGAATTTCAATAACTTCAATGCCGAGCCACTGCGAAAAATAATCTTTCTCCATCATGGCTTTTACTATTTCGGCTGCTTCCATGTCGGCTTATTTTCCTGCTTTTCTCCGCAGCCATCCTGAACACCGATACCGCGGATCATGATAAAAATGAAACAGGTCATCCAGTTCTTTCACCACATTCTCAAAGCCCAATTCAGAAGCCCAGGCCAGCAGACCCTTTGGATAATTCACCCCTTTGGTCATGGCCAGATCCACATCGGTTTCGCTGGCAATTCCGTACTGCACGGCTTCCGCTGCCTCATTGATGAGCATACACAGGATGCGATTTCGGATCATCAGGCCCAGCTTTTCATCCTGAACCGGTTCGGGTTTAGCAGAATTTTCGGCATAATCATAAAAACCCCTTCCGGTTTTCCGACCCAGAAATCCGGCTTCAAGCAGGCGCTTTTGCGAAAAGGACGGCATATATCTGGGGTCCTGGTAAAAGGCTTGAAAAACAGTTTCGGTAACCGTGAAATTGACATCGTGGCCGATAAAATCCATGAGTTCGAACGGCCCCATAGGAAAGCCTGCCAGTGATTTCATGGCCCAGTCGATGGTGGCCATGCCGGCCAGTCCTTCGTCGTAAATGCGCAGGGCCTCACCGTAAAAAGGCCGGGCCACCCGGTTTACAATAAAAGCCGGTGTGTCTTTGGCCAATACCGGTATCTTTCCCCAGGCCCGCATCAGGTCCTGCATTTTTCCTGCCAAGGCAGATTCGGTTTGAACCGCAGGAATTACTTCCACAAGTTTCATGATCTGCGCCGGATTGAAAAAATGCAAACCCAAAAAACGCTCAGGTTTTTTGCAGGCGGCAGCTATGGAGGTGATGGACAAAGAAGAGGTATTGGAGGCCAGGACACAATGCCCGGAAACTACCGCTTCTGCTTTCTGAAAAGTAGATTTTTTCAGGTCCGGATTTTCAATAATGGCTTCAATCACCAGGTCGCATGGGGCCAGGTCTCCGATGTTCGAAGTAAAACGGATGCGGCCCATGATTTGATGTGCCGTTTCTTTCTCCATTTTCCCTTTGGAAACCAGCGAATCAAGTCCTTTACTCAATTGATGCTGAGCCCTTTGCAAAGCTTCCGGAAAAACATCGGCCAGCACTACCTGCTGACCCGCTGCAGCCGCCACTTGTGCAATGCCGCTGCCCATGGTTCCCGCTCCGATAACGCCTGTGGTTTTCATTTACCTGAAAATTGAGGTTTTCTTTTTTCTATAAATGCTTTGACGCCTTCGTGGTAATCACTGGATTCAGAGGCTTCTATCTGCAAACGGCTCTCTGCTTTCAGTTGCTCCTCCAAGTCATTGACCAGTCCTTCCTGAAATGCTTTTTTGGTCAGTGCCAATCCGTAGGTGGGCATACCGGCCAATCTTTCAGTCAGCTTTATTATTTCCTCATCAAAGGTTTCGGCAGGATAAGATTTGTAAATCATGCCCATTTTTTCTGCATCAGCGGCCGTAACCTTTTCGCCGAGCATGGCCAGGGCCATTGCCTTTTGATAGCCAATGAGCCGGGGCAAAAAATAGGTCCCTCCGCTGTCGGGGATAAGTCCGATACCGGAGAACGCCTGAATAAAACTGGCTGATTGCGAAGCTACTACAATATCACAGGCCAAAGCAATGTTGGCACCGGCTCCTGCGGCAACACCGTTAACAGCAGCAACCACGGGCTTGGGCATTTGGGTAATGGCCAGAATAATGGGATTGTAATGTTCCTCAAGAATGGTTTTGAATCCGGGGTGCAATTCGGGTGTGGTCACTTCCACAAGATCCTGACCGGCGCAAAAGGCTTTCCCCTCCCCGGTAATGAGCACAGTCCGTATTTCAGAATCCTCCGAGGCATCTTTCAAAGCCGCCTGGCAGGCAAGTGCCATTTCCCGGTTGAAGCTGTTGTATGACTTTGGCCTGTTCAGCACAATGCGGGCAATGCCGCCGGTTTTGGTATAAAGCAGGGTATCTGACATGTTTTTTCTGATAAGTTATTTTATTTCAAACACTTAAAATAATCAAATGGCTCATGGCAATCGTCGCACTGAAAGAGGGCTTTGCAGGCGGTAGAACCAAATTGTGAAATCAGGCGGGTGTTTTTAGAGCCGCAGCGTGTACATTTTACCACTTTCTGATCGTGCAGCAATGCCAGTTTATCCGGAAGGGGTTCCAGTGGGGGCGCAATGCCATAGGCCTCCATTTTTTTTCTCCCGTCCTGCGAAATCCAGTCTGTACTCCAGGCCGGTGACAATACCATTTCTATTTTTGGCTCATAGCCGGCTGATTTCAAGGCGCTTTTGATGTCATCTGAAATGGTATCCATGGCCGGGCAACCGGAATAAGTGGGGGTAAGCTGAATGCTGACCTGATTTCCCGATACCTCTATTCCCCTGATTACGCCCAGGTCTTCAACGCTGAGTACCGGAATCTCGGGATCGCAAACGGTGGAAAGAATGGCCTTAACCTTTTCTTTTTCAGCAGGATCGCCCATTCCAAACGGTTGACTTGCCTGATTTACCATTCCATATTGGGATAAGTCCTTTGCATATACTGCAGGTCAGCCAGAATGTAGCCCAGATTTTCGGAATGAACCCCGTTTTTTCCGATGGTTCTGTGCCAGGGTCCTTCGGGAATTACAAGGCCTGCTTCATGAAATACTTGTTGGACATCTGCATCAAAATGGGGTCTCATCTTACCGTAATCGGCCCCTACCCCGGCTTCTTTCATGGCTTTTTCATCTTCTGTTTCGAGAAAAAGTTCACCGGTGTAAGACCAAAGCTGGTCCATTGCGGCCTGCATTCTTTGGTGACTTTCTTCTGTACCTCCGCCCAATCGCTTCACCCATTCGGATGAAAACCGGTGATGATAGCGTACCTCCTTGATGGATTTCATGGCAATTCCGGCCAGCCTTGAATCCTTACTATCAGAGAGTTGAGTCAAAAGAGGAAGGTGATAGGCATCGAAAAGATATTGCCGCCCGATAACCCAGGCAAAATCATGATTGGGCTGTTCGGTGAGCAATACATTCCGGTATTCGTGCTCGTACCTTAAAAAAGCAACCTGATCTTCTGTTTTTCCTTCACCGTGGAGCTCGGCAGCATACTGGCAATAGTTGCGCACCTGCCCGAACAGATCGAGGGCAATGTTGGTGAGGGCAATATCGGTTTCCAATGTGGGACCATGGCCGCACAATTCCGAAAGCCGGTGACCCAGTATGAGCGGATTGTCGGCAAGGAGTAGAAGATACTGGTAATTCATTTGATTTTCAGAAGATTACATATGTTTTAGTGCGTCCGGCAAATCGTAAAAGGTAGGATGGCGGTACACTTTATCCAGAGCCGGTTCAAACAACTCTCCTGAAGCTTCAGGGTCGCTTGCCGTAATCTGGCTCGAGGGAACCACCCAAATACTCACCCCTTCTTGCCGCCGGGTATAGACATCCCGTGCATTTTCTATGGCCATCTTGGCATCTGCTGCATGCAAACTTCCGCAATGGCGGTGGTCAAGACCGCTCTTTGAGCGAATAAAAACCTCCCACAAGGGCCAATCTTTGTTCATCAGCTTGCTTCTTTTAATGATTTTTCCTGTTGTTTTTCGGCAAAGGCCATGGCGGCTTCCCGCACCCAGGCACCCTTGTCCCAGGCTTCGTTTCGGGTTTTGAGCCGCTCGTAACTGCAGGGGCCTTTGCCCGCCACTACCCGTTTGAATTCTTCCCAGTCGATATCGCCAAAATCGTAGTGGCCTCTTTCGGCATTCCACTTCAGTTTTGGGTCGGGAATGGTCAGACCCAGGAGTTCGGCCTGCGGAACGGTCTGATCTACAAACTGTTGCCTGAGTTCATCATTGCTTTTCAGTTTGATTTTCCATTTCATGGCCTGTTCGGTATGCACCGATTCCTCGTCCCGCGGACCAAACATCATGAGCGAGGGCCACCACCAGCGGTTCAGTGCATCCTGGGCCATGCGTTTTTGCACTTCGGTTCCTTTGGAAAGGGTCAGCATGATTTCGTATCCCTGCCTTTGGTGAAAACTTTCTTCTTTGCAAATCCTCACCATAGCCCGGGCATAAGGTCCGTAAGAAGTACGGGTGAGCATCACCTGATTCATGATGGCGGCTCCGTCTACCAGCCAGCCTACGGCACCCATATCGGCCCAGGTAACGGCGGGATAATTGAAAATGCTGGAATATTTGGCACGGCCGCTGTTGAGTTGTTCGTTCAGTTCGGCCCTGCTGATGCCCAGGGTTTCGGCTGCAGAATAGAGATACAATCCATGACCGCCCTCGTCCTGCACTTTGGCAAGCAGGGTGATTTTGCGCTTCAGCGAGGGGGCCCGGGTAATCCAGTTTCCCTCGGGCAGCATCCCAATGATTTCGGAATGGGCATGCTGAGAAATTTGCCGGATATGGGTCTTCCGGTATTTCTCCGGCATCCAGTCTTTGGCCTCAATATTCTGGCCGCTGTCGATTTTGCTTTGGAATTCGGCTTCTAGCTTTTCGTTGTATAACTCCATGTCAATGAAAGTTTTATATTCTTAAGTTAATTTTCTTTCTGAAATTACTGGTCAAAATCTACCATTACCTCTTCCGATAAAGGAAATGCCTGGCAGGTAAGGATATATCCGGCATCGAGTTGCTCTTTTTCCAAGGCATAATTGACCTCCATGTTCACCTCTCCGCTGATCAGTTTGGCTTTGCAGGTGCAGCAAACGCCGCCTTTGCAGGCAAAAGGAAGGGCAGAGTTGCGCTTCAGGGCGGCATCCAGAATGCTTTCGCCTACTTTGGCCATCTGAAACCGGATGGTTTTTCCTCCCTCTTTGAGCAAAATTTCCACCAGCCCTCCTTTGTTTATTTGTTGCTTGCGTGCCTGAATTTTGGCCTGTCCGGCAAAAGAGTGAAACAATTCAAAATGGATTTTTTCGGCGCTTACTCCTTTTTCTTTCAGGAAATCCCGGATCAGAAAAATCATGGGCTCCGGTCCACAGAGAAAAAAGTGGTCGGCGGAGGCTGGTTCCAAAAAGTAGCGGCATATTTCTTCCAGTTTTTCGCGGTCAATCCGGCCATTGAATACCGAAGTTTCCTGCTCTTCCTGGGTGAGAAAAAAATAGGCATCGAAGCGCTGTAAGTATTTGTTTTTGAGGGCTTCAATTTCCTCTTTCAGGATAATGGATGCCACGGTTTGGTTGATGTAATAGAGGCTGAATCGGGCTTTCGGCTCCAGTTCCAGATGCGTTTTGATCATGGAAAAAACCGGTGTAATGCCGCTGCCGGCTGCAAAGGCCACATAGTGCCGGGCCTCATCCGGTGCAGGGCTTACAAAAAAATTGCCGTTCGGATGCATCACCTCCAGCGTGTCGCCCGCTTTGAGTGAATCGTTTACAAATCCGGAGAAAAGTCCGCCTTCAATTTTCTTGACAGCAATTTTCCATTTCTTCTCCAAAGGCGAGGAACAAATGGAATAGGTCCTTCTGATTTCTTCCTCGCCAATCCGTGTTTTCAAGGTAAGGTGCTGGCCCTGCACAAAAGAAAATGCGGGCTGCAAAGCCTCCGGTACATCAAATTCCACCAGCGAACAATCGGGTGTGGTTTTGCTTATTTCCCTGACTTTGAGCGGATAAAACTTCATTGGTGTTTTGAAATTCAAAATTTGACACTGCAAAACTAACGCTTGTTAGTTAAAATGCAATGGGGGAAGGGCTGATTCCTTGTTCCTTGTTCCCGATTTTTTGGTTCAAGGTTGTCCATGCCCATTTTTATTCCAAACCTTGTCTCTTGCGAAAATAATCCATATTCAGGAAACCCTTCCTATTTTCGCAGCTGAATTGGCGGCATGATCTCAACCGAAGGACTCAATAAATACTACAAGGGTGCAGACCATTTTCATGCCCTCCGGGATGTGGACCTCGAAATCGGAAAAGGCGAATTTGTGGCCATCACCGGGCAGTCGGGCAGCGGCAAATCTACCCTGCTGTATGTACTCTCCACCCTCGACACCGACTATACCGGAACCATCAAAATCAATGGCAATGTATTGAAAAGCATGAGCGCCAATCAGTTGGCCTCGCTCCGAAACCGTGACATCGGTTTTGTTTTCCAGTTTCATTATCTGCTGCCGGAGTTTTCTGTGCTTGAAAATGTATGCCTTCCGGCCATGCGCCTGAAGAAATTCACCCCGGTTCAAATCCGGGAGCGGGCTTTGCAAAAGCTCGACATCCTGGGCCTCTCCGGGCATGCCCACAAAAAGGCAAGTCAGCTTTCGGGCGGACAGCAACAGCGGGTGGCCATTGCACGGGCACTCATCAATGATCCGGTCATCATTTTCGGCGATGAGCCTACCGGCAATCTGGATTCGGCCAATGCCAGGATGGTGTTTGACATCTTCAAGGAACTGAGTGAAAAACACGAGCAAACCATCGTCATCGTGACCCACGACCCGGGCATTGCCGCAAAATCGGATCGGATTATTACGCTGAAAGATGGCGAAATAGTCTGATTTTCAGGGCCATGCTGTTCAATTCGCTCGAATTTCTTGTCTTTTTCCCTATTGTTTTATGGATTTTTTCGTTTCAGAAATCCGTTGGGTCCAGGCAAATTTTTTTGCTTCTGGCCAGTTTGTTTTTTTATGGGTATTGGAAGTTTGAGTACTTGCTTTTGTTGGTTTTGGCCTCTGGAGTTGATTATCTGGCCGCAATTCAATTAGAAAAATCCAGCACCCATTTTCGAAAAAAAGTCTGCCTTTGCCTGAGCATTTTTTCAAATCTTGGTATTCTTGCCTATTTCAAATATGGGATGTTTTTATCCCAAAACCTGAAAGCATGGCATTGGATAAGTGCTGATCCTGAGTGGCTTGCGGTTGTGCTGCCGGTTGGCATTTCCTTTTACACATTTCAGGCCATGGGGTATATAATTGATGTCTACCGGGGCAGGCTTTTGGCAGAGCGTTCCTATCTGCGCTTTTTGTTGTTCATTACTTTTTTCCCCCAACTGGTGGCCGGACCCATCGAAAGGGCGCCCCACCTGCTCGGACAATTGAATGCCCTTCGCAACATTGCACGGGACAAGATTTTGCCTGCAGCGGCCCTCATCATGCTGGGCTTTTGGAAAAAGCTGTTTCTCGCCGACCGGCTCGGGGTGTATGTCGATTCCGTATTCAGGGAGCCTGCCGCCACCGGTGCACCCACCATCCTGCTGGCCACGATTTTCTTTGGTTTTCAAATTTATTGCGACTTTTCAGGCTACAGCGACATTGCCCGGGGCATTGCCCGTTTTTTTGGGGTGGAGCTGATGCTCAATTTTCGCCGGCCCTATCTGAGCCCCAGCCTCACGGCTTTCTGGCGCAACTGGCACATCTCGCTCTCTGGCTGGTTCCGCGATTATGTATACCATCCTCTTGGCGGCAACCGCTTGGTCCACAGTCAGTTGATGTTTAATCTTCTGCTTGTATTTGCCCTGAGCGGTATCTGGCACGGCGCCAACTGGACTTTTCTGATCTGGGGCTTTTGGCATGGCTTTGGCCTGGTGGCAGAGAGGCAACTGGGTATGGAAAAATCCGGCAACCGCCTTTATTCCGCCGGGGTAATGGTTTGGGTCTTTGCCGGCTGGCTGATTTTCAGGGCCGGTTCGCTGCACGACATTCTGCTCCTGCTTCAGCATCTGAGGTTTTCTGAACCACTCTCCGCCATCCTCGAGCCGATGAACTCCAAAACCGAGTTGCTGCTTTCGCTTCTGGGCATTGCAGGTCTGATGCTGTTGGAAAAAAATACCGATGCCCTGGGCACTGCCTTCCGGCGTATTGGCCCTGTAGTTCAGTCCATAGGGCTTGCAGCAGCTTTGGTTCTGCTGCTTTGGCTGGGTAAGTTCAGCGGTTCAGATTTTATCTACTTCCAGTTTTAGGGCAATAAAAAAGCCATCTTCGAAGGGAAGATGGCCTTGAATGAAAGAGACTCTGAATCAGGCTCTTTCCAGAAGTTTTTCCTTGTATCTTTTAATTTGCGTTTTCAGGGCCTCCATGGCAAGGTCGGTGGCGGCTTCAAACGATGCGCCTTGTTCCTTGGCAAACAGCGTATGGCCTGGCACAGAAAGCTTCACTTCTACAATTTTATTCTCGTGCGAGTTGTCCTTGTTTAATCGTAAAAATACCTCTCCGCCTGTAATGCGGTCATAGAATGTGTCAAGTTTTTCTGCTTTTTTTTGGATGTAGTCCAGTAATTTCTGGTCAGCATCGAAATGGATGGATTGCAATTGAAGCTTCATAAGACAATCTGTTTTTTTAAGTTTTAACAATAGGATAAAAAAAGATCAATCTGTTTTGGTCCCTGACCTGGGGTGCGCCTGCCGGTAAACCTGCCTGAGTTTCTCCACCGAGTTGTGGGTGTACACCTGTGTGGCAGCCAGCGAAGAGTGGCCCAGAAGTTCCTTAATCGAATTGATCTCGGCCCCTGCATTGAGCAGATGGCTGGCAAACGTATGCCGAAGAACATGGGGACTTTTTTTCTTTTCGGTGGTTACCAAACTCAGGTATTTTTTCACAATCCGTTGAATAAAAACCGGATAGGCAGCCTTGCCTTTGTCGGTCAGAATCAGAGAATTGACATTTGATCCGGGTAGTTCTGTTTCGATAAGCTGTTTGTAATCTTTTAAAAGTAAAACAAGGTTTTTGTGTATAGGGATCCATCTTTCTTTGCTCCTCTTCCCAAAAACCAGAATCCTGGAATCCGGAAAATGAACTTTGTCCCAGGAAAGGCTTGTCAGTTCGGAAAGGCGCATGCCGGTTCCGTACAAAAGCTCAATGACCAACCTGTCGCGGAGACCTGAAAAGTCGGAAGAAAATTCCGTATTGTCAAGAAGATTTTCCATGTTTTTTTCTTTCACAAAAACAGGGAGCCGCTTGGGCTTTTTCAGAGATCCTATGGACTGCATGGGATTGGCCTGCAGTTTGCCCTCACGAAGAAGAAAAAGATAGAAAGCCCGAAGAGAAGATAATTTGCGGTTAATAGAATTGGGATGCAATTTTTCCAAACCCAGAGACACAATCCATTTACGGATTTCTGTCCGGCCGGCAGCTTCTATGGATTTGCCGCTGAGCAAAAGAAATTGCTCAAACTGCTCCAAATCCGTCTTGTATGCCAATACGGTATGCGGACTTTTCCTCTTCTGGAACTGAAGATATTGCAAAAAAAAAGCGACCATTTCCGCTGTGAAAATGGCCGCTAAAATTTAAAAAACCAATTAAAAACTAGTTAATTTCTTTCTCCTGCATCTGCCTGCGGTAGATGGCCCGTGTAACCTCGGACCGACGGGCAATGGATGGCTTGGTGAAAGCAGATCTCCTTCTGAGCTCTCTCAATACGCCGGTTCTTTCAAACTTCTTTTTGAATCTTTTCAGAGCCTTGTCAATCGACTCGTTTTCTTTTACGGTTACAATGAGCATATTTTATTAAATGGGCTGCAAAATTAAAATTTAGAATTTAATCATACAAGCATCCGCTCCTATTTTTTTGCAGGTTTTACGGACATTACTTCAATTTGAAAAATCAAAGCCGCATTGGGTCCAATCGGACTTCCCGGAGCCCCTTGCTCCCCGTATGCCAACTTGCTGGGAATCAAAAGTGTAGCTTTGCTTCCCGCAGGCAAAAGCTGAAGGGCCTCATCCCAGCCCGGAATAACAAAACCTTGCCCAACCGGAAAATCAAAGGGCTGATTCCTTTCTCTGGAACTATCAAATTTTTTGCCTTCGGCCAGAGTAGTACCTTCATAGTGCACCGATACAGTATCGCCTTTGGCTGCTTTTACTCCCGTTCCCGGCATGGTAACGGCATAGCAGAGACCGGAGGCAGTTTTCTCCAGCTTAAGGCCGTTTTTACCGGCATATTCTTCGATTTGCTTTTCCTGGGCCAGTTCCATGGTTTTGGAATCTTCAATTTTGGTTACCCGCACAGAGTAAATGATTTTGGAACCTTTGGGGCAAAATTTAGGCCTGTGCTCATCGGGCTGTCCCTTAAACAGGGAATCTGAGGGAATATAGAAATTGGCCGAATCGCCTTCGGATAACATCACGAGGCCTTCTTCAAAAGACCCCTTAAACATAGGAGGAGTAACCTTGCTGGTAATGGGCCTGCCCATTTTATAGGTACTGTTCAGAACCGAATCTTTGTCGGTTTTGTAGGTGATGTGCAGGGTAATGAAATCACCGGGACGGGCGGTTTTTCCCTCCTTGTCTTCCACCAGTTCATACTCCAAACCGGTAGCGGTGGTTTGCCTTTTTCCCGGCATCTTGTCGCAGGAACTGAAAATCAGAATACCGGCAGCCATAGCCAGGCCGGATTGAATTAATTTATTCATTATTATTAATTTACAAGTGTGTTTTGAAAATATTTTTGATACGATCGGGCCAGAAGTTCTTTGTTCTCAGCTACTGCGGCTTTCACATTTTCCACAGTCTGCTCCAATGTTTTTTCAGATTTTCCTCCCGAAGCATTGGCATGCCCGCCGCCTTCGAAGTACTTTCGGGCGAAGGCATTCACATCAAAATCTCCTACCGAACGGAAAGACAGTTTTACCAACTCCCTGCGGTCGATGATGACGATGCCCAAAACCATGCCCTGCAGCGACAATCCATAGTTTACTATGCCTTCGGTATCGCCGGTATCTACTTTGTATTCAGCGATTTCCTCCTTGCTGATGGAAATAATGGCGGTATGCCACTCGGGGTAAACTTCAAGTTTGTCTTTCAGCACAAAACCAAGAAAACGGAGCCTGTTCAGGGTATTGTTGTCGTACACCAATTTAAAAACCCGGGATGGATTTACTCCAATCCGAAGGAGGTCGGCCACGATCAGGTGCACCTTTCTGTTGGTGCTCGGATGCTTGAAAGAACCCGTATCGGTAAGCAGACCGGCATACAGGCATTCCCCTATTTCCACATCAATCAGGTGGTGATGGCCCAACAGGGTGATGAGATCGAAGATAAGTTCGGCTGTGGCCGCTGCCCGAACATCCCAGATTTGAAACCGGGCAAAGGAATCGGGCTGCAGATGGTGGTCAATCATCACCTTGATGGCCGGGCTTTGGTTTACCCATTCGCCTAAATCGAAAATACGGCTTAAACTATTGAAATCCAGACAGAAAATAACATCTGCCTGAAGAAAAAATGCTTTCAGATTATCGGATGGCTTACCTTTTTCATAGGCCAGCACCTGATGCTGTCCCGGCATCCAATTCAGAAATGAGGGATAGTCCGAGGGCGTAATCACCTGCACCTGATGGCCGGTTTTATTCAGGTATCCTGCCAAACCGAGCGAGGAACCCAGGGCATCGGCATCGGGCTTGTGGTGGGTGGTAATGACAATTTTCTTCGGAGACGACAAAATACCTTTCAGCAGATCCAGGTCAGAATCGGATATCAGTTGAAAAGGAATCATTTCCTTCATTTCAGGACTTTCATTTGCTAATGCTCTCACCATGCGGGATTCTTTCTTTTCGGCTGTGAACGGGTTTGATTTCATACACCTGACCTTCCATGGCCAGTTTGGTTTCCGGAAAAATGGTTTTGGCCTCCATCAGGAAATGGTGCACATCGTAGTACCGGCTGGAATAATGACCGAGAAGCAACTCTTTAACATTGTGCTGCAAGGCAAATCCTGCGGCTTCGGTGGCTGTGGAATGAAAGGTAGAGGCGGCTCTTTCTTTCATATCATCCAAAAAAGTAGATTCATGGTAGAGAAGACTGGCATTTTCGGCGCATTCCATTTTGTGGGTAAACACCCGTGTATCAGAGAAATACACATATTTTCTTGGCTCCGGAGGCGGAATAATCACTTCGGTATACTGAATGACCTGCTCCTCCCCTGTTTGCCCTTTCATTTCATTGCCTTCCGGCAGAACCGGCTCCCTGAGGAACTTTGGTTTTCGTAATTTTTCCTGAAAAACCAGGCCAAAGCAGGGAATGCGGTGATTCATCGCCACCGCATGAATCCAAATGTCGTTGTTCTCGAAAAGCAATTGACCATCTGCTTCAATCAAATGAAAATGAAGCTCATACGACAGCTTACTTTCTGAATGCTTCAGCTGAAGGGTGATGATTTCGTCCAGACCTTTCGGGCCGTAGATGTGCAGGTCTTCGCTTCTGTTCTGAAGGTGATAAGTAAAAATAAGACCCATCAATCCGAGGTAATGGTCGCCGTGGAGATGGCTGATAAAAATATGGTGTATCCGGTTGGCCTTCACGCCGTAGCGGAGCATTTGCACCTGGGTGGCCTCGCCGCAGTCGATAAGAAAAAGATTCTGATTGCTGTTGAGCAACTGAGAAGTGTGGTGCCGGCCAAAGGCAAAAGATGCCGAATTGCAGCCCAATATTTTGAGTTCAAATGTCAAGGCTTAATTTTCCTGAGAATCTGCCCGCAGCTGATTCTCAATTTCGGTGAAGAGTACCAAATCTATGGCTTCTTCTACGGTGGGTACAATGTTTAAAACAGTATCTAACTGCGAAATGCGGACCAGCTTATATACATGGTCGGTCAGCGAACAGAGAACAAAGGTTCCCACGGCCTCCTGACACAAACGGTTGCCAACCAAAATGGCACTCAATCCACTTGAATCAGAATACTTTACGGCCTTCATATCGAAAATAATGTTCTTGACACCCTCGTTGTTTAAGGAAACAAAATAGGCTTTCAGGTCACTGGAAATGGTGGCATCCAGCTTCTCGTTGCCAAGCCGTACAATGGTATACTGTTCTTTTTGTTCTCTCCCTATGCTGATCATTTTCCGTCCGGATGACGATTTAGAAATTCAAATATACTTTTTTCTATTCGGTCTGCAATATCCGAACTAAAATTCAAAACAGGCGAAGTGCCGGTGAGGGTTTTAAAAAGTTGGCTGTAGCGTTCGGTGATTTGCTGCACAAATTCATCCGGCATATCCGGAACTTTCTGACCTTCAAGGCCCATAAAGCCATTTTCGATGAGCCACACCCGTACAAATTCTTTGGAAAGTTGACGTGGCGCCTCCCCGTTTGCCAGGTTTTCTTGAAATCCGTCGGCATAAAAATATCTGGAAGAATCCGGTGTATGGATCTCATCCATCAGCATGATTTCGCCCTGCCGGAAACCAAATTCATATTTGGTATCGGCCAAAATGAGGCCCCTTTCGGCAGCCATTTCCCTTCCCCTGGCGTAGAGCTTCAGGGTATATTCCTCCATTTTTTCATAATCCCCGGAAGAAATCAATCCGGCTGCCAGAATTTCTTCCCTGGAAATATCGGCATCATGGCCTTCGGCTGCTTTGGTGGTAGGGGTAATGATGGGCTCGGGCAAGGCATGAAATTCACGCAATCCTTCCGGAAGTGAAACACCGCAAATACTTCTTTTCCCGGCTTTGTATTCCCGCCAGGCATGACCTACAAGAAAACCACGAACCACCATCTCTACCGGCACAGGTTGGCAAACTTTGCCAAACGATACATTGGGATCGGGAGATGCCTCCCACCAGTTGGGTACCAATCCGGCAGTGGCCTGCAAAAACCAGGCGGACAACTGATTGAGAATGGCGCCCTTACCGGGTATAGGTTTGGGCAGGATTACATCAAAAGCCGAAATGCGGTCGCTGGCCACCATGGCCATTTTATCTCCGAAGAAATAAACATCCCTTACTTTACCGCGGTAAAAACGGGTTTGCCCGGGAAAATGAAATCTGGTTTCGGAAACGGCGGCCAGCATAACCAATGAAAATATGAAGCAAAACTATCAACTTTTCATTGGTTTTTTTGGCTTGCTTCCCGCCTGTCGGGATATTTTTCCAAAAAAGAGGGAGCACCTTCAGGAACTCCCGCTTTCTGTTTCGGAGCAATAAAACCAAATTTACATCCTATTGCCGTACCAAACGGGTTACAAATTGTCCTTTTTGATTGGAGATTTTTAAATGATAAACACCTGGCTTTGAAGGCATTTCCACAAAAGATTGCGCATCCGAAAGGCTGCCTTGAGCAATCATTTTTCCCGCTACATCATAAAATCCGTAGCGGGTATCTGCCCCGTAAATGAGGGTGGCATCTACAAAGAGACGGTCGGCAACGGGATTGGGATAGGTGTAAATCATATTGCGGAATTCCGGCTTATCGGTCGAGGTGATGTAGGCCATATTGCTGAAGTTGATTCTCTCTGCCCAATCCGGAAAATCGATAAAGGGATTCCGGTTGTTCTGCCAGAAATAAATGAGTTCATGACGGGCAATTTCGTGGTCGGAGGGCGGGTCCTGCTGATGCCACTGAAGCATTACGGCCGGACTTTGATTGGAGGGAAAACTCCAGTTCAGTCCGCCGATCAGGTGATAGCAGGTGCTCATGTACATCAGGGCACGGGCGGCATCGCCTTTGTGTTCCGGGCGGGGTTCATACACGGTTTGACCTGAACCATTGTTTCCTACCTTGCCGAAGCCTGTGGGTGATACATAGGTTACCGTCACTACATTGCCAAAGGGATTGTCGCTTCTTCTGGCATTGGCATCTTGCTGATGGGTAGGAAACAGGTGGTGCAGGTCGTTGTATTCAGGAAATTCCAGGCCGGCAGCATTTCTTGGCCAGGTAGGCACATTGCTGCTGGGCATCCAACTTTGGGCGAATGTATGCTCCCTTGTAAGGGTGGCGGTGTTTCCACCCGAGCCGCTCCACCAGTTGAATGCACCCTCATACACATACGGCAGATTGGTATAAACACAATTGACCACCTGCCGATTGGCAGAGGTATCTCTTGAGAGCCAATTGGATACCACACGGGCAGCGTAAAGGGAATAAAAGACGGTATCGTGCGGATTGATTTTGTTGCGAAGGTCAGTAACAAAGGTCGGTGTAAGGGGGTTGATGCCGTCGTAATAGTTGCCGGGTTGTTTTCCGGGTGTCACTACACTATTATCTGAGGCAGAGGAGGTGAGGTAGTTTTCGAATCCGGCAGGTCCGTTGAAGGAAAATACCTTGAAATGATAGGTTGAATTGGCCAGAATGTAATTGGGTCTGAAGGCAGTAAGAGCGGAATCGCCTGCATATGCCACCTGCGCTCCCCCAATCTGATCGCCTTTTTGATAGGTACTGCCATCCACGGGAATTTCGGTAACAGGGCTGTTTCTTTTCCTCAAAACCAAATAACGCTCAGGCTTTTGTGCCGGATTGGCAAAGGCCATGCGGAAGGAATAGCTGTTGACCAGCGAAAAAGAAATGGCACCCGGTGCCTGAAGCGGCTCAGAAGCCAGGGTTCCACCAATACCATACAAACGGATGATGTAAGGATTTTTTGCAGGATCGTTGTTGTACACCTTCATGGTACAGATTCGGCTTCCGTTGGCAGACGGCGAAAAGTTAACATTAAGGTTCTGGCTGCTTCCTGCGGCAACGGATGCAGGGGCACCGGGAGCCGAAAAGTCGGATGCTGCCGGACCTTCGAAGCGGATGCTGTCAATTGAGAGTGCCTGCTGTGTACCTGCATTCTGGATTTGAAAGGGAACCGAGGCAGAAGTTCCTGTCACAGAAGTACTTCCGCTCACTACCACCGCCCCGTTCCTCCGAATGACGATGGATGCATTCTGTCCGGCGGGTGCTGCCCTGATTAATATACTGTCCAAGGAAACATTGGAGCCTGCAAGCTTTTCCGTATAGAAAAAGCGGATGTACCGGCTGTTGGATGCCGGACTGTCAGAAAATTTGGTCATCGTACCGGGGATGGGACTCGTGCTGGTAAATGTCCTCAAATCGGTATAGTTGACATCATCTGCAGATTGCTGGATTTTGAATTGTCCCTGAAAAGATGGAGCCGGTGAAATTCCGGTACCCCGCATGTAGTAAGAAACTGCACCGGGAGCATCTGAAAACCATATTTTTATAAATTCTCCGGTGGCATCGAGCCTTGCAGCCACTCCATCTCCGCCAACCGAGTTGGAGGCACCCGAATAAGTCAGGTTTCCGTTGGTGCCAAGACCCAGTGTCCATCCGGCGGGAGGACTGGTAATGGGAGGTGCAGAAAAATTCCAGGAGGTAGGAAGCGCAGTTTGAGCCTGTACATTTCCCAGACAAAATACTAAGGCAATGAGATAAAGAAGGTTCTGTTTCATGGAAATAAAATAAAAACGATACAAAGATGGCCAAATCAAAGTTAGCAAATGGTTAATTTGGATTGCCCCAAAATGAGTAGAAAATTAAAATATTGATTATCAATTTTTTACAAAATTCCCGGTTCCGTCCTTTTCGTCAAAAACAAATTTGAGTCAAGGAACATTACAACCGTTTTTAACCGGACCGATTAACCCGGCTGAAATTTTGCAAAGGTTTTTTGCCGGCATAACCCTGCTTTTGTTTACTTTTGATTTCCTTGCCCTCCGGCAGGCAATGTGGCTCCTGAACAAGGCAAAATATCTTTCCGAATGATTTTCGATTATCACGGCAATATCCTCAGAACCATGGCCTCGTGCAGTCTTTTGGGCTGGGCACTGCTTTTGCCACGGCCGGGTCAATGCCAAAAATCAATAACCGTCAAATGGGAAAGTATTCAGCGTCTGCTTGATAGTCCGGACGACTCCCTCACGGTAATCAATTTTTGGGCAACCTGGTGCAAGCCCTGTGTCAAAGAGCTTCCGCATTTTGAGAAATTGAGGAAAGAATGGAAAGATAAACCCTTGCGATTCAGGTATATCAGCCTGGATTTCAAGGACGAAAAAACCAAACGACTGGATCCTTTTACCTCAAAAAATCTGAAAGGTGCCCATGTCTGGCTTCTGGACGAAACCGATTACAATGCCTGGATTGATCGGGTGGACCCACATTGGGAAGGCGGCATACCGGCCACACTTTTTATCAACAATTCCAAAAAAATACGAAAATTTGTTGCCACTGAATTGAGCGGGGACAATCTGCGCCGCATCATACAGTCTTGCTTACATCCTTAAGTTCCAAACCATGAAAAATCTGTTTTCGATTCTGTCTGTTTCCGGCCTTCTTCTGGCTCTGGTCTCTGTGTTTTCTTTTGTACAGCCGCAGCAAGGCTATAAACCCGGGGATGCTGCCGAAGATTTCAACCTGAAGAACATTGACGGCAACATGCTGAGCATGAGCAATAAAAAGTATGCCAATGCCAAAGGATTCATCATCGTTTTCACCTGCAACCATTGTCCCTTTTCCAAAAAATATGAAGACAGGATCATTGACCTGGCCAAAAAGTACGAACCTCTCGGCTTTCCTCTGATTGCCATCAATCCCAATGACCCCGTACGTGAACCTGAAGACAGTTTTGAGAACATGGTGAAACTGGCAAAAGAAAAGAAATACCCTTTTCCTTATTTGTGGGATGAAAGTCAGGGCACGGCCAAAGCCTACGGAGCCCAGAAAACACCGCATGTTTATGTCCTGAAAAAAGAAGGCGATACCCGCATTGTGGCCTACATTGGTGCAATTGACGACAACAGCCTGAAGGCAAAGGATGCAAAAGTTAAGTATGTGGAAAATGCTGTAGATGAAATTCTTGCAGGTAAGGCAGTTAGCAACCCACTGACCAAAGCGGTGGGCTGTACTGTGAAATGGAAACAGTAGAAGGATTGAGCTGATTGATCTTCAGGCAAATTCAGGTCGCTCCGTAAAATATCCTGAGGTCCTGACCGGCGGATTTTTGTCCTTTGATTTGCCAATCCCGGCCTTCCGTTTCAATTCCTTGAATATCTGTAAGAATTCCCCTGATTTCATTCCGGTTCTGAACTTGCAAAAGCATACCTTTGCCACAGTTTTTAATTCCTTTTGAAGGCCCTTCTCTCGCTCAACCGCTATTTTTTCAGGTACAAATACCACCTCCTTCTGGGTGTTTTGTTCGTGGTCCTGTCCAATCTTTTTGCCATCTACCCGGCGCAGATTGTGAGAGAATCTTTTGATCTGGTGGCAGAGAAAATCACGGATTATCAGAAACTTCCGGACGGAAAAGAGCGGGATTTTTTTTATTCTGTTTTTGAAACTGCTGTTCTCCGCTATGGATTACTTATCGTGGCTATGGCACTGCTTCGGGGCTTGTTTCTCTTTTTTATGCGGCAAACCATCATTGTGATGAGCCGACACATTGAATACGACCAAAAGAACGACATTTACGCTCATTATCAGCGACTTCCTCTTCGTTTTTACCGTAAAAACAACACCGGCGACCTGATGGCACGGATTTCGGAAGATGTAGGCCGTGTGAGGATGTACACCGGCCCGGCCATAATGTATGGCATCAATCTGTTGGTTCTGTTTGTAATGGTCATCAGCTACATGATTTCCGTAAATGCAGAATTTACTTTTTATGTCCTTTTGCCGCTTCCTTTTCTTTCCATTCTGGTCTA
>CANHCT010000023.1 GCA_947459175.1 Hymenobacteraceae bacterium
AAATATAACTACAATTTAAACTGAACGCTGAGCTTGACTCCAAACCGCCTTGCCCCCGGATTATCCAGATAGGTGAGCCTGTGAATAAAGTCTACCCGGATCAATTTAAAGATATTTTCCACTCCATAGCCTACTTCTGCATATGGCTTTCCATGATTTAGTCCCCGGAAACCTTCAATGGCTGCTCCGTCTGCCGTTTTGGGAATCAGCCCAAAGTTTTGCTCATTCACCCTGCCGAAGAGAACATTGCCGGTGGCCACAAAACGCCACTTCAATTTTCGGATTAAAGGAATGGAGTTGAACAGCAACCCCTCGAAATTGTGCTGATAGTTGAGGGAGGCAAACCTGTCGCTCACAAACTCAAAAAACTGCATCATATTGAAGGCCGAAAGATTCAGGAATGGGGTTTGATTGCCCAGGTGCGAACGCAAAATGGGATAGGGAACATAAGAAGGAGTGAATCCGCTTACCAGGGTGAATTTTCCGGTGCCCAGCATGCCATACCGGACAAATTTGATTGCCGTAAACTGAAGTTTGTGGTAGTTCAGATCAGACTTGAACAGAGATCCGAACCCTATTCCTTTTAATCCGGCGGTGTACCGGAGTGATAAAATCGGCCATCGTCCGGCCCCCAGACTCACCCGTTGATTCTCATTTTCAATGAATTGCTCATCTCTTCCGTATCTTACCTCAGCGCTGAATTCGGCTGTTTCGAATGTTCGGGAAATGGTTGAATCGGTGCCTATTTCTCCGTTTCGGGTATTGCTGTAATAGGCAAAATCATAATATCCTTGTGCAGGCAGAAAATTCCACATATTGGATTGTAGATTTACCGTCAGGCCCCTTCGGACTTCCCGGCTGAAATTTACTTTCAGGCTCCGGCTGTAATAGGGCCGGCTCCGGTCTATGTCGCCCAATCGGGTAAAGGCAAAAAACAAATTGTTGGCAGACACCGAATTGTCTATCAAAGCCAATTGCTCCAAATCGTAACGGTGCTCAATTCCTGCTACTGTCCATCGCCTACGGCTCAGGATGTGTTGGAGACTCATGCCGTATTTCCATTGGTTATCCCTCGTCCCGTACGCCAGATAGCCGGAATACACCCATTTCCGGCTGAAAAACTGATTGGTCCTGAAACCCAGCCTGACTCTGTGGCCCTCCACATTGTTCCAGCCGTAAGTGTACAGGTATGGCCCATAGTCGATGTTGCCAATCCGCTTGTGGCCATTGATGAGGATGTTGACAATTTCCACGTAGGTCTTTACAGCCGGTATTTTTTTGACCGTATCAATCATTTTGAAAATATTTTTTTCGGTGATATTCAGGGTGTCGTGCCGTCGGGTGTTCCAGAATTTTTCATCTGATTGGTGGATGTTGTCGGCCAGCTCAATGGGTTTTTCATAAAAATCGGAAGCCATGGGCCGGTTTACTACAAAATCTATGTTGGAGGTGTAAAACTTGGCAATCATCCCAGCCCAGTTTTTGCTCAGATTGGCGATATCAATGGTCACCCTGTTCTTTTTTGGCAGATAGGGCCCGGCAGATGTTTTCACCAGTTCCTGCTGCACCTTTATCTTGTCGATAAAATTGATATTGGCCTCTTTGGTAATGACAAGGTCCAATCGGGTTAATGCCCAATCCGACCGGTTGATCCAAATGGTGCCTTTGAATGCCAGATCCTGAGGTCTTTTTGGACTCACCTCAATCCTGTAAATCCAATCTCCGTCTGCTGTTTTTGTGCTGTCTTCCAGCAAGTAATCGTAATATAGTTTCCAGCCGTCCGCTATCGGAGAAACAAATTCCTTTTTCACTACCGTAAGCCAGTTCCGGTAAAAATTGTACTCCTGAAAGGTGGAACCTACTATTTGCGAAACCACCGATCCTTCATTGCTTCCCAGTCCGGAAATCTTGGATTTCTCTATGAATTCTTTGCTTTTGGGCGGATTGTTTTTGAAATAATATTTGGAGATGGTTTCAGACACAAAAAACGGAAGTAGTGGCTGCCCGTCCTCACCGGTTACCTTCCCTATCGAGTCCAATACATTCTGAATTTTTTTAATGATTTTTTTCTTTTTGAACTTTTCAGAGAGTTTGTCAATATCCACTTCCAGTTTGTTGTACGATTCAAACTCATAAGAAATCAGATTCCGTTTGTCGTTGAATTCTTTGTGTTTGATTACCTGCCTCAGAATGGGCCAGGCCGGATTTTCCCCCGGATTGATAACTACTTCCTTCAGTTCGATGCCTGCTTCTTTCAGTTGAAAATTCAGGGTTTGATTCTGCACCCCCTGAACTTTCCGGGTCTTCATCCGGTATCCGATGTAAATAGCTGAAAGACTGTCAATTGGCCGTGGAACTTTGAGTGTAAAAAAACCATCAAAATCACAGACAGTACCTATAGTCGTCCCTTTTACAATCAGATTGGCAAAAGGAATGGGATCGTTGTTTTCTGCATCGGTAACGCGGCCCTTAATCACAAAACTCTGGGCAGAGGTGCCGGTGCAAAAAAGTAAAAAGACTGCAATCAGAATTGGCAGGCGCATTCCCGGATAATCAAATTGCGTTTCGGGGTTGATCCCCAAAACTTTGGCCAAAGAAAACAATTGAAAACGAAATGGTTCAGGATTTTTGTGAAACCGAAATAAATGTCCCCAAAAACTGCATTTCCGCAGCTATAAGACGATTATTTGTCTGTTTGCAGCGAAGCCGTGGAGGCAACTTTATTTGCTTCTGATGGCTTCCACAGGGTTCATCTGCGATGCCCGCAGGGCCGGTGCAATGCCCGCTATCAGGCCAATGCCCACGCTCAGGCCCAATCCTTTGAATATGTTGTGACTGGTGATGACAATCTCAAAAGATTCGGAAGGAATAAATGAAAGCAAACTCACCAGCAACAAGCCTGCAAGTCCGCCGATAAGGCTAAGAAATACGGCTTCTGCCAGAAATTGATTGAGAATAAAGGAGTTGCGAGCCCCTAGTGATTTCTGAATCCCGATTTGATTGGTCCGCTCTTTGACCGAAACAAACATGATGTTGGCGATTCCAAATCCCCCGACCAGAATAGAAAAACTGCCGATGATGGCCCCTGCAAGGCTGACCACATCAAAAATATTGGTAATGGCTTTGGCAATCAGTTCCGGCCGGTTAATGGCAAAGTTGTCTTCCTGAAAGGATTTCAGGCCCCGGCGGCTTCGCATCATGGCCCTGATTTCGCCTTCCAGATTCATCAGTTTGTTGTCGCTTGTCTTTCCCTTTACTGCAATCACCGGCTCTATCCAACCATTTTTTATTTTATAAAACTCGGTAAAGGTCTTGTAAGGAACGAAGCAGGTAATATCATTACTGGGCATACCGACCAGATTTGTTCCCTGCCGTATCATGACGCCGATAACCATTAACTTCTTCCCTTTCAGGCGAATGGATTTTCCAATCGGCGACTGTCCCGGAAAAAGCGATTTCGCAATTTCATCTCCGATAATGGCCTCATAGCTGTTTGCTTCTGACTCCCTTTGAGAAAAATACCGTCCCTCTGCCAATCGCACATCGTTGATCATGTTGAACTCAAAGGTGATGCCCATTACATTGATTCCATCAATCGAATTGTTTTCAAATTTCAGAATCCGGTCTCCTTTTGCAGCATAAAGGGCTACATTTTCAGCATCTTGCAGATTGCGTTCCAAAAAACGGAAATCTTCGGGCGAGGCCACAGGCCGGTTTACGAACCTGTACCATGGATAGTTGTCCTCGAAAATCCAGGGCCATTTCTGCACATACAACACTTTGTCGCCAAAAAAGGACATGCTCTGCCGGATGTTCATTTCCAGCGAATCGACCAGAGTAAACACAGCAATGATGGCAAAAATACCCACCGTTACCCCAAGCAGCGAGAGCAGTGTACGAAGCAAATTCGACCTGAGGGCACCCAGGGAAAACCGTATGCTTTCCAGCCAGAGAAGAAGGATTTTTGTCAAACCTGAATTTTTGGACAAGGTAATGGCTGTTTTGGTTTCGGCAATATCCCAAAAGGATTACCGAACTTTTTTTAAGGTTGAATGGCAAGGATGGAAATAGAAGCGGGAGCTTTTGGCTCCCGCTTTGGTCATTTTTTATCCTGGTCAGAAGTTGACGGTCGGAACTTTTTCTGCTCCGGCCTCTGCTTCGAAGTATCCTTTTTTCTCGAAGCTGAACATCTTGGCCGTCAGATTCGTAGGAAATTTCTGGATGTATGTATTGTAGTCCTGTACCGCTTCATTAAATTTCATTCTCTCCACGGTTATCCGGTTTTCCGTACCCGCCAGTTCGGCCTGCAGTTCCAGAAAGTTTTGGTTGGCTTTGAGGTTGGGATAATTTTCTGATACGGCCATCAATCTTCCCAAAGCAGAGGACAATCCCATTTGTGCCTGCTGAAATTGGGCAATTTTTTCAGGGCTCAGGTCGTCGGCTTTAATGGTTACCTGCGTGGCTTTTGCCCGGGCTTCCATGACATCGGTCAGGGTTTTCTGCTCAAAGTTTGCAGCCCCTTTTACAGTGTTTACCAGATTGGGAATCAGGTCGGAACGACGCTGGTACACATTCTGAACCTGGCTCCAGGATGCTGCTACAGCCTCCTGCTTGCTGACTATGCTGTTGTAGCCGCAGGATGAAAAGCCAAAGGAAATGGCAATCAGACCAACTGCTGCCGTGATTTTGTGAAAAACTGAGGTTATGTTCATGTTGAAAATAATTCGATATGTTTGAAATTCAAATCACCAAAACGGTGCCAAAAGTAAGCCCGTTTACAAAATTTTGGTTGAAAGGTTTAAAAAAGGGGAATTGTCCGCCATTTTTTCAGGAAGAACGGAAAATTTACTTTTCTGGCTTTTTTGTCTGGCCTGGAATATCTGGTGCCTGCCATTTTGTTTTCTTGGTTTTGGAGAAGATACCGATGCCTGGTTGATGGCACAAACAGTGCAGAAACTTCAGCAGGGGTTTGGCTATGACCCGGCCCGTTCATTCGGAAATCCGGTTTATGAATTTACTGCCAGCCTCTTTCCTGTTCTTCCTTTGGGCTTGAATACCAATGTGTTAAGTTTGGTACTGGCCAACCTCTTGTTGTTTCGGCTACCCCGGTATTTCTCTTTTCTGAATTCGGCCGGGCTTCTTTTTTTCCGGCTTATGCTGATGGCCATGCCATTTTTTCAGGAAGCCGCAACCTCTTCTATGGAATACCTGCCCGCCTGGCTGGTTTTTTTCGAAACCCGCAGGGCTTTAAAGGACTCAAATTTAGTTTATTTTTTTATTGGACTCATTGTCAGCGCTTTCCTTCGGATAGAATTGTTTGTTTTTTTGAGCATTCTGTTTTTTTGCAAGCCCGGGCATCATCCAATCTCTCTTTTCGTATGGATGATTTGCCTCGGTATGCTATCCTTTTATTTGGGCTGGGCATGGGGTAAAAATCCGGCCCCCTTTGCAGACTTTCCTTCCGGGCTGAAATTTTATGGTGGCCGGTTCTTCAGTTTGCTGAAGCAGGCAGGTCTCCTTTCGCCTGCATATTTTTTGCCGTTCCTTTTGTTTTTGCTTCCCCGGCTGAGGAAAAATTATTCTGCCGATATCAAAGCCAATTTACTTTTTTTCGTTTTGTGCCCCTTTGAGTGGGCCTATCTTTTTCCTGCCTGGCTGGCAGCGCTTTTTCTTGTCTTCGGAAGAACCGCGGTTCAGCCCCGCTTTTTTTTTCTTCCTGCGGCCATTTTTCTTTTGGGTCTTTTCGCCCTGAGTCCTTTTTCCTTTGGCCAAAGCGCCTCGCTGATGAAAAGGAAAGAACAATTGAAATGGCTGGAATGGGCCGATGCACAAAAACCTGAAAAACCGGAAATTCTACTCTTCGGGGCTACCTTTATTCCGGTCAATATCCGTGAATGGGAAAAGGTTTTGGATACCCGCATTTTCCGAAAAAAGGGAACCCTTTTGTATGTGGCCGAAAGGCTTTCCGGCCCTGAACTCGATTCTCTGGTGAAGCAGGGATTTTCTGTTTGGGTTTCGGAACGCGATTCTGTCCGTTTTTCAGGCCGGTCCTTTCCGGTGCGGGTGGCCCGCCCCTGATATTTCGGCCAATCGGATTTCTCCTTTTTCTCTTCCTGTCCGGCAAAGTGCTTGTTTCGGTCCGGTCTTTTCGGCATTTCCTTCATTTGTATTTATGTTTGGGTCCGGTTTCGGAGACATTCCATGGCCCATCCGGTTTTGAAAACCGGAATCGGTTTGTTTTCAGTATCCGCTTGTTACTTCGTCATTCAGTTTGGTTCTCAGCATCATCACCCCGGTATTCAAAGGTGCGGCTTATCTGGAAGCCTGCATCGAAAATGTGGCTGCGCAGTGGGAGGAGGGCATTGAACACTGGGTTATTGACGGTGGCAGCCCCGATGGAACCATCGGAATTCTGGAAAAGGCAGCAAAGAAATACCCGCATCTTCACTGGATTTCAGAACCCGATACCGGTCAGTCTAATGCCATGAACAAAGGAATTTCCCTTGCACGGGGTGCCTGGATTTCTTTCCTCAATGTGGATGACTACTACGAACCCAATGCCCTGAAGTCTGTGCTGGCCCTGATCCGGAAAGATTTTGCTGTGCTCAAGGTTTTGGTAGGCGACCTGAAAATCTGGAATGCCGATGGTTCTCTTTCTGCCATCAAAACCTGCGATGATTTGAATATTGCCGCCCTGGTGGCAGACCGTTGCCAATGGCCCTACAATCCTTCCTGCTATTTTTACCCTCTTAAGGTCCATGAAATCATTGGCTTATATGATGAAAAGGAGCACTTTGCCATGGATTATGACTTTATTCTGAGGGTAGCGCTGGCCGGAATTCCTTTCGAGCGGCATCCCATGGTCTGGGGCAATTTCCGGCTGCTGCCTGCTGCCAAGACATCCCTTGACCAGGCAGGAAACCAATCGTACCTGAGGTCAGAGTCACTCAGAAAGTTTTATTTTAAAAAATTGTCTTTATCCAATCAATGGAAGGTACGTCTGCTGCAGCTGGAGTGGTACCTGATTTTGAAATGGAGAAGATTTTTTTCTCAGCAGAAATGAATGTTTTTCAAAAAATAAAAAACCTCTTAAGTGGCAAAAAAAAGCCCCGCATTACCACTGTAATCAATTACTGCACAAATGATTATCGTTTTGTGGGGCATTGCATCAGAGAGGCGCTGGTTTTTTCGCAGGAGGTTTTGGTGCCCTACACCGACCATTTCTACGACGGAACTTCCGAAAATCTGGAATTGCTTGAAAAAACCATTGCCGAAAACCCCGGAGCAAAATTTATTTTCTTCCCCTACAATTCTGCACTCGATGTTTTGCCCCAGCATTGGGTAACCTATGCCCGGGTGGTGGGATGGAACAATGCCCGGACGGATTCCGATTTTATCCTCTTTCTCGATGCCGATGAGGTGGCGGAAGGAAACTGCTTCCTCCGTTGGCTGGAGGTTTTCCCGCTTTCAGGAATGAATGTGGTGAAACTGGCCAATTATTACTACTTCAGGGAGCCGAAATATCAGGCAGAAACTTTTGAAGATTCAGTGGTTTTGGCCCGAAAAAAATATCTTACCGAGCCCATGATCATGGATTTTCTGGACCGCGATAAGGCATACCGGGACATTCCGGAACCCAAAGCCCGCATGGTGATGGGTACGGACAATACCCCGATGATTCACCATTACTCCTGGGTTAGAAGCCGGGAAGAAATGATCAAAAAGGTAAGTACCTGGGGCCATAGCCATGAACGAAATTGGGTCGATTTGGTCAATCAGGAATTTGACCAGGGATTTACCGGAAAGGATTTTGTTCACGGATACCGGTACAAAGAGGTTCAGCCTTACATATAAAATTCTAAATGGCAATGATTCAGGTTCTCTACAGAATATCGGACGGCGGCAATGTAAAAACCAAACTGCCCGTAGCCACCAAGCAAAATTGCCTTGAAAACTGCATCTCGGTTTTCGGAAGAGAAAACATCCGGGTTTTTGCGGACAATTGCCGGGAGTCTACCATTCAGATGCTTGAAAATATGGGTCTTCGCTTTGAGACCATTTCTCTGGGCAATGCAATGAGTTGGCGCCATGTGGCCGACTTTGCCATTCGTTCATTCCGCCCTTCCGAAATCGTGTATCTGCTTGAAGACGACTACCTTCACAAACCCGGTTCGGCCCGTGCCCTCACAGAAGCCCTCGGCATCGCAGATTATGCCACGCTCTACGACCATCCGGACAAATACATCGGGGCAGAGCAGGGCGGCCCTAATCCGTATGTGGTGCAGGGTGCAGAGCAGTCGCGGGTTTGGCTTACCCCTTCCTGTCATTGGAAGCAAACCAATTCCACCACCATGACCTTTGCAGCCAAAGTGAAAACACTTTCGGAGGACCGGGACATTTGGTGGGAGTTTACCTCCCGGGGTTTTCCGAATGATTTCGGAGCCTTTCAACGGCTGCAGGGTTTGGGCTCATGGGAAAATTCCCTTTTTGGAAAAAACAGGGTTCTGATTTCCGCATTGCCGGGCCTTAGTACCCATGCAGAAACAGCCTGGTTATCACCCCTCAGCGATTGGGATCAGATTCAGGCGCAGTAGTTTTTAATAAATTCGGTAATCAGGCGCACCCCGATTCCGGTTCCGCCTTTGGGGACGTAGCCCACCGCACCTCCTTCGTAAAAAGAAGTCCCTGCAATGTCAAAATGCAGCCAGGGATAATGGGTGAAATGTTGTAAAAACTTGCCGGCCGTAATGGCTCCGGCTTCGGCCCCGCCGATATTTTTCATATCGGCCACATCCGATTTGAGGTATTCACCGTATTCTTCCCAAACCGGAAATTCCACCCCTCTTTCGTAAACTGATTCGCCTGCTATTCGGATATCAATTTTGGTGCTTTCGGAGGCGGTTCCCATATATACATATCCTTCTTTTCCGATGGCACGGGCTGCTGCACCGGTGAGGGTGGCAAAATCCATTACCAGTTCGGGATCGTATTTTTTCGCAAAGGCCAGGGCATCAGCCAGAATCAGTCTGCCCTCGGCATCCGTATTGAGGACCTCCACTGTGGTGCCGTCTGAGGTGGTGATGATGTCTCCCGGCGATAAGGCCGCCGCAGAAATCCGGTTGTCGGTGGCGGGCACCAGTCCAATCAGATAAACCGGCAGATTCATTTCAGCCACAGCCTTGAAAACTCCCAGAACAGTGGCGGCACCAGCCATGTCACATTTCATATATTCCATGCCCGAACCGGTTTTCAGGCTGTGTCCGCCGGTATCGTATACCACGCCCTTGCCAACCAAAACAAGGGGCTTCTTATTTTTGGCATCCGAGGGCTTGTACTTCAGAATATTGAAGGTTGGAGGCAAGTCGCTTCCCTGGTTTACACCCAGAAGGCCCCCCATTTTCAGGCTTTGAATTTTGTTTTTTCCCAATACTTCAACTTCAAAACCCGATTCTTTTGCCTCTTTTTCAAATGCTTCCGATAATTTTTTTGCTGTCAGAAAAGATGCAGGCTCATTCACCAGATTTCGGGTTGTTGCCACGGCCCCGCACAGGATGTTCAGATTTTTTATCTGTTTTTTTTCCACGAAAGGGTGCCACATTTCGGCTTTTTTCAGGCTCTTAACTTTTTCCGATTTGTACTTTTCAAATCTGTAAGAAGCCAGTATCAAACCTTCGGCAAAAGCCAAAGCCATATCGGCATTGCCGGCATTGGACCAGATTACGGCGGAGGTGTTTTTCCATTTTTTCAGAACAGCAGCAGCTTCGGCACCGGCTTTACGGCAATTTTCCAGTGGCTTTCCATGCAGGAAAACCACCAGCGTTTGCTCGTTTCCGCGGCCAAAGGGAATCAGTTGACAGCCTGACGAAGCATCCGGTTTTATCCAGCCCGGCATTTCACCAAGCCCTTGTACAGGCCAGTCGCCTTCCTTGTCCAGCAGACAAAGGTTAACTTTCTTGAAATCAGGTTCCTTAATCAGTGAAATTTCGGCTATCGAAGACATGCTGCAATCTGTGTATAATTGGAAGGACAAAAAAAGTCAAAAACTGCCAATCCCGGGCAGGTTTTCTTTTTATTATCCTGCAGATGGAGACGGGAAAGCCCGAAACGGGCTGGCCGGTATTTTCCTCCCCATAGAAACTCATGTTCTGAATCTCCAGCCCAATCTGACGTCAAAAATATCGGCAATGTGGCGATGAACCTTGAGGGTGCCGCCGACATAGAGGCGCTTACCGCACTGATAATAAAGGCCGTAACGCTGGTATGCAATCCGACTGTCGGGCTCGCGGTTAAACAGATACAGGCCATAATGCTGGCTTAGTCTGAACTTACCCAAATGGAAAGTGTGGCCGGCAAGTAAACCGAGCAACTGGTGGGCAAGTTCCAGTTCCCGGTATTCAAAATCCAATTTTCGGAATCCGTCTTCCGAAAATTCCAGACCGGCCGAAAAACCATGGATAACGCCGACTTTCTTTTCAGCCAAAACCGACGCATTCAGGATGAAAGCCATCTCTGAAGAAACCCCCGGCCTTGCCGGTGTATTTTTTCCGGAAAACCCCTTTTCAAACCAAAAAAGCCAGGATTTGGGATTTTCGGCAATGACATCCGGTCTGATAAAAGTTTCTCCGAAAGGCAGATAATCCAATCCTACGGAAAGTGTGGGATAATTGATGCCCTTGTTGGGCATTTTGGCTCCGCCGTTGGAAATGTGGTTGTAAAACAGGGAGGCATTTATTTTCCAATGAGGGTGGATGTTGACCCGGCTGCTGAATGCCAGATAGGTGACGAAGCTGACAGGAGAACTGAAAAAGATGTTCCTCGGATTGGACTCCGGATGGTGAACCCTCGACAGATAGGTGGCTCCTATGCCAAAGCGGAATGACAATTGCACCCGGCTATCCGGCAGAATATAGGGCTCCAGATAGGCTGAAAGTGCGGTAGAGCTGCCCAGTTCCCGGCGATTGCCAAAACCCATGTGCTGCAGGGAAAGTCCAAGCCTCGAAAAACTTCTGGTTTGGGCATATGCCACCGGACCTGTATGAATAAAGCCCGCTTCCGCCTGAAATCCGACCGGTGTGGAACGGCTGATTTCCTTCAGTTCATCGGCATGGGGAATGATGAATCCGGTATGTGGAGAAAGGCTGAAAAAGGGGAATTTTTTCCGCGAAACCTCTTGGGCGGACAGGAGAAAAGGATGGATTGTGAATAAAATAATCAGAAGGCGCAGCTTCATTTCAGAGAGTTTAAAAATCAGCGTAACATTCTAAAAATCAGGGTATATTTAGCCAAAAAGTAATACTAATCCCAGCACCATCAGAGCCAGGGGGGTGAGGATTTTCCAGCAAAGCCCCATCAGCTGATCGACACGGAGCCGCGGCAGTGTCCAGCGTATCCATATCATTACCAGACCTATCAGCCAGGTTTTAAGTACAAGCCAAACCCAGTGCGGGCCGGCAAGGAAGTGCCCGTAGCCAAAATGGGGAATGGGAGAGGCTTTTCCACCAAAAAATAAATATACCAAAACCAAAGAAAGGATGAGCATGATGGCATATTCGGCCAAAAAGAAAACCGACCACAAAAAACCGGAATATTCGGTGTGATATCCACCGATAATTTCAGATTCTCCCTCTGGTAAATCGAAGGGAGCACGATTGCTTTCCGCTAAAATGGCCAAAAAGAATCCGGGCAGCAGAAATAGCAAAACCGGGTATCGGAGAACATTCCAGCAAAAAATTCCGCCCCATTCTGCCAGAACTGCCGAATGAAAAGGCCATGACAGTAGAGAGCCGTTTGCGTGTCCTTGCAGTTGCATTGCTTCTATCTCTACAGGATTGGTGGTGCCGCTAATCCAGAAAAAGCAAGCCAGGGAAATGGCCAGAGGTACCTCATAGCCAACCATTTGGGCAATGGCCCGTCCGGCTCCCAAAAGAGGGAACTGACTTTGGCTGGCATAAGCGGCCATCAGAATGGCGACAGATTCTATCGAAATCAGTCCCATCAGAATCATGAAGCCACCGGGCACAGGCGAAAAACCGGATCCTTCGGAAAAAAGGGGAATCAGGGCATAGCCCGCGAATACGGAAGTGAAAACCAAAATCGGGGCCATCACAAACATCCCTTTTCTTGCACCGGCGGGAACAATGGTTTCTTTTTGAATCAACTTCAGCAAGTCGGCCATGGGCTGCAGCATACCGGCTTTTCCCACATGCAGAGGCCCGTAACGGTCCTGAAAAAAAGCCGCCAGTTTGCGCTCTGCATAAAACCAGATCAGAACCGTGGTAAGGGTGAAGGTCAGAGAAAGAAAAAGCATCATCAGTCCTTCTGCCATAGTGCCCGATTGTGTAGATTTTTTTTCAAATATTTATATATCAAGGTTTTGTGCTGATTTCCATTTCCGGAGCCGCATGTATGTCAATGGCGATACAGGTCACCTTTTTGCCACCATTTCAGGAAGGCCGGTAATATCCTGGCCATGGTTTTATGGTCGTGCCGCCCATTTCCGAGTTCCACATATTCAAGTTCGGTTCCGGATTTATAGCCCAGGGTTTTCAGTTCGTTGATCAGGTCCAGGGTGTCGCCTACAGAATCAATCAGGCCATCTGCATCCCGGTCGGCAAACTCGTCGAGCCAACCGGTCTGAAACCAAAACCGCAAAGGTAATCTGATTGCAGATTCCTTCACCAGTTGAAGGGCAATACGGTCTGACGGGGAATAGCCATCGTCCAGGGCACGATTACGCCACCAAAAACTGCCCGAGAACAAACCCGCCACTCCAAACACCTTGGGCATATGCCAGGCAATGTCGAAAGCAGACAAGGCCCCGAGAGAAAAACCTGCTATGGCGCGGTCTTCTGCTTTAGGGCTGATGGGAAAGTGTTGATGCAGATGGGGGAGGAGTTCCTTTTCTACAAATGCAGCATATTCAGAGGCTTTTGCACCCCGTTTGGCAAAATCCGGCCTGCCGGAAATGCCATATTCCTGCTTGCGTTCCCCTACATGAACAGCCACTGCCAGGGTCGGCCTGATTTGACCTGTGGCATGGGCATCGGTCATTACCTCCTGCAGCCGGTAGGCTTCGGAATCCTGCCCGTCGTTGACCAGCAAAAACCGCAGCAAGGAATCTCCTCTGATCTGAAATTCAGCCGGATAAACCAAATCCAGCACCACATCCCTTTGCAGAAACCGACTGACAATTTTCTCCTGCCTTTTCACCATCGTAATATGGAGGCAAAGCTAATGAAGCAGGGAAAAGCCGGAAAATAATTTTATGGATGTTCTTAATTGCAACCAGCAAGTCCAAAATCAAAACTGCCCAATGGAAGGGATCTTTTTTCATTTACTTCTTTCGGAGCTTGTCCAATCATTCACTTCTGTTTCTCCAAACTTTATTCAGGTCTGAAATGGTGTTTATGAAAACAAAACAGCCACCCCGTTGCTGAGATGGCTGTTTTTGTGGTTGAAACAAAAAGGTGGATTACATCATTCCGCCCATTCCGCCGCCGCCCATGGGAGGCATGGGTTCTTTGGTCTCGGGGTCATCGGCAATCACGCACTCGGTGGTGAGCAACAATCCGGCAATGGAGGCTGCATTTTCCAGCGCAAGGCGTGAAACCTTGGTGGGGTCGATGATGCCGGCAGCGAAGAAGTTTTCATACTTATCGTCGCGGGCATTGTATCCGAAATCTCCTTTTCCTTCACGCACTTTGTTGATTACCACTGAACCTTCGCCGCCGGCGTTGGCCACGATGGTACGCAGGGGAGCTTCCAAAGCAGTTTTCACAATGTTCACTCCGATGTTTTCGTCTTCGTTGTAGCCTTTTACATGGCTAAGCGATTCCACGGCACGGAGGAAAGCTACACCGCCACCGGGGACAATTCCTTCTTCTACCGCAGCACGGGTAGCATGAAGGGCATCGTCAACACGATCTTTCTTCTCTTTCATTTCCACTTCGGTAGCCGCTCCGATGTACAAGATGGCCACTCCGCCGGAAAGTTTGGCAAGGCGCTCCTGAAGTTTTTCTTTGTCGTAGTCAGATGTGGTATTTTCAATCTGAACTTTGATTTGAGAAACGCGTGCCTGGATATCTGCTTTTTTACCGGAACCATTCACCACGGTGGTATTGTCTTTGTCCACAATGATTTTTTCGGCAACGCCCAGGTATTCCAAAGTGGCATTTTCCAGTTTATAACCTCTTTCTTCAGAAATTACCTGTCCTCCGGTCAATACGGCAATGTCTTCCAACATGGCCTTTCTGCGGTCTCCGAATCCGGGCGCTTTTACAGCGGCCACTTTCAGGGCACCGCGGATTTTGTTTACCACCAAAGTAGCAAGGGCTTCTCCGTCAACATCTTCTGCAATAATCAAAAGCGGACGGCCGGTTTGGGCTGTTTGCTCCAGCACGGGCAGGAGCTCCTTCATAGAAGAAATTTTCTTGTCGTAAATAAGGATGTAAGGGCGATCGAGTTCGGCCTCCATCTTGTCGGTATTGGTCACGAAGTAAGGAGAAAGATATCCCCTGTCGAACTGCATACCTTCTACGGTTTTTACTTCAGTTTCACGGCCTTTGGCTTCTTCTACCGTGATGACACCGTCTTTGCCCACTTTTTCCATGGCGTTGGCAATCATGTCCCCGATTTCCTTGTCGTTGTTGGCAGAGATGGTGGCCACCTGCGCAATTTCTGCATTGTTGGAAATGGTTTTGGACTGAGACTTGAGGTTTTTTACAACTGCAGAAACAGCTTTATCAATACCTCTTTTCAGGTCCATGGGATTGGCACCGGCGGTAACCGACTTGATACCGGTAGTGAAGATGGCTTGTGCCAGAACAGTTGCAGTAGTAGTACCGTCACCGGCAGAATCCGCGGTTTTGGAAGCAACTTCCTTCACGAGCTGGGCTCCCATGTTTTCGATAGGATCCTTCAGTTCGATGTCTTTTGCAACGGTAACCCCGTCTTTGGTTACAGAGGGTGCTCCAAATTTTTTATCCAGGATTACATTGCGTCCTTTTGGTCCGAGGGTCACTTTTACTGCATCGGCCAAAGTGTCCACGCCCATTTTCAGTTTTTCGCGGGCTGAGGTATCAAAGAAAATTTTCTTAGCCATAATTTATTGATTGTTAATTTTTTATTGAAGATTAAAGAATTGCAAAAATGTCTGATTCCCTCATGATGAGATAGTCTTTCCCTTCAACGGTAATTTCAGTACCGGCATATTTGCCGTAAAGAACCTGATCACCAATTTTAACCTGAGGTTTTACCAGGGTGCCGTTATCAGCAGTTTTACCTTCGCCGATGGCCACAATTTCTCCTCTTTGAGGTTTTTCCTTTGCTGTATCCGGTATGATGATACCTGAAGCAGTTTTTTCTTCTGCGGCAGCGGGTCTTACCAAGACTCTGTCTGCCAAAGGTTTAATGTTTACTGACATACTAAAGATTTTGAATCAAAATTTTTCAATTGCTCCATGATAACTCAATTCCTGTGCCAAAATCCCATGAACCCTTTTTCGGACCATCTGATGCCAAAAAGACAGAAGCAGGCTTTTCTTAAGCGGACATTCGGGAAATTTTGACAGAAGTGGGCCGGAAATTTCAGGTCAGAATTTCACATACTATGCCTTTGGCTTGTCCGGTCAGGGATATACAACCGAAATTGTTTTGACTCCCGCATTGAAAAATGAAAAAGAATATCCCAATATTGAATCCTTATTTTTCAATGAAATTGCGGACGCCTGATTTTCGGTTATTGATTCAGTTTATTCAATGCTTTTTCCCAGTGGTTTGGCTGGGATTTGCCTCCTGCATGCAGCAGAAGAGCACCTCATTGCTTCCCGATTCGTCTGCCGTCCTGGTGAAAATCAACCTGCCCGAGATGGCTTCCGAATCCATCAAAAATCCCGAACTGATGAAAGAGTTCCGAGACATTACCGGCTTCGAAGCCTTGTCCACGGGTTTGGATTTTTTTCAGCCTGCCTACATTTTTCAAAGTTCAGACCGGGATTGGTCGGGCTATTTTTTTGCAGCGGGGATTACCAATACCAGTAAATGGCAGACCTTTCTCGAAAAACAGACCCGGCAGGAATCCAAAAATGCCGGGGATGGATTTATGGCTTTGTATGCACCGGATTTATTGTGCGTTTGGAGCGATAAAATAGTTCTGATTAATTTTTTTCGGGGCATCAGCGGGCCCAAAGCCGATGAAGAAAAGCTGAAAGATTACATTCAGGCAAGAGAAAAAAAGGAAATCCCGGATCCTTTTACGGGGGAAGACTTGTTGTCATTCCGAATCCATTGGATTCAGAATGAATGGGCAGGCCGTTTGTTTGATTTTGAATTTGATGCAGAAGGCAAAGCCAGGCAGGAAGGTAAAAATCTTGTGGTGGAGGCAGCGGTCCGAGAGGATAGTTATTCTTCCATGCTCTTGCCTTTCGGGATGCCGGACTGGCAGATGAATGATAGCTGTGGCATTGCCTTTGCCCTTAAGCCCGACATCAAAATGCTCAGATCCCGGCTAAAAGTGCTCGCCATGCAGGATTATTTTCCGGATGCAATACCGGAAGCCATGGAAAAAACCATAGGTCCTGTTTGGGCCTCGGCCATCGGCTGCGATGAAGAAAGCATCCGGGAAACATTTCAGCTGTCGGCCCAGTGGACCGGGCCGCAGGAAAGCCGGGAAGCTGAAAATTGGATTCGTCAACAAATTCCCGCCAACCAAATTTACTGGCACCCGCAACCCGAAAACCGGTTGATTCTTTCCATGCCCGGTGTAGCCCCTCGAAAAATGCCGGCATTTCAGAACAATAATACCTTGCTTTTCTTTTTTGATGTCCGCATGAACAAGGGTCACTTCCGGCTGGAGGCTGGTGAAAAGGAGCAAAACGGAAAATTCAACCTTAGAATGGAGCTTGGTAATCCGGCTGAAGTTTGGAAAGAAAAGCTCCGTTACAGCATAGAGGAGTGGGCATTTTAAAAATCCGGATGGCGGTGAACCTATAGTTCAAGATATCCCCTGATTCACTGATTCGAAACAAAAACGCTGGTCTCCGGTCGGATTATCCTGCAACGGGTTTTTCTAATTAAAATTATGCACCCAATTTTGCCGCATGATTGACCTCCTCAAACAAGCCCTTGATTTTTTTCTTCACCTGGATAAATACCTCAATCAGATAGTGGCAGATTACGGAACCCTCACCTATCTGATATTATTCCTCATTGTATTTGTGGAAACCGGCCTCGTGGTTATGCCCCTCTTGCCCGGTGATTCACTCCTGTTTGCGGTGGGGGCCTTGGCAGCTACGGCAGCAGAAGGGCAGGGAATTAACATATATTTTGTGATTCCTCTCCTCATTTCAGCGGCCTTGCTGGGCGACAATGTGAATTATTTTGTGGGCAAAACCTTTGGAAGTCAGATTGCCAAAAAGGAAAAAATCTTGTTTTTCAAACGGGAATATCTGGTAAAAACAGAGGAGTTTTACGCCAAGCACGGCGGCCAGACGGTAATCATTGCCCGTTTTGTGCCCATAGTGAGGACTCTGGCTCCCTTTGTGGCCGGTGCCGGCAGCATGAATTACGGCAAATACATTATGTTTTGCATCATCGGGGCCATCGTATGGGTCGTAGGAATTACCTTGCTGGGGTATTGGTTTGGCAACTTCCCCATTGTGAAAGAAAATTTTGAGCTGGTGGTTTTAGGTATCATTGGTTTCTCAGTATTGCCGATAGTATGGCAGATGCTGAAGAAATCATAAGGAACAGATGAAACCATAATACTCACCCGTCAGAAACAATCGCAATGGAATTAAAATCCCGTTTTTCAAAGCTGAAATTAGCCGGTTTGGACTCACCTTTTTTGGTCCTTATTCCTTGCTTTTTTGTGTTTTGCATTTTTGCATTTCTTGGATACTGCAGCTTTCCTGTATCTGACGATTTTATTATGGCACAGGATACCCGAAAAGGGTTCTTCTGGGCTATTCAATATTGGTTGGGGTTTTGGTTTGCGGGTTGGTTTATATTGGCATTAGAGCTAAGCATCCCATTGGTCTTTGATTTTTGGGATTATGGCCTTTTCTTTTTTATTTTCATTTATTTATGGTTATTCAGTGCTTGCTTTTTTCTTATTAAAAGCTTTGCTCGAAGAAATAATATCTCCTTGATATGTTCAGTAGTTTTTGTTACATTCTATATTCTTTACAATGCATCTCCTGCTGAAACTATATACTGGAATATTTCAGCATTAGCATATACTGGTTCTCTCTGTTTAATGATGCATTGTATGGCAGTTTTTATTTTGGTCGACAGAAATTTTAATACTAAAAAAATAAAGAAAGATATTTATATAATTTCATGCTTTTTATTTACGTTAATTTTATATTTTATTATTGAAGTAAAAAATTTCAAAAGTCTGATAAATATTTTAGATACTATATTTAATTATGATTTTTTATATTTTTTTTGGATATTGTTAGTATTATTTATTTTAGCTTTAATTCACATATCAAAAAGATACTATTATTCTAGTTTTTTGTTAATGTTTATTATAATATTTTTCGCTTCGGGATTTATGCCTCACATTAACTATTTTCTCCTTACTTTTTTTGCTATATATTTTATATACAACTACAGTAAGTCAAATAAAATTTCATTTTTATCTATTTTTTCTTTATTTCTCGTTGTATTATTTACGATAATTATGTTATTAATGCCTGGAATAAGAAATAGAGTTGGGCTTACTAATCCAAATGCCGTCAAGAATTTCCAGTTTGTTCTTAATGGAATCATATATATGTTCCAAAATCAATTTATTTATAACTATAACTTTTTATCATATTTATTTATTTTTGTGTTTAGTAGTTTTTGTTCTTATAGATTTTTTGGAATACAACTTGCTTTGAAGTCCTCATCCAAAATATTTTTTATAGTATTTATTAATATATTTATTTTTTCAATTGTTTATTACTATGGAACCAATGGTCACTTTCCTTCTAGATTAATTTCAAATTTTGTAGCAATTTATTTATTGCTTTTTTTGTTCTGGGGAATTTTTCAACCCATTAAAATAGATTTACCTTTTCAGCAAGTCTTTGTTATTTTAATTTGTTGTATAGTTTTTTTGATATCTCCAAATTTAAACTCTGCATTGGATGATATTTTAAAGAGAAATGCTTTGGGTTTCAGACAATACAAGCTTTCTCAATATAGCGATATAAAAAACTGCAAATCAGATACTTGCGAGGTTGAATACAAAAATTTTAAATTGCAAAATATTCCGGATCAGGAATTTATCTTTCCCAATGAATCAGGGTTTGTGCTTTCTCACAAGTTGTTTATTTCCAGATACTTCGGGAAAGAATTCATACGCTACAATCCTGAAACCCTCCCGCCCGAATTGCGGAAGTAGTTTTCTATTTCTCAATAAACTCCCTTACCAGCTTCTCTGCCCGCTCCAGCGTTTTTTCCAAATCGTCATTTATCAGAATGACATCAAATTTATCCTTGAAGCCCATTTCGAACTGAACCTTAAATAATCTTCTCGACAGGCTGTCTTCAGATTCTGTTCCCCTGCTTTTTAACCTTTCCTTCAACTCTTCTATCGAAGGAACTTTTACGAATATGGTCAGGGCCTTTTCTTTGTAATAGTCTTTCAGACTCAATCCTCCTTTTACGTCCACATCAAAAATGGCAATTTTCCCTTCGCTCCAAATTCGGTCAATCTCTGACTTCAATGTTCCGTAGAAATTTCCTTCATACACTTCTTCCCATTCAACAAATTCCTGATTAACAATTTTTTGTCGGAATTCGTCCGGGGTCAAAAAATAATAATCTTTGCCATTCTCTTCATTTCGTCCTCTTTTATCACGGGTGCAGGCCGATATTGAAAATCCGAGGATGGGGAACTTCTTTACCAAGTGCCGGACGATGGTGGTTTTCCCTGAACCGGAGGGTGCAGAAAATACAATAAGTTTTTGATTTTTAGCTTCCAATTTTGCTTTCTTGCTGCCTGCAAGTAGAATCCAAAAGTAAATATGCCCAAATCGGCCCTGCATAAATTTGTTTTTTTTCAACAAAACGATTTGTAAGCATTTGAATTTCAAATAGATGACCAATTTCGTTTTTGAATCGATAATTAAAATTTTTGCCATCATCGCCAAATCAGACGGGATTGCTGAAGAGGAAATTTTGGTATTCGATCGATTTTTGAAATCCCATTTCGATGATGCAAGGCTTAAGTTTTTTAAAAACTACTTTGCCAATTACTGCGAGACCATCCAGGGGAGCCTGGCTGAGATGCAGGAGATTGCCTCTCAGGTTGCCAATGAACTCAGTACCGAGCAGCGATTTCTTATCTATGTAAGGCTCAACGAGTTGGTTCGTGCTGATGGCACCATCACAGAAAAAGAGATTGAATTTATCTCTTCGCTGGCTCGGATCTTTCATTTCTCCGATAGCTTTACAGAGATCACCAATCAGTTTGTTTTCAGTCATAAAAAGGAACTTTTAAAGTCGGAAGAAGTGGGAATTCTGGATTCCGGCGCCATTCGATTTCAGAAAATGGAATTCAGCATAGGCTTTAAATCCAATTCTGAAATCGCTTTTTCATTTCTCAAAGACCTGGGGTTTTTCATTATTAAAGTCCTCAGTTCCCGCGATCAGCTTTACCTCAATAATGAAGTGGTAAAGGTTGGGGTCAATTATTTTCTTAAACCAGGTTCGTTGTTGGTTTCGGAGAACGGCGTTCAGCAACTCCATTTTTCGAATTTGTGGAGTGCTATTCATCAGGCTGCAGACCAAAATTCAAATGTTTTGGTTTGCAGCAATTTGGTTTATCATCACCCAAATGGAAAACAGGGCCTTCATGAGTTTAATTTCAAAGCCCAGTCTGGCGATTTGATTGCCATAATGGGCCCCAGTGGTTCAGGGAAGTCCACTTTGCTCAATATTATCAACGGAAATTACCGGCCCGGTTCGGGTAAAGTTACTTTTAACGGAACGGATATACACAACCATCCCGAGAGCGTAAAGCAATATTTTGGCTATGTTCCTCAGGAGGATTTGCTGATTGATGACCTGACGGTGTTTGAAAATTTGTATTTCTCTGCTTTGCTCAGTCTTCCTCATTACAGCCGGGCCGAAATTCGGGAAAGGGTAGACAACTTGTTGAAGGAACTGGGTCTTTATCTGGTCCGGAATCTGAAGGTGGGTAACAGCCTGAGCAAATCTATTTCAGGCGGTCAAAGGAAAAGACTCAATATTTCTCTGGAACTCATCCGCCAACCCTCCGTCCTTTTTGTGGATGAGCCCACTTCAGGACTTTCATCCCGGGATTCCGTCAACATCATGTCGCTCCTCCGGGACCTGAGTTTTAAAGGGACCCTGATTTTTACTGTTATTCACCAACCCAGCTCGGATATTTACAAGCTTTTCGACCAGCTGATCCTTCTGGATGTAGGCGGGTATTCCATTTTTACAGGAAATCCCATTGCAGCGGTTTCATATTTCAAGAAGGCCATCAACCATGTTACCAGTCACATTTCCGCCTGCCCTTCCTGCGGAAATATAAACCCTGAGGTGATATTTAACATAGTGGAAAGTAAGGTGATAGATGAGTTTGGTCATCCCATATCTGACAGGAAAACGAACCCGGCAGAATGGTATGCTCGATTCAGGCAGAAGTCAGAACCGGCTTTACCTGCGGAAGATTCGATCCCACTCTCAGTAAGCAGCAACAATAAGCCAACCATCTGGACCCAAATGTTGGTTTTTTTATCCAGAGATTGTCTAAGTAAATTAGCCAATAGACAATATTTGGCGATCACAATCGGAGAGCCATTGGTGCTGGCATTTATTCTGGCTTTTATTGTTCGCTATTTTCCTGTTTCCACTACTTTCGAAAACCAATACTATTTTTCCGAGAATGAGAACTTACCCAGCTTCATTTTCATTTCCATCATTGTATCACTATTTATGGGCTTGTCCCTCAGTGCGGAAGAGATTTTTAAGGATCAGAAAATTTTGAAGCGGGAAGAGTTTTTGCAATTGTCCCGATTTGGATATCTCATTTCAAAAATCAGCATTCAGTTTTTTATTTCGTTTATTCAGAGCATCCTTTTTACCGGGCTTTCCTGCTATATCTTAGGAAACACCGATTTATTCTGGACCTATTTTATTGTTCTTTTTTCCTGTGCCTGCTTTGCTAATATGCTGGCTCTCAATATTTCGTCTTCTTTTCCTGCCATCATTACTATTTATATACTCATTCCCATTTTGCTTATTCCGCAGTTAATTCTGGGGGGCATCATCGTAAACTTTGATAAAATGAATCCTGCGCTTGCCCGCTATGGAAAGGTGCCTTTTGTGGGTGATTTAATGGCGAGTCGCTGGGCCTTTGAAGCATTGTGCCTTGCTCAGTTCAGAGATAATCAATTTGATAAGGCCTTTTTCAAAGTGAATAAAGAAATCTCAAAAGCCAATTTTAAACTGGTTTACTGGCTTCCCGAAATGGACATCATCACCAATAAATTGAATGAAGCCCTCATGGAAGCCCAACCGGAGAAAATCAATAACGCCATTGGAATCACGCAAAAATATTATCCCTTACTCGCCTACGAAATTGAAAAAGAAAACAGATTCAACAAGTACCATCATTTTGATGTTCGACTGCTAAAACCGGAAAATATTTCCCTAACCTCAGTATTGGAACTGGAGAAATACATGTCCAGATTGGAGCGGTATTACCGAAAACGGGTTAGCTATTTTCAAACCAGAAAAGAGAAGAAAGAAAATGAAATCCAGTCTGCCGTTGGCAAATCGGGATATTTGGGATTATACCGAAATCACCACAACGAAGCATTGCAGGATTTTGTAAGAAGATCTGGTCAGGAAAATCGTATTGTGCACGCCGATGGCCATCTGGTGCAATTGGTGGATCCCGTTTATAATGATGAGATAATTCCATGGAATTATCTGGATTACCGGAGCCATTTCTTTTCTCCTGTTAAATTATTTATGGGCAAAACCTTCAGCACCTTCCGGTTCAATATTTTTGTTCTTTGGCTAATGGTATTTGCATTATTTTTGTCCCTTTATTTCGATGTTTTAAAAAAGCTGTTACAGTTAAATTTCAGAAAAAAATCAATTTAATATGAAAAAAACGCCCATTCTGAAGCTTGCCCCGTTCCTTCTCATTTTCTTGGTGGCATGCGGCGGACAAACAGAAAAACAGTCCGAATCCGAAGCTATGCAGGAAGATTCTGCTATGATGGATACTGTGAAAACCCAGATAAATAAATTTGTTCACATCTTTCCTTCTCATCTTAAGGTAGCCCTCATGTTTAAAAATGCCGGGCTTAAATTCGACAATTCCCTTTTGTTGAATACAGCAAATAGCGGAAAGTTGATGAATACATACGACAGGGCACTTGGCCTGGGTATATACGGCGTGGATATGGCCTACACTGCCATCAACAACCAGACCCAAACTTCTATAAACATCCTGAAGGTCACCAAATCACTCTCTCAGCAGCTTGGACTCGAAAGTATCTATGAGTCAAATAAGTATGTGGAAAAATTTGAATCAAATCTGAACAATGCGGACTCTGTTTCCACCATTATCGGCGATTTATTTGCCGAAACAGACGCCTTCCTGAAAGACAATGATAAACTGGATGTCACCCTCGTCAGCTTTGCAGGCGGCTGGACCGAATCGGTTTACATTGCTGCTTCTCTTGCGAAAAGTAATAAAAACAAGGCCATTGTGGAGATGGTGGGCGATCAGTTGGTATCCCTTAATCCGCTGATTAAACTTTTAGGCGAGAATCAGAAAAACTTTGATTTCAAGCCGCTTATCAAACAGTTGAATGAAGCCAAAGCCATTTTAGAGTCGGGCATAGTAAAGCCGGAAACCGAAACTGAACCCATGGTTTTTGAAATGGATGACAAGAAACTCGACGAACTCATTAAGAAATTAAAAGAAATCAGATCCAAAGTTGAAAATGCATAACTCGCTGAAAATGAGAAAATTATTTTACATATTCGCTTTCTTTTTTATTACAGGTACTTATCAGAGTTCCATGGCCCAGTGCAAACTACGGGATCTCAAGTCTGCCTATTTAGAAAAGATAAAACCATATGAGTTTGAAGGAATTTCTGCCGGCATCATTTTCGCCGGTGAAACCACCACCATTTCAGTTTCTGTATTTCGAAATCAGAAATACCGCTTGTTCTTTCATTCTGAAGGATTCGACGGGCCTGTCTCTGTAAAAGTGATGACACGCAATCGGTTTGTTCTTTTCACCAATAAAGACGACCCTTCCCTGGATCGGTACACTTTTGTCCCAAAGAAATCAGAAGATTACTTTGTGGAGTTTTCTACCCCTTCTTCTGCCAATGAAGATGCCCGTGGTTGTGTGGCTGTGGTACTGTGTGCCCGCGGTTATTAAAAAAAATGAAACCGAAAGGAAACGCTGCCGTACAAGCCGCATTAATTCTTTAAAGCCATGAAAAACCAAGTAAAATTCATCCTCGTTGCGGGTATCTTCTTCTCGGGCTTTGTCCATTCTTTCGCCCAGAGTTCCTTTGCTTTTAAAGTTCTTGGTGTCTCAGGTTCAGTAAAAAAACAAACACCTTCCGGCCCTGTTGCCCTCACCACAGGCACCAAGCTCATGGCCGACGAAAGCATTCTTATTGAATCGGGATACTGCGGTCTGATGCACAGTTCAGGAAAAGGCGTGGAACTGAAAAATCCCGGAACATATGCCGTAAACGATTTGTCTCAAAATGTTAAGGCAGGGGCTAAAAAAGGAAAGGTGTCAGAAAAGTATGTAAGCTATGTCATGGGGCAGCTGACCCGTGAAGAAGCCGAAGACATCAATTCCAACCATAGGAAATACATGGAGGTAACGGGTTCGGTAGAGCGGGCTTCTACCAACTACCGCATCAAAATGATTGCCCTCAATTCCAACGAGGTTTTGGGAAAATCCTACACCCTCAGCTGGGTCAGCAATGTGAAAGATGCAGAGTACATTCTGGAAGTAAACAACCTGTTTAACGAAGTGGTATTTACAGCCAGGACCAAAGAAAACTCAGCCGCAGTGGATTTTGGCCCCCTTTTCAATCGTCATGGCAAAAATCTGATTGTGGCAGTCCGGGTTGCAGGAAAACAGGCCATCAAATCCAGGGAATACACTTTCAAACTTGCTTCAGACGAAACCGTTGCCGACCTTGGATTGAGCAATGAGAAAAACTCCGCTTCCTACATGGTGAATGGCATGATATGTGAAGAGCACAACCTCTTTATGGACGCTCTGTCGTTTTATCGTGAAGCCTCGAGCTCAGAAAGCAGTGTAGATGGCTACAAAAATGCCTATCAAAACCTGCTCAATCTTCTCGCAGGCAAGTAAAATGCTGTAAAGAATATTTAAAAACCCTGTTAATCAGGGTTTTTTTATTTTTTTATCCCCGTAAATTTTCCTGCTGAAATCCATATAATTTCGCCCTTCGATTTTTAGGTTTAATACATTGAAATACATATCCTATTTTCTTGTTTTTATTTTTGTAGTTTTCTCTGTCCTTCAGTTCAATGACCCGGACCCATGGCTGTGGGTTCCGGCTTACCTTTTTTCGGCCTACACTGCTTATTGCAGCGGCAGAAACTACTACAATCCCATGTTGCTTTTGATGCTTTGTCCGGTTTACTTTTTCTGGGCTTGGCATCTTTTTCCCGATTCTGTTTCCTTTTGGCTCCGTCAGGAACAAAAAGCAGGTTCGCTTGACATGGCATTGCCTTTTATAGAAGAAGCAAGAGAAAGCCTGGGTTTGTTTTTTTGTTTTGTTGTAAACCTGATTTACCTGGTTATTGGCCTGAATAAATCCAGATTGCCGGGCTACAACACCAGTATTTTCAAGCGAACCGAAAACGACTGATGGGCAGTAAAGCAAATCTCAACATCCTGATTTGCAGTTCTTACGATGTAGGAGGAGCTTCCATTGCCGCCATTCGGCTCCATCTTGGTTTGCTGGCCATCGGGGTCAATTCCCGGTTTCTTTGCCTTCACAAATCCAACCATCAGATTCCGGAGTCTTATGTATTTCAGCCCCATAAAGGATGGCCGGAAAAAATCAAATTGAAGTTCCGGCAGCGCAGCGAGCATAAGCAGCGCGTTTCGCTTCAGATTTCTGAAGGCGATAATCTGTCCGGCAAATTCAGTTTCCCCTCTGCCCCCTTCGATGTAACCCGTTCACCACATTGGGAATGGGCTGATGTGGTGCATTTGCATTGGGTAAATGAGTGGATAAGTGTAGACAATCTCGTCTCTTCGGCCGGAAAGAAGCCCCTGATCTGGACCATGCATGACTTCCATGCCTTTTCCGGAGGTTGCCACTATTCCGGCTCCTGCGAAAACTATAAAACCGATTGTCTGGAATGTCCCTTGCTGAAGCGGACCAATATGCCCCGGTTGGCCCATCATTTCTGGAATATCAAAAAGGCTGCGTTCAATTTTTACAAACCCGAACTCACCATAACTGCACCCTCCGAATGGATGCGCAGTAAAGCCGCCGAAAGTTCACTTTTCAATGGTTTTCAAACCCGGGCTATCCCCAACGGGTTGGATACCGCTGTGTTTAAACCGGCCGACCGCTTGGCCTGCCGCAAAGCATTGAATCTGCCTGAAAACAAGCGCATTATGCTCTCGGTTATCCAAAGCCTGAAGGATGAAAGAAAGGGCTTTGATATTCTTCAGGAAGCACTCTTTTTACTGCCTGATCCGGAAAAATGGGTTTTGTGTACGGTGGGAAAGCAACTTGAGAAAAGTGCCGAAACACCCGTGGAGCACATCCACCTGGGTACGCTGGTAGATGAAAGGCTGATGGCAATTGTGTACAATGCCGCCGATATTTTTGTTCATCCTGCCCGTGAAGACAATCTGCCCAATGTGGTGGTGGAAAGCATTGCCTGCGGTGTGCCGGTAGTGGGATTCGCCATAGGCGGAATGCCCGAAATGGTTGCCAACAGTGAAAATGGCTTTTTGAGTTACGAAGTATCGGCTGCAGGACTGGCGGAGGCCATCTGCAAGACTGAGATGCATCCCTTCAATCAAGGCAAGATTGCATTGGATGCCGCAGGGAAATACTCGCAGCTGGTTCAGGCAAAGGCCTTTACAGATTTATACCGGGAGCTGATTTCCTGATTCCGGCACGGCTTCTCTTGTCCTGCTGTTGAAACAGAAGATTGTTTTCTTTCTCTTTCAAAGAAAAGTTCATTTTTGGTTTCAATTTCACCGATTGGCACGGAACAGATTTCCTTCACTTGATTTTCTTTTCCATTTTTGAACCCGATTTTACACCGAAAATTTTATGCTGGATAAAAACGGTATTGCAAAACGCATCGCACTTGAACTGAAAGACGGATACTATGTCAACCTTGGAATCGGCATTCCCACGTTGGTGGCCAACTACATACCTGCAGGGATGAATGTGGTATTGCAGTCGGAAAACGGATTGCTGGGCATCGGACCATTTCCGAAAGAGGCCGATGTAGATGCCGACCTCATCAATGCCGGTAAGCAAACCATTACCATGATACCCGGTTCATCGCTGTTCAGCTCGGCCGACAGTTTTGCTATGATCCGGGGAGGCCATGTAGACCTCACGGTTTTGGGTGCCATGGAGGTTTCGGAGAACGGTGACATTGCCAACTGGAAAATCCCGGGCAAAATGGTGAAGGGAATGGGCGGGGCCATGGACCTGGTGGCAAGCGCAAAAAATATAATTGTTGCCATGCAGCACAGAAGCAAAGACGGTAAATCCAAATTATTGAAATCCTGTACCTTACCGATTACGGGCCTTCGCTGTGTAAAGAAAATTGTGACCGAACTGGGGGTATTTGATGTACTGCCTGAGGGCGGATTTTTGCTTCTGGAAAGGGCCAAAGGCGTAAGTGTGGACGAAATTAAATCCTCTACCGAAGGCAAGTTAGTGGTTCCGGATAATGTGATTGAAATGGAATACTGAGGATGGGAAAGCAGCGCAAATTCAGACAACTGGCAGCCGGATTTTTATTTCTGATTCAGGGAGTATTTCTGGCATCCTGTGATAAAAATCAGAATTTCAATCTTCTGAGTGTGCAAGAAGACAAAAGGCTTGGCCTGCAGGTAAGCCAGGAAATAGCTTCCAAACCAGCTGAATTCCCTCTTTTAGATGAAAGTCAATATCCGGCTGCCTATCAGAAAATCCGGGAAATCACCGATAAACTTTTGAACTCCGGCAAGCTGGCCTACCGAAATGAATTTGTCTGGCAGGTAAAAATTATTCGTGACGACAATACCAAGAATGCCTTTTGCACACCGGGCGGCTACATCTATGTTTACACCGGGCTCATTAAATACCTGGATACTGAAGATCAGCTGGCAGGCGTGATGGGGCATGAAATTGCCCATGCCGATTTGAGGCATACCAGCCGGCAGCTTACCAAATCTTATGGCTATCAATTTCTTATCAATGCCATATTGGGAGAAAATGCCGGGGCCATTGCACAGATTGCACTGGGCCTCAAGACCTTGCAAAACAGCCGGGAATTTGAAAGAGAAGCCGACGATAAATCCGTGGAGTTGCTTTCTGTCACTTCGTATGCCTGCAACGGAACAGCCGGTTTTTTTGAAAAGATGATTGCCGAGGGCAACAACCCTTCGGTGCCGCAGTGGCTCAGTACACATCCCAATCCGGACAACCGGGTGGAGGCCATCAACAAAAAAGCCGATGCCCTGCAATGCACCAAAACGCCACTCAGCCCCAATACTTACGCAGCCTTTAAGGCCATGCTTCCGTAGAGATGAAATCTCCTGAAAATCAGGATAAAAAGCCACTTACTTTTGCAGAATGCCTGGAGAAATTGAGGCATTTCTGCGCCTATCAGGAGCGGAGCAAGCGGCAGGTGGTGCATAAACTGATTCGGATGGGCGCCGATGAAAACTGGAGGGATTCTATCCTGCAAAGCCTTGAAGAGGAGGATTTTATCAATGAAATTCGTTTTCAGCAGGCCTATATCCGCGGAAAATCTAAAGTGAAGGGTTGGGGACCGGAGAAGATCAGGCAAAAATTGTATCAGGAACTGGGCCGAAACCCCGACACAGGTTTGCAGCCGGAGGCTGAACAGGTGGCCGGAGCCGAAGGCAAACTGCGCAAAGACCTGGCTAAAAAATATGCCGGATTGTTA